>JANYJD010000219.1 GCA_025358555.1 Rhodoferax sp.
ACCACAGGCCGAACAAACCCGCAAGGCATCTGCACTGCCCGCAGCTACGTCTGGATCTGGCGAGTTGTGCTCAAGAATAGCCATGCATTGCCTGGTCACTGGGATTGATGGAGATGCTCCGTTTCTCAGCCGGCTACGGCACAGGCTGGCTGTGACAGCGCGCCCAAAGAACAGCTTGGGCGATTTTACCCAGAGGACCGCCGGGCATGCACGCCCGACAAGTTTTTAACCCCTGCTGAAATGTAAGGATAAGCAAATTGCATCGAAGCATAAAGTCCAGCAATGCGCACAAGCGCCTTGCATTCAGTCAAATCTTGACAAGCTGCTCCAGCGCATCAATGAACATCGCCGCCACATCAAATCCGGTCTGGTCGAATATTTCCTGAAAGCAGGTGGGGCTGGTGACGTTGATCTCCGTCAACGAATCGCCGATGATGTCCAGGCCCACCAACAGCAGGCCGCGCGCGCTCAAAATCGGGCCCAGCGCTTCGGCGATTTCCCGGTCACGGGCGCTCAAGGGCTGGGCAACGCCTTTGCCGCCCACCGCCAGGTTGCCGCGCACTTCGCCGCCCTGGGGAATGCGCGCCAGGCTATACGGCACCGGCTTGCCGGCAATCACCAACACGCGCTTGTCGCCGTCCACAATGGCAGGCAGGAATTTTTGCACCATCACGGTTTGCGCACCGTCTTTGTTCAGCGTCTCGGTGATGGATCCCAAATTCAGGCCGTCTTCTTTAACGCGGAATATGCCCATGCCGCCCATGCCGTCCAACGGCTTGAGGATGATGTCCTTGTGCAGGGCGTGGAAACGTTTGATGTCGCTGGCGTCGCGCGTGACCAAGGTGGGGCCGATGAACTGGGGGAACTCCAGAATCGCCAGTTTTTCCGGATGGTCGCGCACGGCCTGCGGCTTGTTGAAGACTTTGGCGCCTTCGCGCTCGGCTTGCTGCAGCAAGTGAGTGCTGTAAAAATACTCGGAATCAAACGGCGGGTCTTTGCGCATCACGACGCAGTCAAATTCAGCCAGCGCCTGGGGCCGCTCGTGCGGGTGCGACTGCTGGGCGGTAAACCAGTTTGTCGCATGTCCAGTCAGGGTGATGTCCCGCACAAAGGCGGTGACTTTTTCACCCTGCTGCCAGCGAATGTCTTTGGGCTCGCAAACCGAGAAGGTGTGCCCGCGTTTTTGCGCCTCGCGCATCATGGCGAAGGTGGTGTCTTTGTAGATTTTGAAAGACTCTAGCGGATCGGCAATGATGAGAATGTGCATGGCTGTGTGCCCGTGGGGCTGTGTGTTGTTGACGGTTTCTGGCGCGATCAATGCAGGATCAAGACCGCTTAGGACCGCGCCTTGCCGAACTGTTGCACAAATAGCGCCAGAGCGCCCGCCACCACTGCCCAAAAGGCCGAGCCCACTCCGGCTATTGACACGCCGCTGAGCGTGACAAGAAAAGTGATGAGTGCGGCTTCCCGGTGTGAATCGTCCCTCACGGCCGTGGCCAGCGCGGCGCCGATTGTGCCCAGCAGGGCCAGCCCGGCAATCGCGGCAACCAGCTCTTTGGGGAAAGAGGTTAGCACGCCGGTGATGGCTGCGCCAAAAATCCCGATCAGCACGTAAATGGCGCCGCACGTCACGGCAGCCGTATAGCGTTTGGCCGGGTCGGGATGCGCCTCTTTGCCCATGCAGATGGCGGCGGTGATGGCGCTGAGGTTCAGGGCAAACGCGCCAAATGGCGCCAGCAGCAGAGTGGCCACGCCGGTGAGGGTGATGATTTTGGAAATGGGAATGCCCCCCGCTCCCGCGTACCCCGCAGCCTGCATGGCTGCTACCCCAGGCAGGTTTTGCGACGCCATCGTCACCACAAACAGCGGCAGCGCCAGGCTGATGATGGCGCTCCAGGTGAAGCGGGGCACGGTGAAAACCGGAATGACAGGGTCAAAAGAGACGTTGGCCCACGTCATGCCTTGCGCTATAGATACAAAAATAATAGCAATTGCCAAAGTGATGGGCACGGCATAACGCGGCACCCACCGCCTGCCGCACAGGTAGGCCAGCAGCATCGCCACCACCAGCGGCAGCGCCGTCTGCGCGGCGGCAAACGCCTGCAGGCCAAAGCGTGCCAGCACGCCCGCCAGCAGCGCCGACGCAATCGCCATGGGGATGCGGTTCATCACGCGCTCAAACCAGCCGGTCACGCCGCACAGGGTGATCAGCACCGCACACACCATGAAGGCGCCGACTGCCTCATTCATCGAGAAGCCGCCCCCCGCGCCCGCAGCACCTGCTGCACCCGCCGTGGCCAGCACCGCCGCGCCAGGTGTGCTCCAGGCCACCATCACCGGCTTCTTCAGCCACAGCGACGGCACCAAGGAGCACAAGCCCATGCCGAAGCCCAGCGCCCACATCCACGATGCGATGAGCTCAGGCGTGGCCTTGAACGCCAGCGCCGCCTGAAACACAATCGCCACCGAGCTGGTAAAGCCCACCAGCACGGCCACAAAGCCGGCCGTGAAGGCCGAAGGGCTTA
>JANYJD010000230.1 GCA_025358555.1 Rhodoferax sp.
ATGGCGTGACGCTGGTGCGTCCTTGACGGCTGCCATCACCGCACTGCCCACAGTGCTCGTTCTCGCCTCCGGGCGGGGCGAGCGCTTTTTAGCTTCTGGGGGCAGCACGCACAAGCTGCGCGCCTTGCTGGCGGGCAAGCCTGTGCTGGCGCATGTGCTGGACGCCGTGCGCGCTAGTGGCCTGCCCTGGCATGTTGAAGACGCCGGCCATCCCGGCATGGGGGATTCGATTGCGGCAGCGGTGCGGGCTACTCTCGGTGCGAATGGCTGGCTTATATTGCCGGGGGATTTGCCGCTGATCCAGTCCGCGACGCTTGGCATGCTGGCTGACAAGTTGGCGGGCGCACGAGCGGGTGGTTTGGCGGGTGAAGCACAGTCCTATGACGTGGTGGTTCCCGTGTGCAACGGCCAACGCGGGCATCCTGTCGGTTTTTCAGCCGCATGCCGGGATTCCCTGCTCAATTTGAAGGGAAATCAGGGTGCAGCCCTCGTCATTAGTGCATATTCTGCTATTGAAATTGAAGTAAATGACGTGGGATGCGTGACTGACGTTGACACTGTGCAGGACCTGCAGCGCGCGCAGGCGCTTATCGATGCCGGGCCTTGATCACGGCGCCGCGTTCGCCAGCAAGCGCTCCAGCGCGTGGTCGTGGATGCCATGCTCTTTCAACCCTAAAAACGTCTGGCGCGCATAGTCCAGCGTGGTGCCGTAGCGGCCGCAGGCGTCTGAGAAAATCTGGCGGTATTGGGCCTCTGGCAGTTCACCGGTGTAGTTGGGGCTTTTGCGCGACAGTGTGAAAGCCAGCGCCCGCACCGGACCAGCGCCGGTGGCGCAATGCAGCCATTTGGGGTCGTACACGCCCGTGACCATTTCGCGGTGCCACAATTTTTGTAGCACGTCATGCACATCCAGCTTGGGTACGCGCAGCACCACGCCCTGGCAAGCGCCGCCTGAGAGCAGCGCAAACACCAGACCCGGGCAGGCGGGCGTGCCCCGGTTGACGCGGCTCCACATCTTGAGCGCGCGGTGCCAGCCGTGCACCTTGGCAATGCGGTGCTCGGCCACGTCAAAATCGGGCCGCCAGATCAGCGAGGCGTAGCCAAACACCCACAGGTCAGCCTTGCCGCCCCAGGCCTCGCGGGTGGCCTCCAGCATCGGGGCGGGGTCGCGGACGGGTGGGGGCAAAGGTGCGTGCAACAGTGCAGGAAGGGCTGTCATCCGCACACTTTACAATCAAGTCAATTTTTTTTGGAGTAAATCAGATGTCGGCTGAAGATGATGACAACGTGGGTGTTGTTTTGGGAGCGCTTTTGGCGGTGATCGCGGTTGTTGTAGCTGTCGTGGCGTTTGTGGGCATCTACAAGATGAAGCCGGCCAAGGTGGCGCCTCCGGCTTCGGCCCTGGCCGCGCCTGCCGCTGGCGCGCCGTCGGCTGCAGCGGCGGTGGCGCAGGGGCTGGCAGAGGCAGCCAGCGTCAAGGTGGTCGATGGCGTGGTTAAGTTCTACTTCGCCTCCGGCAAGTCCGATGTTGCAGCGGGCGGCAATGAGGCCCTGGCCACCGTCGTGAGTGGGGTTGCCGCTGGCAAGCGGGCCGTGATCAGCGGTTTTCATGACGCCACCGGCGACCCGGCAAAAAACGCCGAACTGGCCAAGCAGCGCGCCTTCAAGGTGCGCGATGCGCTGACCGCGCTGGGCGTGGCGGCTGACAAAATTGATCTCAAAAAGCCCGAGCAGATGCTGGCGTCTGGCTCTGACAGCGAAGCCCGCCGGGTGGAAGTGGCGGTTCAGTAGCTGAAGCAACTGGACTGTCTGGCGTAAACGGATATAAGGATCAATGCCTCTGCAGCTGCGTTGATTTTGCGAAAAAACCGCTGAAAAAAAGCCCGATTTGATCGGGCTTTTTTCATCGGGCTTTTTTTATTTTGCGGGTGGTAGCCGGGTTTGGTGGCGTGTGCTGTCGGGTTTGACTAACGGCGCGGCAGGTTGGTGGCAAGGTTTTGGTGAAGGTGCGCGGCCATTTGGTAACCGGGTCGTACCTCCCGGCCTCTCTTTTCTGTGCATTCAGGCGTACCATTGGACTTGTAATTAAGTTACCAAAATCGCTGAAACTTATGAAACTCCACACCACGGTTGAAGCCGTTACAGACCGGATCAGAAGCCGCAGCCAGTCCACGCGGGGCGCGTACCTGGCGCGCCTGGACGCCGCAAGCAGCCGCAAGCCCGGCGCCGAGCGCATGGGCTGCGCCAACGTGGCGCATGCCGTAGCGGCGATGCCGACCCATGACAAACTCAAAATCGTTGCGCAGCGCGCGCCCAACATTGGCATCGTCACGGCCTACAACGATATGCTGTCGGCCCACGCGCCGTTGCAGCATTACCCGGACCTCATCAAGCGCGAGGCCCGCAAACACGGGGCCACCGCGCAGGTGGCAGGCGGCGTGCCGGCCATGTGCGATGGCGTCACCCAGGGCACGCCCGGCATGGAACTGAGCCTTTTCAGCCGAGACCTGATCGCCATGGCGACGGCGGTGTCGCTGAGCCACGACATGTACGACGGCGCGCTGATGCTGGGTGTGTGCGACAAGATCGTACCCGGACTCTTGATTGGCGCGCTGCATTTTGGCCACCTGCCTACCGTGTTTGTGCCCGCAGGGCCGATGACGTCGGGCCTGTCCAACAGCGAAAAAAGCAAAGTGCGCGAACTGGCGGCGCAAGGGCTGGTGGGCCGCGCCGAGCTGCAGCAGGCCGAGTCTGACGCGTACCACGGCATGGGCACCTGCACCTTTTACGGCACGGCCAACAGCAACCAGATGCTGCTGGAAGCCATGGGCCTGCATGTGCCCGGCACCGCGTTTGTGAATCCGGGGCAGGCGCTGCGGGAAGCGCTGACGCGGGAGGCTGTGCGCACGGTGCTGGGCGTGATCGATATGACCTCCGCCGCCGCGCCGGGCCGCCCCAAGCTTGTCGCCCAGCCCCTGCCGGGTCTGTCCGAGGGCAGCGCCCCCTGGGGGGGCAGCGCAGCACACGCAATGGCAAGCGTGGGGGCCCCGCAATTTTTCGCAGGGCCGCCCCAAGGAAAATTAGCCCCCTCGGGGGGCAGCGCAGCACACGAAGTGGCAAGCGTGGGGGCGACAAGATCCGCCTGTCTGGGAAGAGTGGTTGATGAACGCTGCATCGTCAACGCGATGGCGGCCTTGCTGGCCACGGGCGGCTCTACCAACCATCTGATCCACTGGGTCGCGGTAGCCCGCGCGGCAGGCATTGCAATTGACTGGGACGACTTCTGCGCGCTCTCTAAAGTAGTTCCCACGCTCACCCACGTGTACCCCAACGGCAGTGCCGACGTGAACCAGTTCCAGGCGGCGGGCGGGCCGGGCTTTGTGATCCGCGAGCTGCTGGATGCGGGCTTCATGCATGAGGACGTGCTAACGGTGCGCGCGGGCGGGTTGCGGGAATACACGCAAGTGCCGCAATCTTCCGCTGAAATGCAGACTGTCGCAGAGACTGTCGGGGCCGCAGGGAGTTCAGCCCCTGCGCAGTGTGGGTCAGAAATCATCTGGGTTGATGCCGGGCCTTCCAAAGACCTGTCCATCGTGCGGCCGGCCGGCAGCCCATTCAGTCTCCACGGCGGCCTGATGCTGCTGCAAGGCAATCTGGGCCGCAGCGTGATCAAAGTCTCGGCCGTGCCCGATGACCGTCACATCATTGAGGCACCGGCCCGCGTATTCGATTCGCAAGAGGCGCTGCATCTGGCCTTCAAGGCGGATCAACTCAACCGTGACGTAATTTGCGTGGTGCGCTGGCAAGGCCCGCAGGCCAATGGCATGCCCGAGCTGCACAAGCTCACGCCGCCGCTGGCGGTGTTGCAGGGCAAAGGCTTCAGGGTGGCGCTGGTAACCGATGGCCGCATGAGCGGGGCCAGCGGCAAGGTGCCCGCCGCCATCCACGTGACGCCCGAGGCCAAGGACGGTGGCCCGCTGGCCAAGGTATGTGATGGCGATGTCATCCGCCTGGACGCCGTGGCGGGCACGCTGGACGTGCTTGTGAGCGCAGATGTGTGGGCGGCACGGCCCGTGGCGGTGATGCCTGAATCGCTGCTTGAAGCCAACGGCCTGGGCATGGGCCGCGAGCTGTTTGCCAGCATGCGCCGCCACGCCACCACTGCAGAACAAGGTGCCTGCACTTGGTTGTGATCAATCATGCCGCACTGCCGAAAACAGGCTGAAGACCCGCTGAAAATCCGCTGCACGCGTAAATTCAAGTCAAATCCAACCGAGCCCAGCCCAGACCATGGACAAAATCAACAGCACTAACGCACTGACCGCCCGCCAGGTCATGCTGGACGCACCGGTGATCCCGGTCATCGTGCTGCATGAGGTGGCCCACGCCGTGCCAATGGCCCGAGCATTGCTTGCCGGTGGAATCCGAATACTGGAGGTTACGCTGCGCACGCCGCAGGCGCTGGCCTGCATGGAAGCCATTGCGCGCGACGTTCCCGAGGCCATTGTGGGCGCAGGCACCGTGCGCAGCGCTGCAGACGCGCAGGCGGCTGCCATGGCCGGTGCCCGCTTTGCCGTAAGCCCCGGCTACACCCACGCCGTGGGCCGCGCCTGCCGTGACCTGGGCCTGCCGCTGCTGCCCGGCGTAGCGACGGGCAGCGAGATCATGATGGCGCAGGAAGCCGGCCTCACCGAACTGAAGTTTTTCCCCGCCATGCAAGCCGGTGGCGTGGCCATGCTGAAAGCCTGGAGCGGCCCGTTTGGCGATGTGTCGTTTTGCCCCACCGGGGGCGTCACGCTGCACAACGCGCCCGAGCTACTGGCCCTGCCCAATGTGCTGTGCGTGGGCAGCTCGTGGCTGGTGCCGGGGGATGCCCTTGCGCAAGGCGACTGGGCGCGCATCACACGGCTGGCCCAGGACACGTTGCAGCTCAAAAAGCTGTGATTTTCCGTATTATGGTGAAGAATAGGGCTGTAGCCCTTGTATAGCATGCATAGTTAGCTGCTTTTACTATAGCAAATCGTAATTTGCATCAAACGCATGCCAGACTCGCGGAAGCCCTTCCGCCAGAGTTCCTGCAAGTCCGCCTACAAAAACGCCTGCCCCGCGTCTTCCCCACGCGCCACCGGCGTTGCCTTGGCCAGTGCCATCCATATGTGAAACGGCATGTGCGCCATCGGCTTGCGCGGCGCGGGGCGGGCCACCACCAGGCGTTCGCCTTGATCGCCTTCACACAGCATCACGCCGCACTCGGGCGGAATTTCATCGGGTTGCGCAATTGGTTTTCCCCTGGCCGTCTGCCCCAGCACGTACCAGCATTCGCCGCCCAATCCCAGGTAGGCCGCGCGCTTGTTTGGTTTTTTGAGGTCGCCCAGCAGGTCGGCGCGGCTGACCTTGATCTCGTGCACGATGGGCTCAAGGTAGGCTTCGACGGACGTGTGGCGGATGGAGAAGACATCCGGGCAGGCGATGGCCCACATCCGCTGCACCGCGGCACTCTGCGCTGGCTCGTGCACGAGCCTTGGCTCTGCGGGACGCGGCATGCCGCCAGCGACTTGAAGCGCCGTTGAGTCACGCGCCGCTGAGCCATCGGTCGCAGCGTCAGTCAGCGCGTCGGATGAAAAGTCGGATGGAGCGTCGGATAAAGAGTCCGGTACAGCGCCGGACAAAGCCGCAGACAAAGCCGCAGATAAGGGCACCGGGGCCCGCAGGCTCAATCCCCGCCACACCAGGCGGCCCGCGCGGCCCATCTCAATGCACACGCGCTCCACCAGCGCTTCATGCGCCGAGCGCGCGGCCTTGTTGCCCGCATGCGCCTGCGCCAGTTGCAGCAGGCCGGCATCGGTCACGCGCAGGGTTTCACGGCCTTGGGTGTCGATGCGCCGCTCCAACAGGCCGCTGGCCAGCAGCTCAACCTCCAGCAGGTCCTGGCAGGGCCAGCCGCTGGAGCGGTAGACCTCGCGCAGGCGCTGGTCGTGGCGACGTGACAAGACGGACATGGTGCAGGGCGAATCAAACAGGGGAATCAAGCAGGGCAAATCAAGCGGGCGAATCAAGCGGGAGAATCTAGCGGGCGAATCTGGCGGGCGTTTCAGGCACAGGCAGTCTGTGTTCCTGCGTATTTGTACAGTATAGTTTGCGCCATGTCAGAGTCAACCACCGTGGCGGTTCGCGTGCTGTGTGAGTTCACGGCCAAAGAGGGTGACCTTGACCTGCGCTTCACGCCGTCGCCTACCGCACAGCAGGGCATGGCGGGCCACGCCGAGGTCACGTCGCGCCGCGATGAGCGCTACCAGAAAGAAGTGCCGGTGAGTGGCACTTACCGGCATCTGCAGGTGCGGGGCCGGGCCGACGGCTACGACCCAAAACTCAAACGGCTGGAAGAAATCAAAACCTACCGGGGCAGCCTTGACAAACTGCCTGCCAACCACCGTCAGCTCCACTGGGCGCAAGCCAAGGTGTACGCCTGGCTGATGTGCCAGCAACTGGGCCTGCCCGGAATGGAAGTCGCGCTGGTGTATTTCGACATCGCCAGCCAGCAGGAAACCGTGCTCACGCAGCAGCACGACGCCGCGTCCCTGCAACAGTTTTTTGAAGGCTTGTGTGAGCGCTACTTGCACTGGGCCGAGTCAGAAGCCGCGCACCGCGTTGCCCGCAACGCCGCGCTGGAAGCCCTGCAATTTCCGCACCCCGAATTCCGCGTGGGGCAACGGTTGCTGGCCGAGGCGGTTTACAAGGCCAATGCGTCAGCGCGCTGCCTGCTGGCCCAAGCCCCCACTGGCATCGGCAAGACGATGGGTGTGTTGTTCCCCGCGCTCAAGGCCGTGCCCGGCCAGCGGTTGGACAAGGTGTTTTTTCTGACCGCTAAAACGCCGGGCCGGCAGCTTGCCCTGGACGCGCTGCAGCGGCTCAATGACAGCGCGCAGCAAGCATCGCCCGAGTCGCATCTGCCGCTGCGGGTGCTGGAAATGGTGGCCAAGGAGAAAGCCTGCGAACACCCCGACAAAGCCTGCCATGGCGATTCCTGCCCGCTGGCCAAGGGGTTTTATGACCGTTTACCGCTGGCGCGGCAGGCTGCCGTTCAGGCTAGCCCGTTGGTGCCACTCAACCGGCAAACCGTGCGAATGCTGGCGTTGCAGCACGCCGTGTGCCCCTACTACCTCGGCCAGGAGATGCTGCGCTGGAGCGATGTAGCGGTGGGGGATTACAACCATTTTTTTGACCTGAACGCCATCCTCTACGGCCTGACGGTGGGCGACAACTGGCGCGTGAGCTTGCTGGTGGACGAGGCGCACAACCTGGTCGCGCGGGGACGCCAGATGTACACGGGCGAGCTGGACCACAGCCACCTAAAACGCGTTCGCAGTGCTGCGCCGCCGCAGCTCAAAAACGCGCTGGACGCCGTGCACCGCGCCTGGAATACGCTGCTGAAAGAGCAAGGCAAGAGCCACAAACCCGCGCCCGCGCGGGACCAGGCCGCAGCCCCAACCGTAGCCCCAACCGCAGCCCAGAAAGCCGGCTTCACGGTCGATGCCGCAATCAGCAACTCTGACAGCTACACCATGCACGAAAAACTGCCCGACAAGTTGCTGCAGGCCTTGAAAAAAATGACGTCTGGCATGGCTGATTTTTTTGCCGAGAGTCCAGCCAATCCCGCCAGTCCGGCCAGTCAAGCCAGTCCAAGCAATGGGGCCAAGGCAGACGTGCTGTTGCAGGCCTTCTATTTCGACGCGCTGTTTTTTCTGCGGCTGGCTGATCTGCATGGCACGCACTCGCTGTTTGACGTGTCGATGCCCGACAGCAAAAACTCGGTGCTGTGCCTGCGCAACGTCGTCCCAGCGCCGCTGCTGAAAGACCGCTGGCTGGCTTGCCATTCGGCCACGCTGTTTTCTGCCACGCTCAGCCCTGCGCAGTACCTGCGTGACATGCTGGGCCTGCCGGACAGCACAGCCTGGATCGATGTGCCCTCAGCCTTTGACGCCCGGCAGTTGCAGGTGCATGTGTCGCGCCACATCTCCACGCGCTACCGCGACCGCGCGCAGTCATTGGCCAGTGTGGTGGCCGTCATGGCAGGGCAGTACGCACAGGCGCCCGGCAACTATCTGGCGTTTTTCAGCAGCTTTGACTATCTGGCGCAGGTGGCCGACGCATTGGCGGCAATGCACGCCGGCATTCCCGTGTGGCTGCAGGGCCGTCGCATGGACGAGGCGGCGCGCGATGCCTTTCTGGCCCGGTTCACGCCGCACAGCCAGGGCATTGGCTTCGCCGTGCTGGGTGGCGCTTTTGGCGAGGGGATCGATCTGCCTGGCACCAGGCTGATCGGCGCGTTCATCGCCACGCTGGGCATGCCGCAGGTCAACCCGGTCAACCAGCAAATCCGCCAGCGCATGCAGGCTTGCCTGGGGCGCGGGTACGACTACACCTACCTGTTTCCGGGCATTCAAAAAGTGGTGCAAGCCGCAGGCCGGGTCATCCGCACGCCGCAAGACACGGGCGTGGTGTTTTTGATGGATGACCGGTTTGCGCGGGCCGAGGTGCAGGCGCTGCTGCCGGTCTGGTGGCAGAACAGTGGCGAGCCGGGCCCAAGCGATGCATTAGCGTCAAAATTGCCGCTTTCACAGCATAAAATAGGGCTATAGCCCTCGTCCACTGTGCATAGGTAGCTACTAATATAGTAGTATATGGCTGCAGGCGATCAACGCAACCCCGTCCCCGCAGCGCTTCACGCCCGCTGGATCAGCTCAATCTTGTAGCCGTCCGGGTCGGTCACAAATGCAATCACGGTGGTGCCGCCCTTCACCGCACCGGCTTCGCGGGTGACGTTGCCGCCGCTGGCCTTGATTTTTTCGCAGGCGGCGTAAGCGTCGGGCACGCCCAGCGCGATGTGGCCGTAGGCGGTGCCCATGTCGTAGCTGTCAACGCCATGGTTGTAGGTGAGTTCCAGCTCGGCGTGGTCCGGGTTGTTGCCGTAGCCCACAAACGCCAGCGAGTATTTGTAGGCGGTGTTCTCTGATGTGCGCAGCAGTTTCATGCCGAGGACGTGGGTGTAAAAATCAATCGAGCGTTGAAGGTTGCCAACGCGAAGCATGGTGTGGAGTAATCGCATGGTCTAATTATGCGGTGGGTCGGCGAAGTTTGCGCGATGCCAATCTCAAATCCTGCAATTGCAAATTAAGAGTGCCCGTCCCGTTGCCATCTGCCACCCTCCCGCGCCGCGCCCTCATCCTGCTGGTGATCCTTACCCTGGTCTGGGGCACCAACTGGCCGCTGTTTCCGATTGCCATGCGCGAGCTGTCGGTGTGGACATTCCGCGCGTTTGCGGTGGTGATTGCCGGCTGCTCCCTGTTGCTGGTGGCCAGGGCGCGCGGCCAGTCGCTGGTGATTGAGCGCAGGCACTGGCGGGTGATTTGCACTGCCACCTTTTTCTACCTCGTGGTCTGGAACATTGCCACCGCCTACGCAGCCCTGATGTTGCCGTCGGGCCAGGCGGCGGTGCTGGGCTTCACCATGCCGCTGTGGACGGCGCTGATCAGCTGGGCCGTATTGGGTGAGCGCATGAGCCTGCGGCTGATCTTGGCCGTGGGCTTGGGCGGCGTGTCCGTCACGCTGCTGATGGTGCCAAGCTTCGCCGCCTATGCCAGCGCGCCGCTGGGCATGGTGTATGGCCTGGTGGCCGGGCTGGGTTGGGCTATTGGCACGCTGATCCTCAAACGCAGCAAGGTCGATGTGCCGGTCATTGTGCTGACCGGCTGGCAACTGTTGATCACCGCCGTGCCGACCGTCATTGGAGCCTTGATTTTTGGCGATGGCCACTGGTTCATGCCAACCTGGCAGACCATCGCCGTCATTGCCTACATCAGCCTGGTGCCCATGTGCGTGGGCAATGTGTGCTGGTTCATGATTGTGGGCATGCTGCCGGTCAACGTGGCAGGGCTGTCATCCATCATGGTGCCCGTGGTGGCCATGGTTTCGGGCGCGTTGATGCATGGCGAACCGCTGGGGCCGTTGCAGCTTGCGGCCATGGTGTGCTGCGTGGCGTCGCTGTCGCTGGCGCTGCTCAAGCCGAAGCGGTGATGGGGAGTCTCAATTCCCTGAATCTCAAACCCCCCTCATCTCAAACACCAGGCAGGTCGTTGTGGCATGCGCGTACAGGGTGCCGTCTGGCCCGACCAGACGCGCCTCTGCCGTAGCCAGCTGCCGACCGCAGTGGATGACGGTGCCGATGGCGCGCACCCGCTGCACTTTGGGTGTGATGGCCTTGACGAGGTTCACGCCCCGCTCTGCCGTGGTGTAGCCACGCCCCGCAGGCATCATGGAATGCACGGCGCAGCCCAGCGCCGAGTCCAGCAGCGTTGCAAACCAGCCGCCGTGCACGGCGCCCATGGGGTTCAGGTGCGCCTCACCCGGCGTGCCCTGGAAAACAGCGCGCCCCCGCTGCACTTCAACCATCACAAAATCCAGCGTCGCGGCGATGGTGGGGGAGGGCATGTCGCCGCGCAGCATGGCCTGCATCATTTCCAGGCCTGTTTTGCCGGCAATCTGTTCCGGGCGGGCAACACCAGGGCCGCAGCCTGCTGCCAGGCGCTGGCGGATGTGGGCTTCTTCTGCGATCCAGGTGTCCAGTGGGTTGGTCATTGTGTTGGGGTGATTGGAAAATATTGCCATAAAACATCATTACTAAAGATTGTATGTGCAAATATTGCAGCTACAATTAAAAATATGCGCACTGCTGCTTCACCATCAACGCCTGCCGCCAAACCCCAGGGCTGCACCAACTTCCAGTTGCGCCAGCTCACACGCCGGGTGTCGCAGCATTACGATGCAGAGATGGCCAGGATTGGCCTGAAGACAACCCAGTACTCGCTGCTCTCGCACGTCCTGAAGCTCGGGCCGGTGCGTCCCGGCGATTTGGCACTCGCCATGACGATGGAACCGTCCACGCTGACGCGCAATCTCAAGCCGCTGCTTGCCGCAGGCTGGGTAGCGTTGGCGGCCGGGCCAGATGGGCGCAGCCGCTCCGTTACCATCACGGCTTTGGGGCGTGCGAAGCGCGTTGACGCGCAGCGCCACTGGAAAGTGGCTCAGGCGGGTCTTAACCAACTATTGGGTGCGCAACGCGTCATGGCGTTGCATGCGCTGATCAACGAATCGCTTGAAATGCTGAAACCCATTGAAGCAGGAGCCGATGATGTCTGATGCCTCCCCCGCCCCAACTTCCATCGCAGCGCCCGCTGTCGCTGGCCCTGTCCCGCGCAGGCAGCTCACCTGGTGGCTGGTGTTGCTGGCTGCCGCCGGCACCTACGCGCTGACCATGGGCACACGCCAGACCATGGGGCTGTTTTTGAGCCCCCTCAACACCGCCACGGGGTTGGGATTGGCACAACTCAGCCTCGCTTTCGCTTTTGGCCAGATTTTCTGGGGGCTGGCGCAGCCGTTTGCGGGCGCTGTTGCTGACAAGGGTGGCCCCGGCAAGGTGCTCCTGGTGGGCATGCTGCTGGTGGCGCTGGGCATGTTCATTACGCCGTACATGACCACCACGGCCGGCCTGATTTTCTCCATTGCGGTGCTGGCGGCCGGCGGCGCCGGGGTGGCCGGGCCAGCGGTGTTGATCTCTGCCGCAGCCCGCATGATTCCACCCGAAAAGCTGGGGCTGGCTGTGGGCATCGTCAACGCGGGCGCTTCGTTTGGCCAGTTCATCATGGCACCCATTGCGGCTGCGCTGATCATCAGCGTGGGCTGGGGCAATGCCATGCAGGTTCTGGCGATGTTTGTGCTGCTGGCCTTGCCTGCGGCCTATCTGCTGCGCGGCCAGCCGCACGCCGCGTCAGCGCCATCGGCGTCAACGCAAAAACAGTTGAGCGCGGGCGAGGCCATTGGCCAGGCGCTGCGCAACCCAAGCTACTTGATGCTGGGTGGAGGCTTTTTCGTGTGTGGCTTTCACGTGGCGTTTCTGGCGACGCACCTTCCGGGCGTGGTCGCCTCGTGCGGGTTGCCGACCCAGTGGGGCGGGTGGGCGCTGGCCATGCTGGGCCTGTTCAACATTGTGGGCAGCGTGGGCATGGGCTGGGCGGTGGGGCGCTGGCGCATGAAGTCGCTGCTGTCGCTGGTGTATGCGGCACGCGCCGTCGCGGTCATTGTGTTTTTGTTCGCGCCTAAAACCGGGCCGGTGCTGCTGCTGTTTGCGGCGGTGATGGGCCTGACCTTTTTGAGCACCGTGCCACCCACAGCCGGCCTGGTCAACAAATTTTTTGGCACCGCCAACATGGCCACGCTGTTTGGCATCGTCATGCTGACGCACCAGGCGGGCGGGTTTTTGGGCGCCTATGTGGGAGGCAAGGTGTTTGAGGCAACCGGCAGCTTTGACTGGGTCTGGTACATCGACATCGTGCTGGCGATTGGCGCGGCGCTGATTCACTTGCCCATCCGCGAAGCACCCGTAGTGTGGCCGCCTGCCAAGACCGCATGACTGTTCACCTTCTCCAAGCTTGACCGTGGACCCCAGAACCCGCCTGCTGCTTGAGGCCCCCATTGCGCGCACCCTGCTCAAGCTGGGCGCGCCCAATGTGCTGGTGATGTTTTCCCAGGCGGCTGTTGGCCTGATCGAAACCTATTTCGTCGGCAAGCTGGGCACAGACGCCCTGGCCGGCATGGCGCTGGTGTTTCCGCTGGTGATGTTCATGCAGATGACTTCCAATGGCGCGATGGGTGGCGGCATTGCGTCCAGCATTGCTCGGGCTTTGGGGGGAGGGCGGCGCGATGACGCCAATGCTTTGGTGCAGCACGCCGTGGTCATTGCCCTCGGATTCGGCCTGGTGTTCACGTTAATTATGCTATTGGGCGGGCGCTGGATTTATTCGCTGATGGGTGGGCAGGGCGGCGCGCTAGAGGCAGCATTGGTCTACTCCAACTGGGTGTTTGCGGGCGCGGTGCTGATCTGGTTTTTCAACGCGCTGTCAGCGCTGATTCGCGGCACGGGCAACATGATGATGCAGGCCGTGGTGATGGTGGGCGGTGCGGTGCTGCTGGTGCCGCTGTCGGCCTTGCTGATTTTTGGCTGGGGACCGGTGCCGGGTTTTGGCATTGTGGGCGGTGCGCTGGCGCTGTTGGCCTATTACGCGCTGGGCAGCCTGATTCTGGTGCTATACCTTCGCTCGAAAGGCAGCCTGCTGCGCCTCACGTGGAATCGCCTGAAGTTTCGCAAACCCCTTTTTTGGGATATTCTGCGCGTCGGCCTGGTCGGCATTTTTTCCACCGCAGCCACCAACGTGGCGATTGGTTTTGCCACGGCCATGGTGGGCCGCTTTGGTACGGCGGCCATTGCGGGGTACGGAACTGCCTCGCGGCTGGAATACCTGCTGGTGCCGCTGGTGTTTGGCCTGGGCGCACCGCTGGTGGCGATGGTGGGCACCTGCATTGGCGCGGGCCAGCGCGAGCGGGCGCTCAAGGCCACCTGGATTGGCGCGGCCATGTCGTTTGCCATGGCAGAGTGCGTGGGTTTGTGGGCAGCGCTGTTCCCGAACGCCTGGCTGGCGTTGTTTGGCACAGAGCCCGCCATGCTGGAAACGGGCGCGCACTACCTGCGCGTGGTCGGCCCAAGCTACGGGTTTTTTGGCCTTGGCATCGTGCTGTATTTCGCATCGCAAGGGGCCGGCAAATTGCTGTGGCCAGTGATCGGCAACATCGCGCGGCTGGCGGTGGCGGTGGGCGGCGGCTGGCTGGCGATACGCTATTTCAATTCCCTCACCGGCGTGTTCATCGCGCAGGCTATTGCGTTGGTGATTTACGGCAGCCTGAATGCCTGGGCAATTGCCGGCGGGGCGTGGTTTGGGCGGGTGGCATGGCGGGGCAACCGCGCTCAGATTGCAAATTAAGGCGCGCTGATGCTGACGCCTTCCAGGCCCCCCAGAGCCCCCCGGTGCACGATAGGGCAATTCACCACTGCGCCCGTGGACACCAGCGTCACCCAGCCCTTTTCGGTGGCGTCCAGCACCTCTTCCTCGGATTTCAAAATGCGTTGGGCCGTGCTAGGCTTCCATGTGACGGTCAGCATCAGCCACAGTGGGCTGTAGGCCGCTTCGCGGTTAGTGTGGCCCATGGGCAGTGGCGCTGACGCAAACACGTTTCCCTGCTCGATATTGGTGAACGCGTACACCCTGTCGACAGACGAGGCCCGTGGCGCTTGGGGGTTGCTTGGCTGGGTCGGCAAGGCGTAGGCCAGACGGGGTGCAAAATTGGCCTTCTTGTCCTGTGCAACAGCCGCGTCGGACACGTCTGTCGTGATGTAGAAGACAGTTTTGCCTTCAAACCAGCCACGCTGGAGTGGCACAGTTGCCAGAGCCAAGAGTGGCTGCGGGTTGGGGGCAGCGCAGGCGGACAGCAGCATGCTTGCGCAAATTGCCAACCCCGAGCCGTGCCGCCAGTAATTCATGCGCGGGGGTGAATTGCAGTGCAGTGCCAGCATGTCGAAGGCTCCTTAAGTCAATGGAAATCGGGCGACTGGCAATGTGCCAAGTCGCCTGGCAGTAGCGTCGAATTTTTTTTGCATGACCGATCAGCGTTGGTCTGGCGCTTCGGCAAAATCCTTACAGCATCGGGTTCAAGTTCAGGGGTCGTTCGCATCGTGGCATCATGACACCCAATTATCAAATTGTTTTATGAACTTAGTGAATTTACCTATGGGCATCCGCTCTCGCTCGGTGAGCAGCATCAATGGGTTGACGATGCATGTGCTGGAGGCGGGCTTTGAGCGGACCGTCAAGGAAAAGGCCAGAGGCCGCATCATGTTGCTGCACGGCTTCCCCGAGCTGGCCTACAGCTGGCGCAAGGTGATGCTGCCGCTGGCGCAGGCGGGCTACCACGTCATCGCGCCAGACCAGCGTGGCTACGGCCAGACCACCGGATGGGATGGCGGCTATGACGGCGACGTCGCCTCGTTCCGCCCGCTCAACCTGGTGCAGGACGCGCTGGCACTGGTCAATGCGATGGGCTGGCGCAGCGTTGACGCTGTGGTGGGCCACGACTATGGCTCGACGGTGGCGGCCTGGTGTGCACTGGTGCGCCCCGATGTTTTCAAGTCGGTGGTGATGATGAGCGCGCCGTTTGCCGGGCCGCCTGCACTCGGGTTTGACACGGCCGATGCCGCACCCGGCGGTGCATTGAATGCGACAAAGGCTCCGCCATCAGCCTGGTCAGGCAGCCGCCTTCATGACGACCTGGCCGGGCTGCCACGTCCGCGAAAACACTACCAGTGGTACTACTCAACGCGCGAGGCCGAGGGCAACATGCGTCACGCGCCGCAGGGCATCCATGCTTTTCTGCGGGCCTACTACCACCACAAAAGCGCTGACTGGCAGGCCAACAAACCGTTCAAACTGAAAGACGCGAGCGCGGGCGAACTGGCCAAAATGCCCACTTATTACCTGATGGATTTGCACCAGGGCATGGCTGAAACGGTGGCGCATGAAATGCCGTCCGCCTCTGAAACAGCGCAATGCCAATGGCTTACCGATGGCGAGCTTTCCGTCTACAGCGCAGCGTATGCCGCCACCGGTTTTCAGGGCCCGTTGAACTGGTACCGGTGCTCAACCAGCGATCTGCTGAATTCCGACCTGAAGCTGTTTTCTGGCCGCACGATTGACGTGCCCTCCTGCTTCATCGCAGGTGCCAGTGATTGGGGCACCTACCAGAAGCCCGGCGCGTTTGAGGCGATGCAGCAAACAGCTTGTACTCAGATGACGCGTTGCCAATTGGTTGAGGGCGCAGGACATTGGGTGCAGCAGGAACAGCCGCAGGCGGTGGTTGCTTTGCTGCTGGCGTTTTTTAGCCGAGCGGATTTGCCTCTCGCCTGAGTCATGTCAGCGATGGGTCTGGCATCAACCGCGCGCCGGAATCACCAGCCCCCGCGCCACGGCAGGCCGTGCCACAAACGCATCCAGCACCCGCTTCACATGTGCAAACGTGTCGAACCCGACCAGTTCACCCGCGCCATAAAAGCCCACCAGGTTGCGCACCCAGGGGAAGATGGCCATGTCGGCTATGGTGTAGTCATCGCCCATGATCCAAGCGCGGCCGGCAAGCCGCTGGTTCAGCACGCCCAGCAGGCGTTTTGACTCGGCCACATACCGGTCGCGCGGGCGCTTGTCTTGATAGTCTTTTCCCGCAAACTTGTGGAAAAAGCCAAGCTGGCCAAACATCGGGCCAATGCCGCCCATCTGGAACATGATCCATTGCAGCACTTCGTATCGGCCCGCGTCATCTTTGGGCATGAATTTGCCGGATTTGGCGGCCAGATAGACCAGAATCGCCCCCGACTCAAACAGCGCAAGCGGCTTGCCGCCCGGACCACTCGGGTCAAGGATGGCTGGAATCTTGTTGTTGGCGCTGAGGGATATGAACTCTGGCGACATCTGGTCGTTGGTCTCAAAGCTCACCAAGTGCGGCTCATAAGGCAGGCCGGTTTCTTCCAGCATGATCGATACTTTCACCCCATTGGGTGTAGGCAGCGAGTAAAGCTGGATGCGGTCGGGGTGCAGGGCTGGCCATTTTTTTGTGATGGGGAAAGCGGACAGGGCGCTGAGACGGGTCATGTGAAGACTTTCAAAATGGTGAGTGAATTGATTTTCACCCGGAAACCGGCACCGTGTAGTTCAACGTCATCCGTCCGCCGTCAACCACCACGATCTCGCCGGTGACATAACTCGCGGCATCGCTGGCCAGCCAGGCCACCACGTCGGCAATCTCGGACGGCTCACCCAGCCGTTTCATTGGCGTGCGGCTCATGATTTTTGCCTTGGCCTCGTCGCTGGTCAGCACGGCTTTGGCGGCGAGTTCGGTGGCAATCGTGCCGGGTGCCACGGCGTTCACGCGGATGCCCTTGTCGGCCAAGGCCAGCGCCATCACGCGGGTCAACTGGTTGAGGCCGCCCTTGCTGACGTTGTAGCTGGCAATGGTGGGAATGGCCAGCACGCCGTTGACGGAACTCATGTTGACTATCGAACCGCGCGAGGTCCGATCCTCCAGCGCCATGCCGCGTGAGGTCCGATCTTCCTGGCTAGAGTCGCGTCCCGCCGCAGCCATTACCCGAGCCACCGCCTGCCCCATCAAGAACGCGCCCTTTAGGTTGACGCGCAGCACAGCGTCAAAATCCTCCTCCGTCACCTCCAGAAAATCAGCCGCGCGGAAGATGCCGGCGTTGTTCACCAATACATCGATGCGGCCATGGGCCTGCACTGTGGCGGCCACCGCAGCGTCCACCTGTCGCTTGTCGCCCACGTCGCAGTGCACATACAGCCCGCCCAGCTCGGCGGCCAGCGCAGTGCCACGCGTGTCATCCACATCCGCCAGCACCGCATGCGCGCCTTCCGCTGCAAAGCGGCGCGCACAGGCCTCGCCAATGCCCTGCGCGCCACCGGTGATGATGACCACCCGATTGGCGTGTCCAAAGCTGATTTTGCGCGACGTCTCCCGTGTTTTAGTGCTCATGCCCTCGTCCAGCCTGCATAAGAAGCTATAAATTCAGCAGCATCATGGTGCACGGCAGTTGCGATCTTGCCTGGGTTGTACAGGCTGCTGCCGATGCCAAAACCCTGCGCTCCTGCAGCACGCCATGCCGCCATGTTGCCGGGCGCAATGCTGCCCACCGGCAGCAGCAGCGTGCCAGCAGGCAGCACGGCCAGCAGCGCCTTGGCCACCGCAGGCGATGCCATCTCGGCCGGAAAAAGTTTCAGCCCGTGCGCGCCCGCCGCCAGTGCCGCAAACGCCTCGGTCGGCGTCACAATGCCCGGCAAGCAGACCAGGCCCAGGCGCACGGCCTCACGCACCACGTCGGCGTCAAAGTTGGGTGAGACGATCAACTCGCCGCCCACGGCATGCACCTCGCGCACCTGCGCTGGCGTAAGCACGGTGCCCGCGCCGACCAGGGCGTGCGGATGCTGGTGCGCCAGCAGGTTGATGCTGACCAGCGGGTCTGGCGAGTTCAGTGGCACCTCCAGCAGGCCGAAACCCGCGTTGACCAGTGCGTCGCCAATGGACGGCGCCTCTGCGGGGGTGATGCCGCGCAGGATGGCGATGAGTGGAAGCTTTTTGAAAGCTGCTGCAAATTTTTCGATGGGGATCATGGCGCTATTGTGATTGCTTTGACTCACGCCTGTTGCCCCGCTGGCAGTTACCGTTGGCGTGCCAGGCTCTTGAGAATGGCTTGCCAGCGGCTCACACAACCGCCTCGGCATTGTTGGTGGCGTTCATGGCGCTGACGACTCGATCCGCGCAGGGCAGCGGCCCCACGGCGCCGTAACCCTGCACCGCCAGCGCCGCCGCCGCATTGGCGTAGCGGCTCGCAATGAACACGTCATCGCCCAGCGCCATGCGGGCCAGCAGGTTGCCGCAAAAACAGTCGCCCGCGCCAGTGGCATCCACCACAGTGACACGTTGGCCGTTCACGTGCTGGCGCTGCTGCCCGTCGCTGACCAGCGCACCGTCGGCACCCAGCTTGAGGACCACGGTCTGCGCGCCATGGGCATGGCTCCAGTCCACAATTTGCACGGGGTCGGTCAAGCCGGTGAGGGTGACCATGTCTTCCAGGCTGGGCAGAAAAATATCGCACAGGCACACCGCATGCGCAATGCAGGCCTGCGCGCGCGCCAGCGGCCACAGCTTGAGGCGCAGGTTCGAGTCGAACGACACACGCGTGCCTGATTCTTTTGCGTGTGCCATGGCTGCGAATGCGGTGTCGCAGGCGTCCAGCGATATAGCCAGCGTGATGGCAGACAGGTGCAGGATGGCCGATGCGGCAATGACGTCGGCGGGGCTTGTGGCACGGCCTTTCTCTTGGACTCCTATGGCTGAATTCGATCCAGTTTCAGAGCCGCTGCTCAGCCACAGCGGCGTCATGCGGCTGGCTGCCGACCCGGCGCGCAGGTAGCTGAATTCATGGCCTGAGTTGCCGTGCGTCACGAAATAAATGCCGGTGGGGGCGGCTGCGTCGCGTTGCACGGCCGACGTGTTGACGCCTTCGCGCCGCCACAAATCCAGCAGCGCGGAGCCAAACGTGTCGGCGCCCACGCGCGTGATGTAGGCGCTGCGCGCACCGGCCCGCGCCGCTGCAATGGCCGCGTTGCTGGTGTCGCCGCCAAAGCCCTGCAAGTATTGCGGTTCGCCGGGCCGGGTCTGGTTGAACTCCAGCATGCCCTCACCCAGGGCCGCGACGTCAAACTGTTTTTGCACGGGTTTCAATGCTCAATCGATGAGTGGTCAATGGTTGTCTCTGGGCACGAAGGACCCACGCATGCCCACCAGAAAGTCCAGGTCTGCCCCCTGGTCTGCCTGCAGAACGTGGTCCACATACAGCTTCCAGTAGCCCGATGACAATGGCGGCTCAGGCGCTTTCCAGTTGGACAGACGCTGTGCGAGTTCTTCATCGCTGATGTGCAGGTGCAATTTGCGCTGCGGCACATTGAGCTCGATCATGTCGCCGTTTTGCACCACGGCCAGCGGGCCACCCGCTGCGGCTTCAGGCGCGGTGTGCAACACAACCGTGCCGTAGGCGGTGCCGCTCATGCGGGCATCGCTGATGCGCACCATGTCGGTGATGCCTTTGCGCAAGACCTTGGGCGGCAGTGGCATGTTGCCAACTTCGGCCATGCCGGGGTAGCCCTTGGGACCGCAGTTTTTTAGCACCATCACGCAGGTCTCGTCGATGTCCAGGTTTTCGTCGTCAATGCGGGCGTGGAATTCTTCGATATTCTCGAACACAACCGCGCGGCCCTTGTGCACCATAAGCTCTGGTGTGGCGGCGCTGGGTTTGATGACTGCGCCGCGTGGTGCCAGGTTGCCGCGCAGCACGGCGATGCCTGCTTTGTCCTTGAACGGCGCGTCAAACTTCTTGATCACGCGCGGGTCGTAGTTTTGTGCGTCGGCAAAGTTCTCTGCAACGGTCTTCCCACTGGCTGTGACCAGACCCAAGTGCAGCAAGTGCGCAATCTCTTTCATCACGACCGGCAGTCCCCCCGCGTAGCAGAAGTCTTCCATCAAGTGCTCGCCCGAGGGTTGCAGGTTCACCAGGCAAGGCAGTTCGCTGGCGAGGCGGTCAAAGTCTTCAATGTTCAGGTTGACGCCCAGACGGCCCGCAATCGCAATCAGGTGGATCACGGCATTTGTTGACCCGCCAATGGCGGCCAATGTCTTGATGGCATTCTCAAACGCTTCGCGCGTGAGGATGGTGGAGATCTTCTGGTCGGTGTGCACCATGTCCACAATGCGCCGCCCGGCGTTTCTGGCCAGCACATTGCGACGCCCATCCACTGCGGGATAGGCCGCATTGCCGGGCAGGCCAATGCCCAGCGCCTCGACCATGCTGGCCATAGTGCTGGCCGTGCCCATCGTCATGCAGTGGCCGTGGCTGCGGTGCATGCAGCTCTCGGCTTCAAAGAAATCGGCCAG
The DNA here is from genome assembly GCA_025358555.1 of Rhodoferax sp. Taxonomy (GTDB): domain Bacteria; phylum Pseudomonadota; class Gammaproteobacteria; order Burkholderiales; family Burkholderiaceae_C; genus JANYCG01. The sequence continues at coordinate 20,437 of JANYJD010000230.1, forward strand.
CTTCAGCGTCCCCGCACGCACTTGCTCGCTCATGCTCCACACGCCAGTGCCGCTGCCCAGCTCTTGCCCGCGCCACTTGCCGTTAAGCATGGGGCCACCGCTGACGCCAATGGTGGGCAGGTCCACGCTGGAGGCGCCCATCAGCAGCGAAGGGGTGGTTTTGTCGCAACCCATCAAAAGCACTACGCCGTCAATCGGATTGCCGCGAATGGATTCTTCCACGTCCATGCTGGCCAGGTTACGGTACAGCATCGCGGTGGGGCGCAGCAGCGTTTCACCGAGGCTCATCACGGGAAATTCAAGGGGAAAACCCCCGGCCTCGTAAACCCCAATTTTCACCTGCTCGGCCAGTGTGCGAAAGTGGCTGTTGCATGGCGTGAGTTCGCTGAAGGTGTTGCAGATTCCGATGACCGGGCGGCCATCAAACTGGTCGTGCGGCACGCCTTTGCCCTTGACCCAGCTGCGGTAAGCAAAGCCGTCGCGGTCCTGGCGGCCAAACCATTGCTGGCTGCGCAGGTCTTTTGGGTCTTTCTTGGGGGTGGTGCTCATGGTGTGTGGCCTGGTGTGGTTTTGGTGGAAAGGGTCGGGGGGACGGAATCTGGATCGGGAAAACCCCGATCATGGGGTTGTATTATCGTAATATGATTGAAAGCCATCTGCAAGTTTAACGATGCGATGCCTGGACCCCGCTTGGGGCTTACCCCGATTCTGATACTTACACCCATCTTCAACCGAGAGATTGATTTGTCCAAACCCGACATTCTGGCAGTCGCCAAGCTGCACCCGTTTTACCTTGAGGCGCTGCAAACGCTCTACACCGTGCATGACCGTGCGCATTTGGGCGATGCCGCTGCCTTCGCTGCGCTTGCGCCCAACATTGTGGGCGTGGCCGCCACGGGTGAGTCCCTGGTGCCTGCGGCGCTGCTGGCGCAATTGCCCCGTGTCAATGTGGTGTCGGTTTTTGGCGTGGGCTACGACGGGGTTGACACCCAGGCCGCCATTGCACGCGGTGTGCCCGTGACCCATACGCCTGATGTGCTGACGGATGATGTGGCTGATCTTGCCATCGGCCTGCTGCTGTCGGTCGCCCGGCAAATTCCTCAGGCCGGGCAGTATGTTCGGGAGGGGCGCTGGCCGTCTGGCCCCATGGCGTTGGGCCGCAAAGTCAGTGGTGCGCGGGTCGGCATTGTGGGTTTGGGCCGCATCGGCCAGGCAATTGCCCGGCGGGCGCAGGCCTTTGACATGTCTATTTCCTACACGGCCCGCACTGAGAAACCCGACTCTGGCTACCGCTACTACCCCAGCGCCAAAGCCCTGGCCGCAGAGGTTGATTTTCTGGTGGTGATAACACCGGGCGGCGCTGGCACGCGCCGCCTGATTGACGCCGATGTCCTGGCCGCGCTCGGCACCAAAGGCTTTCTCATCAATGTCGCGCGCGGCAGCGTGGTGGATGAAGCGGCACTCATCAAAGCGCTTCAGGCGGGCGTGATTGCAGGCGCAGCGCTGGACGTGTTTGAGGATGAGCCTAACGTGCCGCAAGCGCTATGGGGCATGCCCAATGTGGTGCTGACGCCGCACATGGCCAGCGCCACCCGCGAGACACGCCAGGCCATGGCCGACCTTGCGTTTGCCAACATGAAAGCCGCTTTGACGGGCCAGCCGCTGCTGACGCCCGTGCCGGAGTGCCGCTGAAGAGCCGTCACGCAAGCAAATTTCCCAGATTGTCACACGTGAAGCCCGCTCAACGCGTCACACCATGATCAAGAACGTCCACGGCAACACCGTTGATTTTCTGGGCCAAGCCATTGTGGGTGGCCGGTATGCGCCGGGCGGAACCATCCCGCCTGAGCCCTTGCTCTGCGAGGAACTGGGCGTCAGCCGCACGGTGGTGCGCGAGGCCATCAAGTCGCTGGTGGCCAAGGGCCTTATCGTCACTGGCCCGAAGGTGGGCACGCGGGTGCTGCCCTCAGACCAGTGGAACTGGTTTGATGCCGACGTCATCGCCTGGCAGGTCATTTCAGGGTTGACACCAGAATTCGTGCGTGACCTGCAAGACCTGCGCCGTGTGGTGGAGCCTGCGGCCGTCAAGCTGGCTGCGCTGCGAGCAACATCTGAAGACATCACCAGCATTGAAGAAGCCTACGCCGGCATGAAGCGTGCCGTAACCCAGGGCGGTGACTACGTGACCTTTGACTTGCGCTTTCACCAGGGCCTGCTGCGGGCATCGCACAACCGCATGCTGGTGCAGATGAGCAAGGCGCTCAGCGCGCTGCTGCGCACCAGTTTTGAGCTGTCCACCAGCAAAAAGGGCGGCCCTGCCCAATCGTTGCCGTTGCACCGCGCCGTGCTGGATGCCGTCATTGCCCGCAATGCGGCGAAGGCCGGGCGCGCCGTCAATGTGCTGATTGACGGCGCGCACGAAGACATCGAGCAGGTGCTGGGTTCGCGCAAACGCCTGCCGCAGGTCAACGAGCCAGCGTTGCAGCTCAAGGCGGCTTGACATCCCCTTGCCGACTTTTAAAATTTCCCGCGACAGTCGATCATTCCCAACCAACCATCAGGAGATGCTCCCATGAAATTCAAGCTACTGGCCACTGCGGCCTGCATGACCACGGCGCTGCTCGCGTCGGGCCACGCAGTCGCCCAGGAAAAACTCACCGTCTGGTGGGTCAAGGGCTTTTACAAGGCAGAAGACGACGCGCTGTTTGCCGCCATCAAGAAATACGAAGAGAAGCACAAAGGTGTCAAGATTGAGCTCTCGCAATATCCGATTCAGGACATGATCCCGAAGACCGTGGCTGCGCTTGATTCCGGCAACCCACCTGACGTAGCCTATGGCGACGTGTATGACTTTCAGGTCACCGGAAAATGGGCATTTGACGGCAAGCTTGAAGACATCAGCAGCGTCATCAACCCAATCCGCACCCGCTTCGCACCCAACACGGCAGAAACCGCTTTCCTGCTGAACAACCAGACCGGCACACGCGCTTACTACGCGTTCCCGATGAAGCAGCAGACCATACACGTGGAATACTGGAAAGACATGCTGGAGGAGGCGGGCCTGAAGCCATCCGACATCCCCACCAAATGGGCTGACTACTGGAACTTTTGGTGCGACAAGGCCCAGGTCGCGCACCGCCAGAAAACTGGCAAACGCAGCTTTGGCATTGGCCAGCCCATGGGCGTGGATTCAAGCGACTCGTTTTTCTCGTTCCTGACCTTCATGGACGCTTACAACGTGACCTTGGTGAGCGACAGTGGCAAGCTGCTGGTGGACGACCCCAAGGTCAAAGCGGGACTGGTTTCGGCGTTGACCGACTACACCAACGTCTACAGCCGCGGCTGCACGCCGCCTTCGAGCACCAGCTGGAAAGACCCGGACAACAACGTCGCGTTCCACAACAAGACCACGCTGATGACCCACAATGCCACTATTTCAATAGCAGCAAAGTGGCTGGATGATATGAACAACGAAGCGCTCAAGCCTGAAGACCGCGCCATTGCCAAGAAAAACTACACCGAAAACATCATCACGGCGGGTTTCCCCGCCAAGCCCGACGGCAGCAAGATGATCTACCGCTCAGCCATCAAAACCGGCGTGATATTTTCCCAAGCCAAAAACAAAGTCCGTGCGAAGGAATTTGTGGCTTTCCTGATGCAGGAGGAGAACCTCACGCCGTATGTTGAAGGCTCTTTGGGACGTTGGTTCCCGGTGATGAAAGCCGCACAGGAGCGTCCGTTCTGGAAGGCTGACGTGCACCGTACCTCGGTCTACGACCAGTACAAGGCCGGCACGGTGAATTTTGAATTCACCAAGAACTACAAATTCACCATCCTGAACAACGAGAACGTCTGGGCCAAGGCCATGAACCGCGTCATCAACGAGAAAGTGCCGGTGGACAAGGCGGTTGACGAGATGATCGCGCGCATCAAGACCGTGGCGAACTGAGGCTGGAGCATTCCATGACGTCGCTTACCGCTGACCAGGCAGCGTCGCCTGCGCGCAAAAAAGAGGCAACGGGCGCAGGGGCGTCGTCATGGCAATTCTGGGGTCGCATCTTTGTGGTTCCCTACCTGCTGATATTTTTCATCTTCGTCATTTACCCGGTGGGCTACGGGCTCTGGCTGGCCCGCCATCCGGACAGCTACACGCGCCTGTTTGCGGACCCGATTTTTTTCCGCACCGTCATCAACACCATCATCTTTGTGGTGGTCTCCGTCAATTTGAAGATGGTGCTTGCGCTGTTTCTCTCAGGGTTTTTTCTGAACACGCGCTGGTGGGTCAAGATACTGGCGGCGGTGTTCATCCTGCCATGGGCGGTGCCGTCCATCCCCACGATTTTGTCGATGCGTTTCATGCTCAACCCCGAGTGGGGCGTGATCAACAGCCTGATCTTCAATTTGACCGGCCGTGACGGCCCCAACTGGCTCAACGACCCGACGTTGGCCTTGAGTTTTTCCATGCTGGCGCACATATGGAAGTCTTTGCCGTTCTGGACGCTGATCCTGCTGGCTGGTCGCATGGCGATTCCGGCCGAGCAGTACGAAGCGGCCTCGGTGGATGGCGCGACCACCTGGCAAAAGTTCAAGTTCATCACCTGGCCGGCCATGAGCGGCCTGTATTTGACGTCCACCATCCTGTCAATGATCTGGACACTGGGCGACTTCAACAGCGTCTACCTGCTCACCGGTGGCGGACCGGCTGACCTCACGCACGTGCTGGCCACGCTGGGCATCCGCTACCTGCGGCTGGACCAGGTGGATCTGTCGCTTGCTTCGATTGTTATAGCGCTACCCCTGGTTTTGCCGCTGGTGTACTTTATGATGAAGAGATTGTCCAAATGAACCCCCACGCTTGCCACTGCGTGTGCTGCGCTGCCCCCCGAGGGGGCTTTGCCCTCCTAGAGGCGGCTCGTCGGAGGTCAACATGAAGCGCGTCACCTGGAAGACCGTCACCACCGAGGCAAAGCTGCTCCTCATCGGCATCCCGGTGCTGTTGTGGACGCTGATTCCGATTTATCACATGGTGCTGTTTGCGATTTCACCGCGTGACCAGGCCACGTCTGGACGGCTCTGGCCCAAGAACCCGACGCTCGACAATTTTGCGTTTGTATTTGGGCAAAAGCATTTTTACCTGGAGCACTTCTGGACCCAGCTTGGCAACTCGCTGATCATTGCGGTGACGGTTGGCGCGCTGACGCTAGGCATCTCCACGGCAGCGGCGTTTGCCATCAGCCGACTCAAGGTTCGCGGCGGCCGCACGGTGATGAACCTTGCGCTTTTTACCTATTTCATCCCCGCTGCGTTTCTGGCCGTGCCCATGTACAAGACCATGGGCAACTACGGGCTGCTCAACAGTCAGTGGGCGCTGATTCTGGCCATGGTGACGATTGCCTCGCCGTACTGCATCTGGGTGCTCAAGCAGGCCTCTGACAAACTGCCGTTCGAGCTGGACGAGGCCGCCCGCATGGACGGCGCCACTGCGCTACAGCTGTTCCGGCTGGTGTATTTGCCGCTGATGGTGCCGTCACTCGTGGCGGTGGGTACCTATGCCCTGCTGCTGGCCTGGAACGAATACCTGTACGCATTCCTTCTGCTATCAAACGACACCAGTGTGACGCTGGCCGTGGCCTTGGGCAATTTCCTTTCGGCAGACGACTCGCCCTGGGAGTTGCTGATGACCACCGGCCTGATTTACGCCATGCCGCCTGCTGCGATTTATTACACCTTCAAACGCTACATGGTGTCTGGCCTCACGGCTGGCGCTGTCAAGAGCTGAACCGACCCTGAGACCGCTGCCATGGCCACCGTATCCTTCCGCAATATTGAAAAAAGTTTTGGCAAAACCAAAATCATCCACGGCATCAGCTTCGACATCAGCGATGGCGAGTTTGTGGTGCTGGTGGGGCCGTCAGGCTGTGGCAAATCCACGCTGCTGCGCATGCTGGCCGGGCTGGAGGAAATCAGCGGCGGCGAGATCGCGGTCGATGACAAGGT
>JANYJD010000249.1 GCA_025358555.1 Rhodoferax sp.
ACCAGGCCAACTTCGAGCGCGGCCTCGGCCATGAAGGGCTCGCCCAGCAGCAGGGCTTCAGCCGCGCGGTGGTAGCCCATCATCTGCGGCACCAGCAGGCTGGACGCTGCCTCGGGGCACAGACCCAGGTTGACAAACGGCATGGAGAACATGGCGTTGTCACCCGCATAGACCAGATCGCAATGAAACAACATCGTGGTGCCGATGCCGACTGCCGGGCCGCACACGGCCGCAACGATGGGTTTGGAAAATGAGCTGATGCCATGCAAAAAGCGCATCACCGGGGTGTCTTGCGCACCCCCTTCAAGTCGGGGCGGGCCATTCAGAAAATCGCCAATGTCATTGCCCGCGCTGAAGACCGTGGCGTGGCCCTGGATGACGACGGCCCGCACGGCGGCGTCTGCGTCTGCTTGGGCCAACGCATCCGCCATTGCGGCATACATGGCGGCGGTGATGGAGTTTTTCTTTTCGACGCGGTTAAGGGTGAGGGTGGTGACGCCTGCGTCGAAGTGGGTGAGGATGTCGGTCATTGTGTGTCCTGTTGGTTGGTACGTTTCGTTGGTTGATTTCTTTGGTTGGATGAGGTGTCGAATTGGGGCAGGTGAATTGGGGTCAATGAATTGGGGTCAGAGCCCAATTTCGACTGAACTTTTTTTTGCGCCGGAAGGAGAATTGTCCTGAATTGGGATCTGACCCCAATTCCCCGGGCCTGATTAGCGCCGCTGGTCACGCTCATCCGCGTGACAGCCCAGCAGGACTACGCCGTCAACGCCTCGCGCACAAAGTCAAGGCGGTCTTGGCCCCAGAACATTTTTTCGCCCACAAAGAAGGTGGGCGCGCCGAAGATGCCGCGTGCTACGGCTGCCTCGGTGTCGGCTTTGATCTGGTCTTTGACGGGCTGCTCGCTGCACAGCGCCAGCATGGCCGCGGGGTCAAACCCGGCGGCTTGCCACACCGCGCCTACCGTGGCGGGATCGTTCATGTTTTTGCTGTCGATCCAAATCGACTTGAACATGGCCTGTACAAAGTCGCCAAAGCGCGCATCGTTGCGCATCTGCAGGCCTGTTGCCGCTCGCATCAGGGTGATGGTGTTGATGGGGAAATGCGGGTTCATGTTGAGCGGCACGCCGTAGCGCTGGGCGAAGCGTGCGAAATCCTTGAACACGTACTTGCCTTTGGCTGGCACCGTGACGGGCGAATGGTTGCCCGTGGCCTGGAACACACCGCCCAGCAACATCGGCTTGTACACCACGGTGGCACTGGTGTCTGCTGCCAGCTTGGGCAACTGGGTGTAGGCCAGGTAGGCAGCGGGGCTGCCGAAATCAAAGTAGAAATCAACGGTTTTAGCCATGGCGGTCCTTCAAAGTTTGGAGAGATCGTGAAGATTTCGTAGCGAGCGCGCCGAGGTCGGGTTGAGCAGCGCAGCCGTACTCTTGTACGGCGAGCAGCGCAGGCCCGAGATCGGTGGGCGCAGTAGAAAGATTCATGATCTCTCAGAATTTTTCCATGTACGGGCGCAGATCCAGCTCATGCGTCCAGGCGTCGCGCGGCTGGTTGTGCAGCATCAGGTAGGCGTCGGCAATGTGGTCGGGGTTCAAAATGCCATCCTGCGCTTTCAGGGCATAGCGCTCGGGGAAGTTGTCGCGGATGAAGGCGGTGTCTATCGCGCCGTCAATGATGCTGTGCGCCACGTGAATGCCGCGCGGCCCGAGTTCACGTGCCATGCTTTGCGCCAGCGCGCGCAAAGCGTGCTTGGCACCGGCAAAGGCCGAAAAGTTGGCCGAGCCGCGAATGGACGCCGTGGCACCCGTGAAGATGATGGTCTGCTTGCGCCCAGGCCCAGAACCGTTGGCACGCGTGACCATGCGCTTGGCCACCTCGCGGCCATTGAGAAACCCGCCAAAGCAGGCCATCTCCCAAATCTTGAAGTACTTGCGCGCCGTTTCTTCCAGCACGCTGCTGGGCGCGTTGGCGCCGATGTTAAACACCAGCACTTCAATCGGGCCCAAGGTGGACTCGATCTGCTCTACCAGGGCAATGACTTCTTCTTCCTTGCGCGCATC
>JANYJD010000166.1 GCA_025358555.1 Rhodoferax sp.
TCACGGATGGACATCAGGCCGGGCATCTCGGTCTCGGCTATGTTCAGCTCTTTGCGGCCCCAGGCGGCAAGGCTCAGGTCGGCGATCTCGTAGTCCTGGTTTTTGATGGGTTTCAGTACGGCATTCATGGCTCACTCCAAAAGTTAATTTGTGAAGACCACTGGCTGCTTGGGGGAACTCACCTCACAGGACAGTGGGTGAGCGCGGTTGGTACGGCAAGATGATGTGTTCAGTCCATCTCGCGCTTGTCCGAGCCTCGTTCAACAAATCTGAACTGCATCGCTCCTCGGAAGCCCCGAATTCTAACGGGTTTGAAGCTGGGCGTGCACAAGCCGGGGTACATTTGGGCGGGCGAAGCGGTACAAGTTTGCATTTTGGCGAGGTCGAGCGATCAAGGTCGAGCGATCGTTTGGCAATCCTTTGGCAATCTTTGCCAAGCTTGGTAAAATAGGGAAATGACCACCGTCACGATGAACATCTCCCTGACCGACGACCTGAAGGCGTTTGTGGACACGCGCGTCAAATCGCGTGGCTACAGCTCGTCTAGCGAGTATGTGCGTGATCTTTTGCGGCGCGATGAAGAGAAGCTCAAAGAAGAGCATTTTCAGAAATTGATTCAGGACGGGCTGGAGTCGCCGCTAGACCCCAGGTCTTGGGAAGAGATCAGGGAGGGTTGGAGCGAAAGAATCCGCCTGGCTCGTCTTGCTCAGGCTCAAAAGTCTGCGTGAAGCGACTCACTCGCAGAGCCCAGGCAACGGACGACCTGGAGATCGCATTCGACTATTACTTCCAGGCGGTCAATCTCGACTTGGCGGAGAGATTCCGAGACGAGGTTGACGACGCCATGGCGCACCTATCCCGCCACCCCGGCACCGGATCACGTCGGTATTCGGCAGGTCATTCGGCAGGTCATTCGGCTGGACCCACGGGCGGTGACCTTCGTTTTTGGACATTGAACAAATTCCCGTATTCAATCTTTTACTTTGAGCGGGAAGATCACGTCGAAATCATCCGCGTACTGCACCAGGCCTCCAACATTCCGGTTCACCTCGAACCTTAGTTTCCTTCCTGATATTTCTGGATTTGCATCTTGTCCTTCGCCACCGAAACCCGCCGCCGCCGCACCTTTGCCATCATCTCGCACCCTGACGCCGGCAAAACCACGCTGACCGAGAAGCTGCTGCTGTTCTCGGGCGCGATCCAGATTGCAGGCTCGGTGAAGGCGCGCAAAGCGACGCGCCACGCCACCAGCGACTGGATGGAGATTGAGAAGCAGCGCGGCATCTCGGTGGCCAGCTCGGTCATGCAAATGCTGTACCGCGACCACGTCATCAACCTGCTGGACACGCCGGGGCACAAAGACTTTTCCGAGGACACCTACCGGGTGCTGACTGCCGTGGACTCGGCATTGATGGTGATTGACGCCGCCAACGGCGTTGAGGCGCAAACCCGCCGCCTGATTGAAGTCTGCCGCCAGCGGGATACGCCCATCATCACCTTCGTCAACAAGATGGACCGCGAGGTGCGCGAGCCACTGGACATCATGGACGAGATTGAGCGCGAGCTGGGCATGCCCTGCGTGCCCATGACTTGGCCGGTCGGCCAGGGCAAAACCTTCGGCGGCATCATCAATTTGCGCACCCAGGCCATGACCGTGTTTGAGCCCGGCAGCGACCGCGGCCCGAAAGACTTCACGACAATTCCGTTGAGCGATAAAGCCACGTTGCTCAAGCGCTTTGGCCACGAGTTTGAAACCGCGATGGAAAGCATGGAGCTGGCCACTGGCGCGTCCCCCACGTGGGACCACGCGGCCTTTCTGGCAGGCAAGCAGACCCCGGTATTTTTTGGCTCAGGCGTGAATAACTTTGGCGTGATGGAGGTGCTGGACGCGCTGGTCGATCTGGCACCGTCGCCGCAGCCACGCATCAGCACGCTGACGCCTGCGGCCTCTGCGTCAAAGGCGTCTAACGTGGCTATTGCGGCCAGCACTTCCGATGCTGCGACTTCGGCGATGGCCAGCAAACAGCCCACCGTCTCGGTCATCCGCCCCGAAGACGCCGCGTTCTCCGGCGTGGTGTTCAAGGTGCAGGCCAACATGGACGCCAACCACCGCGACCGCATCGCCTTTGTGCGCATGGCCTCAGGCAAGTACACGCCAGGCATGAAGCTCAAAGTGATGCGCACCGCCAAAGAGCTGCGACCGACTAGCGTGGTGACCTTCATGAGCCAGCGGCGCGAGGCTGTGCACGAGGCCTATGCGGGCGACATTGTGGGCTTTACCACCCACGGCGGCGTGCAACTGGGCGACACCATTACCGACGGCTCGGTCAGCCTGCAATTCACCGGCCTGCCGTTCTTTGCACCCGAACTGTTCATGACCGTGGTGCTACGCAATCCATTGCGCACCAAGCAACTGCAACAAGGGCTAGCGCAGCTTGGTGAAGAAGGCGCGATTCAGGTCTTCCGCCCCGAGGTGGGCGGCAACATGCTGCTGGGCGCGATTGGGCAATTGCAGTTTGAAGTGGTGCAGCACCGCCTGAAAGGCGAGTACGACGCCGACATCCGCCTCGAAGGCAGCCAGTTCACCGGCGCACGCTGGATCACCGCAGACACGCCCGCCGAGCTCAAAACCTTTTGCGAAGCCTACCCCATGCGCATGGCGTTTGATGCGGCCAACACGCTGGCGTATTTGACAACCTCGCAGTACGACGTGCGGCTGGCGCAGGAGCGGTTTCCGAAGATCCATTTTCACCCGCTGCGGGAGCACGCGGGGCTGGCGTTGCAATCGGCGGGCTGAAGTGCGCCCTCGCCCTCCAACAGACCGTCGCTCTGTGCTTGAGGCGCCGCCGTGAGGCCTCTGTCATCCTGGCCACTTGAAGACCGCCGCCAGATCATTGGCGTCTTCACCGACATTGACGACACGCTCACCACCGACGGCGCCATCACGCCCGATGCGCTCGATGCGTTGGGTGCATTGAAGGCGGTGGGCCTGCACGTGATCCCCATCACGGGCCGCCCCGTGGGCTGGAGCGTGCCGTTTGCACAGGGCGATGCGGCTTTGGGCCTTGCGCCATGGCCGGTGGACGCCATCGTGGCTGAAAACGGTTCTGTAGCGCTTTTTAGGGGTAAAAAATGCCTGCAGCCCTCGTCCACATTGCATGGTCAGCTATTAAAAATATACCAACAGAATTCGGCGACCCGTTGCAAAAATTTTGCACGCATGCAACAGGTGGCACAGCGCGTGCTGCGTGAAGTGCCCGGCGCGCAGGTGTCGCAAGACTCGGCCGGCCGCGAGACCGACATCGCCATTGACCACAGCGAGTTCAACCACTTAAGCGCAGAAAAAATCGCACAAGCGGTGCAAATCATGCGGTACGAGGGCATGAACGCCACCGTCAGCAGCATCCACATCAACGGCTGGTTTGGCGCGCACAACAAGCTCGAAGGCGCGCGCTGGATTGTGCGGGAACTCTTTGGCCGTGCGCTTGGTGCCGAGATTGACCAGTGGGTCTACGTAGGCGATTCCACCAACGACCAGCTCATGTTTGCGCATTTTCGGCACAGCATCGGCGTGGCCAATATCCGCCGCTTTGAAGCGGAACTGGCCCAC
>JANYJD010000025.1 GCA_025358555.1 Rhodoferax sp.
CCTTTTGTTCGCAAACTGCAAGGCGCGACTTAAATTGCTCCTGAATATGTAGCTGCTACTACACACTTTAATTGGGCTAGAGCCGATAAAAGGTGTGAATTTTTACGAGTCAGGCGCAACCGTGCGGGCGGTTTGAACCTGTTTGACAACCAAAGCTCTGGCGTTTTGACATCTGCCGTCTGGGCCGATGGCTTGGTTGACAACCCGCCGGGTCGAACGATTGCGTGCGGCGATGTGGTGCAGTTCATGCCATTTTCTTCATTGCGGCAATGCCGCGTATCTGCTCGACCTTGGCCCATCGGGCAATGCCGACATCAAAGGTCTGATCGACGTTGAAGCTGGCATTGGGCAGGTGACCCCTGGGGGTGCGGACAATAACTTGGACTAAAGAGTTGCTGCAAATCGCTTGGGGTGAGCGGATATGGTACTCAGGATAAATTACACGCGCGGTGGTGGGCGTCATACGGTTTCCGAAGTAGCAGGGGGGAAACCATAGCAAAACAACCTCGCTTTCAAGCAGGCAACTTTGACAAAAATGCGAAGTGGCCGATTTGCACACGAATCTTACAGGCGGCCCTCAAAGGCGTGAGTGAGGTCAGGAAAGGAATATTTCACTCACACTAATCATTAAAACACTTATCGTTTTGTGATATGCTTTGGCATGGGTTCACAAAGTTCACCGGCCACTGGTCTGGAATATTTGCTTGGCTTGGATGGCAATATTGAAGTCCAAAATGATGCGGGCTACTGGGTCAAGATGGAAGTTGTGAGTGTGCCCGTGACGGCGGAACGACCGCACGGCATCAGGTACAGCCTGACACTACATGCGCCGGATAACACCCGGCTCATTGGTTTCGATAATGCCCATGGCGTGAAGCCGGTAGGCTCGCGTTTTAAGCATGCAGGCAACAGATTTCCGTACGACCACCGTCATCGACACGCTCTGGACGAGGGGGTGTTGTACGAGTTTGACACCGCTTACCAGTTAGTCAGTGATTTTTATGCTGAAGTTGACCGCGTTTTGAAGGAGATCAGTCCATGAACAAGGTATTGAAGTTCGGCATAGCGCCAGTGCCTGTGCAGCGCGCCCGCACACTGGCCATTGCGGCGGGAACACGCCAACGCGGCAAAGATGAACCCAACGTTTGGTTTCCCACTGTGACCGCCATGGCACGGGTGCTGTCCGATGAAAATATGGCTTTACTCAAGGTCATTCGTGAAAGTCACCCAGACTCTATGGACGCCTTAGCCAAGGCGGTGGGGAAACTTGCGCCCAACGTGTCGCGGTCGCTGCACACCATGGCCCAATATGGTTTGGTCAAGCTCACCAAGCAAGGCCGAACGGTCATTCCGCAGGCTACCTCCGAGGGGGTTACTGTTGATTTCTCCTGGGGTGGCTGACATTACACCGCTGGATCAAGCGATTTCAGCAAATCTTGTGTCACTCCTTCAGAGGGGAAATCCGCTCGTTTTACCTTTTCGAGGGGATGGGCTCATTTAGCCTACCGGTTGATTATTCTATGGCTGGGTATTAGTTTGACTTAACGGGTCACGGGGCGGAGCCCTGTGTTGACTGAAAACGAGGGGACCCCTTGGTGACGGCTTTCGTGACCAGCCAGGACAACAGCAGGCGCGGATACTTGCCGTAAGGCACGCCTTTGGGCGACAGGATGGTCAAAGCCAGATCCCCGTTGCGGCGTTCAAACATTTTGGTTTTGGGGTCTTTGTACGGCATGGTGGCCGATACCAAAGCCCGCGTCATAAACCCCAGGCAGCCGGCAGATCGCGCATCTTCTGCTTCAATGGCCAGGGATGTGTCGATCACTTGGCGTATCCACTGCGGCACTAGATCGCGCGCATAGTCAACTCGCTCAACCATCGATCTTTCGTTTTTCATTTGGCATCCAGTCAGTTCGCGGGAGTTAATATTCGCCGCTGTTGTCGGTGCGGGACCGCCGCGTGTAAAATTAAGGCGTGCAGTCGCAACTTGTTGCGAAACCACTCTCCTAGTGCGCACAGAATGGCCGGGCTGCTACCCGGCCATTCACCTTTCTCAGCGGCCACGGTCGCGCTGCTGGCTCACGACAGCCTCCTGGCCATGGCTTGGCGCACTTCCTCGTTTTGGTAATACCTGCCGCGCGGCCCTGCTCAAGGGCTGCACTGAGTCGTTGTTTGATGTGGTCATAGTTACCTACCGATTTGAATATGTCTGCGTATTGCCAGCCGCTGGTCATCGTTGTCGCTTTTGGTATCCGTCTGTCAATGATATTGAGTTTTACGGCATCGCCGAATTGCTTGCGAATCTCTTTCAAACTTTCAGGGAAACCGCTTTGAATTTTGGCCATGACTGTAATGCTTGCGCCCCGCCCCATTTTCTCAATGCGCGTAAACGTGTTGGCCAAGGCGAACTCAGGCTTGGAATGCACGGCCTGAATGGTCGGAAGCAGCCCAGCATCGAGCACTTGCTGGATTTTTGCAATCGATGTCACCGGACTTTTGTCCTTCAAACACCATGGCGACATGTGGCGGCAATTCACCCGATGTTTTGCCTGCGTCAGGCGTTCCCGTCAGGAAAACAACTTCTTTGCCGCGCATTTCGATCAGCGATCTCGACCCGGCGATTTGTCAGTCGGCGACTGGTCTTGTGATTTTCCCGGTGAATTCTTGGTTTTCGATGCCGGTGTCGGTCGATCCGCTTTGAGGTCATAAACTCTCAATGCTGGCGACTTTCCGGGATCACCACCATCGCGGTTTTTCTTCTGACGCTCAAGTCGTAGTTTGGCATCCAGTTCTTTTAGGATTGCATCGCTGGATTGAGGGCTAAAGCCCTGGCTCTTCAATAACACGCGCGAGTTATCCAAAACAGATTGTTCACTCGGGGATAGCTGAGAAAAATCGTCTTTGTCTGCACCGCGACTACCAAAGCGTTCATTCCGCATGTCTTTTAAGCGTCGTGCATGACTGATGACTGCCTCCAGGTAAGGACCTGGCGCGTTGCGGTGCTGGTTGCCCTGAATGACGCTGTCATACAGCACCGTGCCGCTGCGGTCAGCAACGCGGACGCGATCGAGCTGCGCCGCAGCCCTGTCCAACGTGCTTTCAAAGCCCTGCATGGCTTCATCGTGGTACTTCTCACTGACAAAGCGCGGGTTGGCTCCACCAGCTGCATGTTGCATCTCGTGGCGTTGATAAATGCCAAGCAAACTTTCCTCACGCGGTGTAGCCACGGCAAACAATTCAACCTTGTAGCCTCGCTCCTGGAGACCCCGCACAAATTTCCCTGCGCCTTTCAGGGCTGCGAAACGTGCCCTCTTCCACGATGTTGCGTCGGCCCTGTATGGCTTGGTCGCGCAGCGTAGTCACCAGTCTGCCCGCGTCGGCCTGCGTCTGCTCCGAGGTTGGCTTGCTGTTGCCCACGAAAATGCGCTCGCGCATCCGGTCTGCATCGACGTGGATATAGCCGCCCCGCATGGACAGGTCGGATTTCACCATTGCTGCCGCCGCGCTTTTGCCCGCGCCTGGTTGACCTCCCACCAACACGATGGTGGGAGTTTCCTGGTTGGTTGCTTTGGATTGCCGTTCTGTAAAGTACGCGGTTGCCGTATCTCGAACCTCGCTATCGGTCAGCGGTTGGTATTCGGCCATGTCGCTCACTGAACCTTGAACGCGGGTTCGCCTTTGGTAAGGATGCGTTCAATGGTGGCCAGGTCGGCGGGCTGCAAGCTATCTTGCAGCTCATCAAGTGCGGCCAGGCGGTTTTCACAGTAGTGAATGAACACCTGAGACGGTGCGGGTTTCTGCCGCTCTTCGTGGATGGCTTGCATGAAGGGCTGGCGACTTTGGCCCAGCACTTCCAATGCCACTTCGTAGCTAATGCTGCCGCTGTTGATACCCAGGTCTAACATGATGTTTCCTTTCAACTTTTATCCTCGTTTAGGCTCTGCCGTTGTCTGCTCTTGTGTACTCGCGCCTGTCCGGTAAGACCGTGCACCCGCCGGCGTGGCGTCGAGTTTCACGAACTCCAATACCTCGGCTTGCGTCGCCCTGCCCGCCAGCACGGCCGCGTCCAACGCCTTCATGCGCTCGGTCAACGCAAAGCTCTCAACGCCCATGATCGCATCAGCCTGTTGCATAGCAAGCAATACCGCATCGTTCATGCTCTGCCGTTCTTTAATTCTTGACGTGCAATAGCCAGGCTGTCGAATGTGTACTTCATCACCTTTTCGGCGCGTCTCCTGTGGGGTGTTTGCATCAGTTCAACGCACAGCGCCTGCACTTGCTCAGCCAGCGCAGCAGGCATCACCAGCTGCACGGCAACGCCCTTCCAAGGGCTCAATTGTTCCGCTAAAACCAACCTGACACGTCGCACTGCGTTGTGCAAGGTCTCTGCATTGATGCCATCCGTGGCCGCTACCTGGGCGGCAGACTGACCTTCCAAAAAAAAGCGCCGAACCCGGTTTTTTGTCGCCTCGCTGATGCGCGGCATGGACGCAAAAGCCCGCTCCAGGTCTTTTGCCTGCACCTGCAAAATCACGGGGACGGCATGCGTACTTCGTCGATCTGGGCTCGATTCCCGCGGGTTGGCCAGCCTGGTGCGCACCCCCCGTGCAGCGTTGGCTATGCCTTCGACGCGGATGTTCTCCTGCGCAGCCAGCGAGGGCAAGCTGACGCCTTGCAAAAAATGCTTGCGCATGCGCTCCTTGGTGGTCTCCAGCATGCGCGGCATGGACGCAAGCGCGTCCTCCAGCTCTTGCGTCGTCGGGCGGTGTGTCATGGCACTTTCAGGCAACACTCAATAGCCGCAACTCTTGCGCTGCGTACGTGCGGCGGCGCAATCCTGTGTCACCAAAATCGACCAGCACATACTGCGTGCTGGTATGACTTGCATCCAGCACAAGCCGCGCAGCGCCGTATTTCTTGCTCATTTGGGTGAATTCGGTGGCATAGCGCGAGTGCGGAGACAGCTCCAGCATCACCTGAATTAAGGCAGACCTGCGCGACTTGGCACTGCTTTGCCTCCAGGCGGGCTCCTCCTCATCCTGCGCAGGCGTTTCCCGTGGGAAACGGGCGGGCTTTAGTGATTTTTCAGCCTTGGCGCTCTTGCTGGCTTCGGCAAATCCCTCGGCGATGCTGCGCTTGTTGGCCGCGCTTCCCGCTTCTTTCAGGCGTTTACTCAGTTCTTTGGCCTGTTCTGGGGATTTGCGCTCCAGCGCGGCCAAGGTCGAGAGCACTGCGCGGTCAGAACTCGCGCCCGTTTGCACGACATCGGCCATGATGTCACCGCCCTTGGCAATGGTCGACAGTTTGGATACCCAACTCTTGCTTTTGCCATATTTGGCCGCTACCGCGGACAGGTTGCCTTTGGCCTCCTGTAGATCAAGTTCGATGCGCCGCGCCAGATCCAAGGTGCTCAAGTTCTCGCGGTGGATGTTTTCGTAGAGGTGGATTTTGTCCGCCTCTTCGTCAGTCAGGCTTTTCACCAAAATCGGCACCCCGGTTAAACCTGCCAGTTTTGCAGCTCTCCAGCGGCGTTCTCCGGCAATGATTTCGTAGCGCCCCGCGTCCAGCGGTCGCACCAGCAAGGGTTCAAGGACGCCCACTTCCACAAAGGTTGCGGCCAACTCCGAAAGGGCTTGTGGGTCAATGAATGTCCGTGATTGCCTGGCGTAGGGCTGCAGGCAATCCAGCGCGGCGGTCGTGTAGGCCGCGCCCTTCTTGAAGGTGTCGAGCTGCTGGCCCAGTCTGGTGATGGAGGATGTCAGTGCATTCGTCATGATCGGCTCACTTCTTGAAAACGGTTTTGAGGATGTGTGCGCAGGCGCTGCGCGTCTCTTCGGCTGCCAGGCGCTGGCTTTGTCCGCCATGAACCGCCCACACAGGGCGCGATTCGGCCATGGCTCCCGATACGCTGGTGCGCTCCCGGATGTGCATGGGCAACAGCATGCCTGGCGCGGCTTTGGCAATCTCCGCCATGATGCGGCGCTCGGCGGCGCTGCGGCTGTTCACCTTGTTGGGCAACAACCCCAAAACTTGAAGATTCGGATTGTGTTCTTGCTTGTGCAGTTCTATGGTTTCCATCAGGTCGCCCAGGCCGTCCACGCTTTCACGCGCCGGCACAAAGGGCATCACCACGAAATCCGCCGCAATCAATGCCGCTGCAAGCCGCTTGCCCAGCGTCGGTGGCGGGTCGATCACACAGACATCAAAATCACCGGCGAACGCGGCTAACGATGTGCGCAGCGCCTGCGGCTGCAAGGCGGGGGACTCATCCACCGCCACCAGTTCGCGGTCGCCCGTGTAGGCGGCGATGCTGCCTTTGGTTTTGATGGTCAATGTCAAGGGCAGGGCAGGGCGGTGCGCGCCCTTGAACAGCCCGAAGGCTGGTGCTGCCTGGCGGTCGTACTGCACCGCAAGATTTCGGCTGAACGTGCCCTGGCTGTCCAAATCTACGGCCAGTACCCGCTTGCCCATCTCTGCCGCCAGAAACGCAAGATGGGTGCAAAGCATGGATTTGCCCTGGCCTCCTTTTTGAATGGCACAAACAATGGTTTTCATGACTTCTTTACTCCTAGTGCGTGGCGCTGCTACGCCAGACAAAGCGCAAAATGCGCGTTTTACTGATGGACTAACGGTTAGCAATTATCCGTGAACCTGCACCGCGTCCCATGGAAAACGGTGGCAGACTGCCTTCAAATCGCTGCAAAAGATCGTGCAAGCCTGAGTGATCGCTGGTTGATGGTGGCTTGCCATGCCCCCATGCTCGGCGTCCAGCGAAACCCCGTAGATTTCAGGCTCTCGCGGGTTGCTGCATCGGGCCTGTCCTCAAAAAACAGCCGCACGCGATTGGCGGGCGGGTCTTCCTCGATGCGCACTCCCTCGCCCAAGCGTTCCTTGCAGGGCAGGGCGCGCATCTTCTCCAGGCGCTGCAGCCGCGCCCGTATGCGGCGGATGTTGGCGCTGTTGTTCGACAGCGAGTACGAAGCGAAACCCCAGCCGCGAGAACGTCCTGGCTGCACCAGCTGTGCTGCGGTATCTGGCGCAATGCCAATTTCAACCAAACTCAAAACCATGGCGTCATGTCCCCGGCTGGCGTTTTTGCGAATCACGCCATTGGCTTTCTTCATGTTCTCCTGCCTGTGTTCAAGCGTCGCAAGTTCAACGCTCAGACGTTCGATGGCATCCGGATCGCCTGCCATGATTGGGCGCAAATCAGGCCGCAGCTCACGCAGCGCCGCCCGCTTGGCGCGTTCCCTGAAGTCAATCAGGGCCTGCATGCGCGAATCGGCTGCTGCGCTCCACTTTTGTGCTCGGCGCGTCGGAAAGTTTGACGGCCCTGTGATCATCCAGGAGATGCAGCGCCCGTGGCTGCCTAGCCATGCCTGGTAATGCTTCGCGTAGCCCACACGGTAGCGCGCAAACGCAGCCGTCACCTTGTCCCGTGTGCCGCCCTTCGCAGCCTGCTGGGTCATTTCTGCAAAATCTTGCGCCAGGGTCTGCGCGTAGTCGTTGCGGTAGGACTCGCCGCGCTTCTCGGGGGAAAAGCTCGTGCCCTGAAAAGCCCGCACCGCCAATGCGTTCGGGATGTCGTTCAAAAACTGATGGGCTTCCATGGTCAAGCCTCCACCATGGCATTGATTTCAGCCGCCGCATCCGATGTCGCGCTTTCGCCTTTGTTTTGCAAGGCTTCGGTTTGGCTGATATGAAAAACGGTGGTTTGCCAGGGGATTTTCCTGGCCTTGCTGTCTTCATCGGCCACCTTGACCTTGGTCCGCACCCACGTGCAAACCTTCACGCCATGCTCGCCTTTTTTGACGCAGCGCCCCAAAGCCTTCCAGGCATTGAAAGTGAACACGTTCTCGCGCGGTTTCACGTCCTGCAGGACGATGCCCTTTTCAGCAAAACCCTCAATGATCGCCCGATAGTTCATCAAGCTCTGTCCATTCAATGCCTTGTGTAGCGCCTCGCGCTGCTCCTGGTTTTTCATCCGTAGCTCCTAGTGCTGGTTGAAGTTACCGGCCTCCCGTGTCTGCCAACACTGAGGATTTGCCGTATGGGATTACTTAATCACCATGAACGTAAGTATACCATATTAATGGTTAGTATCAACGGTTTTTAGTGTAATTACCTGCAATTGATTTGCATCGCGCTTCGCTTTTGATAGCTAATGTCTATGGCCTCCCCCCTGCGCCCTGCGACTGGTCCCCGCCCCCGCCCTCCGCCAGATACCGCGCCCGACGCGCCCACCCCTCACCTCACCCACCCCGCCCCCCTCCTTTGATAAACAGACAGCCCTTCGAGCTGCGACTACGCCAGTCCCAGGGCATGTCGCGGTGAAACAGTCCGGGGGACTGTTTCATGAGGGCGGTAGCGTGAAGAAAAAGCGCCCGAGCGCTTTTTTA
>JANYJD010000285.1 GCA_025358555.1 Rhodoferax sp.
TTGGCGTCCCTGAATGCGGGCAAGGGGTCGCCCGTGCCAGCACCAATGTTCGACGGGCCCGAGCCGCCGCCGCAATGCGCCACATTGGGCAGCATGAACAGCCGGTGGTATTGCTGCACAGCGCTGGCCTGGGTCTGCGCCGCAGCGGCCACGTCAGCGGCAGAACCCAGTAAGCGCCAAAGGCCAATTTGGCCATAAATTGACCTGAAAAGGAGTCAGTCGCTGAGGTGTTGAGGATTAATCCCGTGCTTCTTGATCAGCTTGCCGAGATCCCACCGCTCCCCGGCCAGCCAGCCGTGCTGCCTGTTGAACCGCTCGCCACCCTGTCCCTGCCTGCTTATCAGAATTTCAGCCAGGTGCCCCGCAGTGCCTGCTGCTCCACGCCAGGCTTAGTCCAGTCACACACACCGCCCGTGAAGATGGTTTGCAGGCGATTCGCCTGAGCTGCGTCAAAAGGTACTTTGTAATCACTGGCATCAACCGGTTTCAACTGGCATTTCACGATGTCGGCGGCAATGTTTGCGCCGGCAGCGACTCGCGGCGAACCGGGGGCCGGATAAATTGCCGCGCATTGCCCACTGCCGCGCTCCTGTTTTTCAACGATTTTGGTGGGCGTGGCATCGCGTGTATTGCACCCCTCCTGCAAGGTTGCGGGTTTGTTGCGAACAACCTTCTGGTGTGCTGTGCCGGTTGCGGTATCAGCCGCGATATTGGCCAGCCAGGCGTCCATCTGCTTCAAGGCATCGAGCAGCAGCGGGCTGTCGCTGGAGTAATAACCGTAGCGGAAGTCTTCCACCAGCATGACCTGATTGTCAGCATCGCCATTGGCTTTTTTGAGGCGTTCCCGCATTGAAAAAGAGTGGTAGCGCAGGTGAATGTCGCCTATCGCGTTGTCGTCAGCGTAGGCACGGTAGTCGATGATCGGGATGTCTTTCAATCCGCCGCCGCCGCTGGTCAGTCTTCCCGTCTGATAAGCCTGCCGCGTGGCTGCCGTATCAGCCACGGTACGTGCTTTGACAAAAAGCGCATCGTTGCTGTACCCCCCGACTGACTCGTTGATGGCTAGGAACTGGTTGACGGTAATCGTGGCGGCGTTAAGAGCGTTCAGGCCGTACTGCACGCCAACGTTGTCAATCGGGCGGCGCGCAAAACCAGTCGCCGGGTCCTTGCCAAAAACGTTAACAGCGTGGTCGTAAATGCTGCAGCGCACGCCGGTTGGGTTCGTGATTGCGTTGTAGCGCTGCGCCACCGGCAGGACGGATGGGCAGAACACGTCAGGTGCAATTCGCATGGCACCGTCGTAAACGGTGCCGGTGTACATGGTTTTCACGCTGAGAATGCCAGCCACCGCTTCAATTTGAGCATCGGAGTAGGTGGCAGGAACCACGTCGCGGAAATAATGTCCCAGCAAACGCTGGTCCGTGATGCTGTAAACGGTAGCGAATGCGACTTCAGGGAAACTGCAGCCGGGCAATATGCCGTCCAGAAGCCCAGGGTAGTTGTCGGCAATCTGGTGCTGCTGGTAAGAGCCTCCCGAACAACCCCAGCCAATGGTGTAACGCGGCCGGCCGTAGGTTTCGATAAAACGTTCCTTGACCATGGCCATTGATTCAGCGGCTGTCAGGTCCTGGCAGTTGTTGCCAAAAACGTTGAGTGACGACGACGCCATTGCATAACCTTGCTTGAGGATCTTGTCGTCAAGCACGCCGCCGGTGTTGGTTCCCTGACGGTACCAGCCGCCGGTGCAGCCGCCACCAAACGTATAAACGAGTTTGCCATTCCAGCCCGCCGGTTTCACCGTCAGGCCAGGCGCAGGTTCAGACACCGGATTGTGAATCACAGCAGTTTGATAAATCGCGCGGTTGGCCGTGCCGGTTTCGATGCGCACGACATAGGGCACAGTCTTGCCCTCGTTGGTCGTTGTGCTGGCCACATCAGCGGGCAGCGCGGCGGTAAGACTGGTCAGCGGCTTGAACTGTGGTCCGGTGGCGGCCGTCGTGCGATAAACGTAGTCAACACGCGTCGCAATCGAGCAGTTGGCGTCCAGTGCGGGGCCAAGCTTACTGCCGTCCGCCAGCGTGAACGACTCGGTTTCGCAAATGAAAGGTGTTTCCTGCGGGCCAGAAAACATCGGGCCTGTGCGGGGGTAATTGGTGAGATCGAGCGAGGCGTTGCCTTGCGCAACACCTGATGAGTTGATGACCTGTGCGGTCAGGGTGTTTTTGCCATTGACCAGCCCGCTCACCACACCCAGCATTTGACCCCCCGCGGGATCGGCTTTGAAAGACGAAGACACGTCGGCGCCGTTAAGCCTGACGTTCAGCACGCCACCAACTGGGATGTCGGTTTTTACGGCGATTGCGGCATCGCCACCAGAAACCCACTCGGGACTTGTGGATGACAGTATCGAAAATACGAGCGGCGTGGCGACCGGGGCGCTGACATTACTGTCACTGCCGCACGACGCCAGTCCAGCCACCGCGCCTGCCGCGATAACGGTAGCAGTGCAGAGGTGCCCGATACGGGAACGCCGCAAAATAAATGCATGTCGACTATTCATGAGTTTTCTCCCAAAGTTTTAGTTGCACCTACAGCAGGGTTCTGCAGACTTTCAAGCAATTCCCTGTCATACCACTCAGCGCGATAAAGGTTATCCAGCTGATGAATTCAAAATTCAAAATTTAAAGCAAAGCTCCGCACATTTCCTCGTACTCTTGCGCACTCGCGAGGCGGGGTTTCTTCTTGTGGCAGGTCCGCCAAACTTCCGGTGAAACGGATAACGGACAGGCATTTCAACCGCATGAGGCCAAGTATCGCCCTTTGGAAGAGCCCGCAATCCACGTAGAAACCCTCGGCGCGCCCGCAGTAAGGCCGTGCCTGGCCGATTCACCGCCAAAATGCGCTGTTCACAAAAGTGATTAGCGGCGCGCCGGGTATGGCGGGCGCATAGCTACCCGGCAGCGAGTCAGAGACA
>JANYJD010000028.1 GCA_025358555.1 Rhodoferax sp.
ACAAATTCACCATCCGCATGAACGACGGCTCCTACCAGACGTTGACGCAGAACACTAACGCCGACGTGCGTGTGGGTGACCGTGTGGTGGTCGACAACGGGGTGGCGCGGCGGTATTGAGCAAATTTTTTTGCAAGCGTAGTATGCTATTAATATAGCAGCTAAGTATGCATATTTCACGGGGGCTAGAGGATGGTTTTACCGCCTAACCGGCCAGATTGACAGGCTTTTTATTGGGCTTGGCCCCGAGCGGGCCAAATTCATTGGCGACATCGTTGCTGTGTGCGCCAGCGCACAGACAGCCGCAGTGTATAGGCGGAACCTTGCCCCAGGGTTGCACCCTGCCACACAAGGACGCTTGATGTGAAAACCAGCCGGTCTGGGCTTCTACAACACATCAAGAAAGAAGAATATGGCAAACGAACTCGCTGCGGGCGCAGCGCCCCTTTCCGCCAGCCAAACTACTGATCGCCTGTCGCCCTGGTGGCGACGCGCAGCGCTCATCACCATGGCGCTTGGCTTTGCGGTGCTGTTTCTTCTGACCACCCGCGTCTACACCGATGCGCCGCCCATTCCTGAGCGGGTGGTTGGCCCATCAGGAGCGGTTGTATTCACGGGCAAGGACGTCAGCAATGGGCAGTTGGTTTTCCTGAAGTATGCGTTGATGGACAACGGTTCCATCTGGGGCCACGGCGCGTTGCTGGGCCCGGATTTCTCGGCGCTATACCTTCACACGCTTGCGCTGCACACGGCCAACAGCATTGCCGTGCAGCGTTATGGATCGCCCATCGCGCAGGTGACGCCCGTGCAGCGCGCCATGGCTGAGGCGGAGGTGCGCACCGGTTTGAAAGAAAACCGCTATGACCCGCAGACCAACGCTTTGACCGTGGGACCCGCCTACCAGGATTGGTTCAAGGCCCAGCCGGATGCGTGGAATGAATATTTCTCAAGCCCCGCAAAAAATGGCGGGCTGACTGCAAAAACCATCAGCAACCCCGAGGAGCTGCGCCAGCTCAGCGCGTTTGTTGCGTGGACTGCCTGGGCGTCTGCCGCCAACCGCCCCGGCACGGCGCATTCCTACACCAACAACTTTCCGTATGACCCGGTGGCGGGCAACACGCCTTCCGCAGATGCCGTTCTGTGGAGCGCCTTGAGCCTCATCTTCCTGCTGGGCGGCACTGCCGCTGTGCTGCTGGCGTTTGGCAAGTTTGACTACTTGGGCTGGAAAGCGCGGCCCGGCTATTTGCATCCCGTAGTGACGGGTGGCACAGCCACGCCCGCCCAGCGCGCCACCCTGAAGTATTTTGCTGTCGTGGCGTTGCTGCTGCTGGCGCAAACCCTGGTGGGCGGGGCGCTGGCGCATTACCGCGCAGACCCTGGCACCTTCTATGGTTTTGACCTTGCCACCTGGTTCCCCAGCAATTTGCTGCGCACCTGGCATTTGCAGCTGGCGCTGTTCTGGATCGCCACCGCGTATGTTGCTGGTGCGCTTTTTCTGGCGGCAGCGCTGGGCGGCAAAGACCCGGCCGGGCAGAAGCGGGGCGTTGACGTTTTGTTCTGCGCGCTCGTCGTGGTGGTGGTGGGCAGCATGCTGGGCGAATGGGCGGGCATGCGCCAGCTCATGCCGGACCTGTGGTTCTGGTTTGGCCACCAGGGCTGGGAATACCTCGAGCTGGGCCGTGCGTGGCAAATGATGCTGGCGGTGGCGCTGCTATTCTGGTTTGGTTTGCTGGTTCGCGCCCTGCAACCCGCCTGGCGCGACCCCGAGCGGCGCGAGATCGCAGGCCTGTTCATGTGCGCGGCGATTGCGATCCCCGTGTTTTACCTGCCCGCAATGTTCTTCGACGGCAGCACCCATTTCTCGATCGTGGACACCTGGCGTTTCTGGATAATCCATCTGTGGGTTGAAGGCTTCTTTGAGTTTTTTGTGACGGTGATGGTGGCTGTCATCTTTTTGCAGTTCGGCGTGGTCTCGCGCCTGACAGCCACACGCGTTATTTACCTGGATGCGATTCTGTATTTTGCGGGCGGCTTCATTGGCACCGGGCACCATTGGTACTGGAGCGGCCAGACCAGCCTCAATATGGCATTGAGCGCACTCTTTTCTGCGCTGGAGGTCGTGCCGCTTACCCTGATCACGCTCGATGCCTGGGATTTCGTGCGCCTCTCGAAACCTGGTTCAGACCCAAAAAGGGAGCGTGTGGAGGTGCCCCACAAGTGGACTTTCTATTTCCTGATGGCGGTGGGTTTCTGGAACTTTGTCGGTGCTGGCATTCTGGGGTTTTTGATCAACCTGCCGGTTGTCAGCTACTTTGAGACTGGCACGCTCTTGACCATCAACCACGGGCACGCCGCGATGATGGGCGTGTTTGGCATGCTGGGCATTGCGTTGATCGTTTTTGCCATCCGCCAGACGGTGGACGAAGCCCTGTGGCGGACCCTTGAAAAATACATCCGCGTCGGGTTTTGGGGGCTCAACGCGGGCCTGCTGATGATGGTGGTGCTGAGCCTGTTTCCCGCAGGCGTGCTGCAGTTGGTTGATGTCCTGGAGAACGGCTACTGGCACGCCCGCAGCCTGGCTTACACCGGCGGCGATCTGGCGCGCCTGATGGAGTGGAGCCGCTTCCCCGGTGATGTGGTGTTCATCGTGGTTGGCGTGGTACCGATTGCGATTGCCGCAGCGCGGGCCTGGCTGGCGGGGCGAATGCCTGGGGCGACTCACTCAGGCTATTCCAAACTGAAGCCAGTGGTCTAGGCCATGGATCAAATGGTGCGCCCACTGCGGTCAAGCCGGTCCACGCAAGTGCAGCTGCCCCCGCGCATTGCCCGCCCCATCTTCCTGAATCCGCTGCGCATCGCAATGCCTGTGGGCGCGCTGACTTCCATCTTGCATCGCGTCACCGGCGTGCTGCTGGCGGTCTCGGTGCCAGTGGCGGTCTATCTGCTCGGCCAGTCACTCAAAGATGAGGCTGCCTACGGCCAGGTCGTTGCGCTGTTCAACCGCTGGGCGGTAAAAAGTTTGATCCTGGTGCTGGTCTGGACGCTCGCGCACCATGTGTTGGCCGGCATCCGCCACATGCTGATGGATGTGGACATGGGTTCCCCACTGCATGCGGCCCGCCGCAGCGCGTGGGCCGTGAACCTGGGTGGCATGGCCGTGGCTGTGCTCGCAGCCGGGGCGCTGCTGTGAGGTACCGCGCCACTGGCCTCAAGGCGTGGCGGGTGCAGCGCATCAGCGCGGTGTACCTGGTGCTGTTTGCAACCTATGTGTTTGGCAGCCTGTCAATGCATCCGGTGCACGGCTACCTGCAATGGCGCGCCTGGGTGGCCAGCCCCGCCATGACATTTGCCATTGTTGTCTTGATCGCAGCGCTTGTGTCGCACTTGTGGGTAGGCTTACGTGACGTGCTGCTGGACTATGCGCGGCCTGCGGGTTTGCGCCATTTCCTGCTTGCTGCCGTGGGTGCCGTTCTGGCAGGCATTGCCCTGTGGGCCGTGCTCATTCTGGTGCAGGCGCAGCGATGAAGCTCTCAATCTCCCGCTACAACCCGGAGCGCGACGCCAAGCCCTACCTGCAGGACTATGAGATTGATCTGTGCCAAAGCGACCATATGCTGCTGGATGTGATGCTGCGCCTCAAGCAACAGGACAACACACTGACCTTCAGGAAATCATGCCGTGAAGGCGTTTGCGGTTCGGACGCCATGAACATCAATGGACGCAACGGGCTGGCCTGCATCACACCGGTCCGCGGCCTGAAAGAGCCGGTGGTGCTGCGTCCGCTGCCGAGCTTTCCCATCATCCGCGATCTGGTGGTGGACATGACCCACTTCTTTGCACAGTACCACTCGATATCACCGTTCCTCATCAACGGCGACTCGCCGCCGGGGCGAGAGCGCCTGCAATCGCCCGAGGAGCGTGACATGCTCAACGGCGCATACGAGTGCATCATGTGTGGCTGCTGCTCCAGCCAGTGCCCCTCGTTCTGGTGGAACCCGGACAAGTTTGTCGGCCCGGCCGGGCTGCTTCAGGCCTATCGTTTCATCGTGGACAGCCGCGATCAGGCGACACCCCAGCGCCTTGAAAATTTGAATGATGCGTACCGGCTGTTCCGCTGCCGCACCATCATGAATTGCTCAGAGGTGTGTCCCAAAGGGCTGGAGCCCTCGCATGCGATTGAAATGATCAGGCTGAAAATGCTGAAGGAATTGCCGTGATGGAGCCAATCAAGCCACCGTCCCCCGAAAGTGCTCGGCGCGTTCCACAAAATGCACCATCTGCGCGGCCGCATGGATGGTCAGTGGGTGGGGCGTAAACCCGGCGCGGGGAGAGATGTAGACCGCCATGTCCCTCGCGAATTTTAGTTGGTCGGGCGAGCCTTGCGCCAGCAACGCCACCACCAGGTTTTCCAGCGCAATCACGCGGATTTGAAGTTGCACGAGTTCAGCGTTGGCCAACGGCGCTTCCTGCTGCGACGCTTCGCCTGGGGATTCCGCGTGCAAGCCGACGCTGTCGAGTACCATGGTTTTCAAGCCCGTTTCATGCCCGCTTGTGCACCTGCACATCCACAAACATGCCCAAGTAGTCGCCCGGATAGCCGTGCCATGAGCCGCTGACCGGGGACGCCAGCGTGGCATGGCGCGCTACGCCGACGCGGATCAGGTCGGTGCCGCCGATCAAATTGTTGGTGGGATCAAACGGAATCCACCCGGTGCCCGGCAGGTAGACCTGGGCCCAGGCGTGCGTGGCCCGGGCACCCTGCATTTGCGCGTTGCCATCGTCAAGCCAGGGTGTGTACAGGTAGCCGGAAACAAAGCGCGCGGCGTAGCCCAAGTGGCGGATGGCCTCGATCATCAGCGTGGCTAAGTCGCGGCAGGTGCCGCTTTGCAGGCGCAGCGTGTCATAGGGCGTCTGCACGCCTTCGTCAAAGCGCGCCAGATATTTCATGTTGTTGCGGATCGACTGGGTCATTGTCACCAGCAGTTGCCGTGCATCGGATGCGCCTGTTGAATCAATGAACTGGCTGGCCCAGGCCAGAAGCGAACCGTCCGGGTCATCGTAGTACGGCACGAGGTAATGCGACAACGCCAGGCGCTCTTCAAACGTGTAATTGACGGGAAAGCTCTGGGCGCGCGGGCTCAACGGCACATCTAGCGCCCGTGTTCCGGTGTGTTCTACCGAGAATGAGCAGACCACTTTCAGCTCTGTTGCAGGGCTTTGCGGCTGCACCAGCGCTACAGAATTGGAATAGACATCCTGGTACAGGCGGATGTCCACCGGCGTGGGCGTGACCACCATGTCGGTGGCCAGCACGCGCAGGTCGTGGCTGTCGCGCGGGCGAAACAGCACGCGGTGCTCGCCCACATCCACCGGCTGCGCGTAGCGGTAGTGGGTGGTGTGGGTGACGTCAAAGAAAACAGACACGCGGCGGCTCCAGGCGGATGATCTTAAAACGAACGAATGTTTTAAGTTTGCTCGCCGCGATGCCAGGGCGTCCATCGGTGGCGAACGCGCCCGCCCGTCAGCATTTTCCTACAGGCCCGCTGCATAGGTGCTTGCGAACGACAGGCCAGTGCGCCCGCGCGCGCGACCGATGCCAGCGTCTAAGATGGCGATTGCCATGAACGGTCGACGACTAACCACCAACATTCAACAACCAGTATTCAGAAAGCATTCCCATGATTCGGCTTAAATTTTTAATCGAATTGAGTTACGACATTGCGCCTGCGGGATGTGATTTCATTTTCAGCATCCACGCCGCGATGACACAACAGCAGACGGTGGTGGAAGAGTCCCTGTTCATCAGCCAGAACCTGCGGCCCAACCTGTACACCGACCCCGGCACGGACACTCGGCTGCTGCGCCTGACGGCGTTCGGTGGGCCGCTGACAGTGCGCTACGAGGCCACGGTCGATCTGGACCACGCGACCGCACAACCGCAGCAATTGGGCGAGGTGCCCGTGGCCAATTTGCCGGGCTCCGTGCTGCCGTACCTTTACCCGAGCCGCTACTGCCAGTCAGACCGACTGCACCGCTTGGCCGTGAAAGAGTTTGGCCATCTGTGGCAGGGCTACACGCGGGTGCAGGCGATACGCGACTGGGTGGCCAACCGTATCACCTTCACCTCGAATTCATCGGACGGCAACACCACCGCCGTGGACACGCTGGTGGCAGAAGTAGGCGTGTGCCGGGACTTCGCCCACTTGATGATTGCGCTATGCCGCGCGGTCAACATCCCCGCCCGCTTTGCCACCGGCATTGACTACGGCGCCGACCCCGCTTTGGGGCCGACTGACTTTCATGCATATGTGGAGGTGTATCTGGCGGGCCGCTGGTATATGTTCGACCCCTCGGGCACGGCCATTCCCATGGGGTTTGTGCGTTTTTGCACCGGGCGTGATGCGGCCGACTCGGCCTTTGCCACGCTGTTTGGGGGCGTCAGCGGCGCTGCGCCAGTCATCCAGATTGAGGCTGTGCCCAATGCCCTGGGCGTGCTGGTGGTGCCGCACCATGTGCCCTATGCACTGTCCACTGATGGACAATGGGTATAAACCAGGCCATTGGGCCGATCCGCCAAGCGACAACCTTGCCATGAGCCTGCGATGACATTCCCACCTGCACCAGCCCCATTCAACGCATCCATCAGCCCCAGCCAAATCAGCCGTGGCCTGGACCAGCTTTTTGCGATTGCATCCAACCAGGCGCTTGACGCGGCGTGCGAGCGCTTTTATTTTTTGCGCCACGGTCAGACGCCGCGCAACGCGCTGCGGATTTTTCAAGCCCCGGACGAGCCGCTGAGCGCGCTGGGCGTTGAGCAGGCCCACGCCGCTGCCGCACTGCTTGCAGATCAGCATTTGGCAGCCGTCGTCAGCAGCAACATGGCGCGTGCCTGGCAAACCGCAGGCATCGTGGCGGCCCGCCCTGAACTGGCACGGCTGACGATCATTGCGCATGCTGGCCTTCGCGAGCGCAACTTTGGCGCGCTCAATGGCACCTCGTCGGCCAACATCGATTGGGCCTACAGCCCTGAGGGCGGCGAAACCCTGGAAGCGTTTGTCTCGCGAACGCGCCTGGGCTTGAACTTTGCATTGACCCACGCTGCACCGACACTGGTGGTTGCGCACGGTGGCACGCTTTACGTGCTGATGGCGCTGTTGAAGCTGGAACTGAGTTTGCACCTGCTGGGCAACGCGCAGCCGCTGCTGTTTCAGCGGCGCAATGCCCAGACGGGCGAGTGGACTGTGACGCCGCTTGGCGGTGGGTCGGCAGCACCAGGCCTCACTGGTGCTTCGTCTGCGCCCGCTGCGCCCAACATATCCTGATCCCAGCCAGGAAGAAGCGCTCAAGTTGAACAGCAAGCCTCCACCTCAACCAAGCAGTCGTAAAACGTAGGCCCCCGGCCCAGGTCGGTCAGGCGCTGGCTGGTCAGCTGGTTCACGTTTTTGCCGTCCAGCCCCAGCTTGCGCCACCAGATGCCCAGGCCGTTGACCACGCCGGGGCGGGCGCGCTGCGTCACCTGCGCCTTGCAGCGGTAGTCGCCGCGCGCATTGAAGATGCGCACTGTGCTGCCCGATGCAATGCCGCGCGACTTGGCGTCAATCTCATGCATCTCCAACAGCGGCTCGCCCTCAATGTCGCGCAGGCTTTTGACATTGACAAAGCTTGAGTTCAAAAAATTGCGCGCTGGCGGCGAAATCATCGCCAGCGGGTATTGCGTGGAAGTGCCGGGCGACTCGTAGTTCTCCACATAATCCGCCAGCCCGTCCAGCCCCTGTGCCGCCAGGCGGCTGCTGAAAAATTCGCACTTCCCCGAAGGGGTTGGGAAACCGCCATTGGCAAACGGTGCCTCGGCCACCTTGAGCGATGAAAAACCGTTGCGCAGCAGCTCGTCAAAGTCCACGGCATCGCCAAACGCCTTGCGGCACAGCGCTTCGTCATCTTCTTTAAAACACGGCGCATCAAAGCCCAAGCCTGGCGGCATGCGTGCGGCCAGCTCGCGAAAAATCTGTGAGTTGGGTTTGGCTTCGCCCACTGGCGCAATGGCCGGGCGGTTTAGCAGCACGTCGGTGTGGCCATAGCTTGCGTGCACATCCCAGTGCTCCAGTTGCGTGGTGGCCGGGAGAATGTAGTCGGCATAGTCGGCCGTATCGGTCTGAAAATGCTCCAGCACCACGGTGAACAGGTCTTCGCGCTTAAAGCCGCTAACCACCTTGCCCGAGTCTGGGGCTATCGCCACCGGATTGCTGTTGTAGACGATAAGGGCTTCAATGGCCGGGCCAAACTCGGTGGAGCTGTCCCGCAGCAAATCATTGCCAATGGTTGTCATGTTGACCGTGCGCGGGTTGCGCCCCGCCAGCAGGTCCGGGCGCTGCAGGGCAGCCTTGTTAACCGGAAACATGCTCGAACTGGACAGCAACACACCGCCCGCGCGGTGCCGCCATGCGCCGGTGAGCGCGGGGAGCCCCGCAATCAGCCGCACCGCGTTGCCGCCGCCGCGGGCGCGCTGCAGGCCATAGTTCATGCGGATTGCGGCGGGCTCCTGGTTTACAAAAGCCATGCCGTAATCGCGCGCCAAAGACCGGATCTGCGTGGCGTCTATGCCGCATACCGGCGCTGCCCGCTCAGGCGGCCACTGTAGGGCGCGGGCGCGCATCGCGTCCCAGCCCAGCGTGTGCTGCGCCAGGTAGTCATGGTCCAGCCAATCGTGGGTGATCAGCTCATGCATCACCGCCAGCGCCAATGCACTGTCGGTGCCCGGCAACAGAGCAATGTGCTCATGGCACTTTTCTGCTGTCTCGCTCTGGCGCGGGTCGATGCAAATGACCTTGGTGCCGTTGCGCTTGGCGGTCTGCACGTGGCGCCAGAAATGCAGGTTACTGGCAATCGAGTTGCTGCCCCAGATGATGATCAGCTTTGATTCTGCAAAGTATTCCACCCGCATGCCGACTTTGCCGCCCAGGGTCTGCGTAATACCTTCGCCACCGGCGGCCGAGCAGATGGTGCGCTCCAGCAATGCTGCGCCGAGCTTGTTGAAAAACCGCGCTGCCATGCTTTCGCCCTGCACCAGGCCCATCGTGCCGGCATAGCTGTAGGGCTGGATGGCCTGTGCGGCATGCGGGCCACGCGCGGCAATTGACGCCAGACGCGCGGCTATGTCACCCAAAGCGGCGTCCCAGGTCACCCGCTCAAACTGGCCCGACCCCTTGGGGCCGCTGCGTTTGAGCGGAAACAAAATCCGCTCGGGGTGGTAGGTGCGCTCGGTGTAGCGGGACACCTTGGTGCACAGCGCGCCGCCAGTGTGCGGGTGGTCGGGGTTTCCCTGCACGCGGATGGCGATGCCGTTTTCCACCGTGGTGACCAGCGAGCAGGTGTCCGGGCAGTCGTGCGGGCAGGCACCCAGAACCCGCGTGGTCGGGTTGTCAGACAAAATGCGGGAAGTAGAGTTCATAGCTAAAAAACCCCTTGAATTCGGTTGCGTTTCATGCTTCACTATAAGGCCAAGTTTTATCCCAATTTGCCATGCTTACTCGACGCAAATTTTCTGTTCTATCAGGCGCTGCAGCGCTGGCCGGATTCAGCATCGCCCAAGCCCAAAGCGGCGGCAAAATCGTGCTGGGCCAATCGGCACCTTTCACCGGGCCGGCAGCGCAGCTGGGCATCCAGTTCAACCGCGGTGCAAATGTGTGGTTTGACCAGCTTAACGCCCAGGGCGGCGTGGCCGGACGCAAGATAGAGCTGCGCAAAATGGACGACGGCTACGAGCCCGACCGCTGCGCCGCCAACACCCGCAAGCTGATTGACGAGGAGGTGTTTGCCCTGTTTGGCTACATCGGCACTCCCACCAGCCTGGCGGCGGTGCCATTGGCTAAAAAGGAACTGGTGCCCTTTATCGCGCCCTTTACCGGAGCCATGTCCCTGCGCGACCCGTTCAGCAAATACGTGTTTCACATGCGCGCGTCGTACAACGACGAGACCGCGCTCATCGTCAAGCAGATGGCCACGCTGGATTTGAAGAAGGCGGCAGTGTTCTACCAGAACGACGCCTACGGCAAGGCCGGCCTGGATGGCATGATTCTGGCGCTATCCGCCTTGAACTTGAAGCCTGTGGCCCAGATGACTGTAGAGCGCAATTCGGTCGAGGTGGATGCCGCCGTCAAGGCGCTGGTCGCCGCCGCGCCGGACGCCATCGTCCAGGTCAGCGCCTACAAATCCTGCGCGGCCTTCATCCGCGCGGCGCGCAAGGCGGGCTATGGCGGCACGTTTTACAACGTGTCGTTTGTGGGCACGCAGGCCTTGGCAGACGAGCTGGGCAAAGATGGCGCGGGCGTGGTGGTGACCCAGGTGGTGCCTTCGCCCTACAACATCGCGCGCCCCATCACCCGCGAGTTTGTGGAGGCGGTGAAGAAGGCCGGTGGCGATGCGCAGGCCAATTTTTCCAGCATGGAAGGCTATTTGGCTGCCAAGGTTTTCACCGAGGGGCTGCGCCGCGCGCCCTCGCCTTCGCGGGACGGTCTGATTACGGGCCTTGAGTCCATGAGCGACCAGTCATTCGGTGGTTTTTCAGTGAGCTTTTCGCCTAACAACCATGTTGCCTCCCGCTTTGTTGACCTGTCGATGCTGATGGGAGACGGGCGCATTCGGACCTAAGGCTGCCAGAATTTATGAGTCCGCATAAACTGGCAGCAAACCAATTACAGGAGCCTCCATGAAAATCATTGATTCCATCGTCACCCAGGCCGCA
Source organism: Rhodoferax sp. (assembly GCA_025358555.1). Classification (GTDB taxonomy): domain Bacteria; phylum Pseudomonadota; class Gammaproteobacteria; order Burkholderiales; family Burkholderiaceae_C; genus JANYCG01. Next base: position 10,741 of record JANYJD010000028.1, read on the forward strand.
GGCATTGCTGCGGTGCGCCGTGACATCCACGCCCATCCCGAGCTGTGTTTTAAGGAAGTCCGCACTGCCGATGTGGTAGCGGCCAAGCTCACTGAATGGGGCATCCCGATCCACCGGGGCATGGGCACCACCGGCGTGGTGGGCATCGTCAAAAGCGGTACCTCTGGCCGCGCGATTGGCTTGCGTGCCGACATGGACGCCTTGCCCATGCAGGAGTTCAACACCTTCGCCCACACCAGCCAAAACGCCGGCAAAATGCATGCCTGCGGCCACGACGGCCACACCGCCATGCTGCTGGCAGCGGCCCAGCACTTTGCCAAAAATCGCAACTTTGACGGCACGGTGTACCTGATTTTCCAGCCAGCCGAAGAGGGCGGCGGCGGTGCCCGCGAGATGATGAAAGACGGCCTGTTTGAAAAATTTCCCATGGACGCGGTGTTTGGCATGCACAACTGGCCCGGCACCCAGATGGGCAAGTTTGCGGTCAGCGCAGGCCCGGTGATGGCCTCCAGCAACGAGTTCAAGATCACCATCAAGGGCAAGGGCGGCCACGCCGCGCTGCCGCACAACGGGTTGGACCCGGTGCCGATTGCCTGCCAGATGGTGCAGGCGTTCCAGACCATCATCAGCCGCAACAAGAAACCGATTGACGCGGGTGTGATCTCCGTCACGATGATCCATGCCGGCGAGGCTACCAACGTCATACCCGACAGCTGCGAGCTGCAGGGCACGGTGCGCACCTTCACCGTAGACGTGCTGGACATGATTGAGCAGCGCATGAAGCAGATTGCCGAGCACACCTGCGCGGCGTTTGACACCACCTGCGAGTTTGAATTTGACCGCAACTACCCGCCCACCATCAACTCTGCGGCTGAGGCCGATTTCGCCCGCAAGGTCATGACGGGCATTGTGGGCGCCGACAACGTGCTGGCGCAGGAGCCCACCATGGGCGCAGAAGACTTTGCCTACATGCTGATGGCCAAGCCCGGGGCCTATTGCTTCATTGCCAACGGCGACGGCGCGCACCGCGAGATGGGCCACGGCGGCGGCCCGTGCATGCTGCACAACCCGAGTTATGACTTCAACGACGACCTGATTCCCCTGGGTGCGACCTACTGGGTGCAACTGGCGGAGGAGTGGTTCAAGGCCCCAACGACAGCTCGCTCGCAGGGAGCCGCTGCATGATTGGCGTCGCCGACGCTTTTTCCGTAAGCTACGCCAAAGCCCGCGTCAAGTTCCTCGAAGCCGCAGCCACCGCCGGGTTGCAGATTGAATCGCACAACCACCCGCTGCCAGGGCGGGACGGCGAAACGCTGGCGATGGACGTGGCGCGTGATGGCGCGATGGACGCTGACAAACTGCTCATCGTCAGCAGCGCCTGCCACGGCGTGGAAGGCTACTGCGGCAGCGGCGTGCAGGTGTTTGCGCTGCATGACGCCGAATGGCTGGTCAAGGCCCGGGCGCAGGGCGTGGCTGTGCTGTATGTGCACGCGCTCAACCCGTATGGCTTCTCGCACATCCGCCGCACCACGCATGAAAACGTGGATTTGAACCGCAATTTTCAGGACTTCTCAAAACCGCTGCCGGTCAACGAAGGCTACCGCACGTTGGGGCCTCTGCTGATCCCCGAGCAGTGGCCACCTGATGCGGCCAACCAGGCGGAGGTGGCCAAATTTGTGCAGACCCAAGGCGTGGCCGCTACGCAGGCTGCGATGTCAGGCGGACAGTATGAATTTCCGCAAGGCCTGTTCTTTGGCGGCACTGCGCCCACCTGGAGCAACCAGACCCTTCGCAAGGTGTTGCGCCAGCATGCCACGCGCGCCAGACACCTCGCCTGGATTGACTTGCATACCGGCCTGGGCCCTAGCGGCCTGGGCGAGCGCATCTTCGCCTGCCAGGACGATGCTGCAGCAGTTGCCCGCGCGCGCAAGTGGTGGGGCGGCGAAATTGGCAATGATGGCAAGGCCGCCACGCCCGTCACGTCAATCTACGACGGCAGCTCCAGCTCGGCCCTGCTCACTGGGTTGATGTGGATGGCAGCCTACCAGGAATGCCCACAGGCGCAGTACACCGGCATCGCGATGGAATACGGCACCGTGCCATGGACCGAGGTGACGGCAGCCCTGCGCGGCGAGCATTGGCTCAACATCCACCCCGAGGCATCACCCGCTCTAGCCAAGCAAATCAAGCAGGCCATGATGGATGCTTTCTACACCGACACCGACGTGTGGAAAGGCCAGATCGTCGCGCAGGCGCGACAGTCGATGTTTCAGGCAGTGGACGGGCTTTTTGAGAGTGAAAATAGCCTGTAGCCCTTGTCCTGTATAGATATATTGCTATTATTATATTTAAAGTCACGCTTGGCGCGCCCGCGCTCGCGCACTCACAATCTCCAGCAGGCCATCAAAAATCAAACTGTCCACCAGCTCAAACGGCACGCTCATGCTGGGTGCCATCTTCCAGGCGGCCCCGCCTGTCATGATGCATTTGGGCTCTGCGCCGCAGTGCTGGCGCACATGCTGCACCATGCGCTCCACGGCACCGGCAATGGCGTAGGTGCCGCCGCTGGTGAGTGCGTCGCTGGTGTTGGTGGGGAACTCGCGCACCTCGCCGGTGGGCACATGCAGGCCCGCTGTGCCAGATTCAAGCGCGCGCAGCATGATGCCGTGGCCGGGCAAGATCATCCCGCCCAAAAAGCGCCCGCTAGCATCCACCGCCTCCACGGTAACCGCCGTGCCCACCATCACTACCACCATCGGCCGGGCCGGGCCTTGCGCCAGCATGCGGTGGTGCGCGCCGATCATGGCGATCCAGCGGTCGGCGCCCAGGCGCGTGGGAAAGTCGTAGCCGTTGGTCAGGCCGGCTTCTGATTCCGTGGCCACCACCCAGTTTGGCGAGATGTCCCACTGCGCCATTTGCTCCATCTGCTCCTGCACCCGGCGCTTGACACCTTCGCCTGCCACCACGCAGCCCAGCATGCTGGCGGGCGGGGCCAGTTCGTCCCACGGGCCGTCGGCCAGCCGGTCGATGTTCTCCAGAAACTCGGCCCCTTGGGCCAGCAACGTGGCACCGGGGCGGGCTGCGTCATAGGCGGCCCATTTGAGCCGCGTGTTGCCAATGTCCAGCGCCAGGAATGTCATGGTAAGGTCTCATTCAGTGCACGTTGCGGTGGAAAACGCCCTTGGGCCAAATCCACCGCGATGTCAAATGTAAATCAAACCGCAATTGATCTGAAATCAAGCCGAAATTGAATCGCAATCGCCGCGCCATCAAACCGAAAAACAAGCCCGCCATGACCCAACCCGCCGCCCCAATGTCGCAAATCACCGATATGAGCGCCCACGCGCTGTCCCAAGCCATCCACAGCAAGCAGTTTTCCTGCCGCGAGGTGATGCAGGCCTATTTGCAGCGCATTGCCGAGGTGAACCCGCACGTCAATGCCCTTATCAACCTGCGGGATCCACAGGACCTGCTGCGCCAGGCGGATGAGCGCGATGCGCAATTGGCGCGCGGCGAGTCCATGGGCTGGATGCACGGCATGCCGCAGGCCATCAAGGATTTGTCCAACACGGCCGGCATTCCCACGGTGATGGGCTCGCCACTGATGCGCAATTTTGTACCCGCCGAAGACGGGCTGATGGCCCAGCGCATGAAGGCGGCGGGCTGCATTGTCATTGGCAAAACCAATGTGCCCGAGTTTGGCCTGGGCTCGCACAGTTTCAACGAGGTATTTGGGGTCACGCGCAATCCCTATGACCTGTCGAAAACGGCTGGCGGCAGCAGTGGCGGTGCCGCGGTGGCGCTGGCCACGCGCATGCTGCCGGTGGCCGATGGCTCTGACTTCATGGGCAGCCTGCGCAACCCCGCGGCGTGGACCAACGGGTTTGGTTTTCGGCCCAGCCAGGGGCGGGTGCCCCTATGGCCGGCGGCAGACGCCTTCATCTCCCAGCTGAGTACGGAAGGGCCCATGGCGCGCACCGTGCAAGACGTGGCGATGTTGCTGGGCACCCAGGCCGGGTACAGCGCCAAAGCGCCGCTGTCTTTGGCAAGTTTTGAAAATACTCCTGATTTAATAGCTTACTATGCACAATTGAAAAGGGCTACAGGCCGATTTGATCACTCAAAAGCAAAAATTGGCTGGCTCGGCGACCTGTCAGGCTACCTGGCGATGGAGCCGGGCATTCTGGCGGTGTGCGAGCAAGGGCTGCGCCGCTTTGAAGGCCTGGGCTGCACTGTGGAGCCGATGGCACTGGGGATTGCGCCAGAGCCGGTGTGGCAGGCCTGGCTGGTGTGGCGGCGTGCCCTGGTGGCGGCGCGCATCAAGCCGTTTTTGCTCAACCCAAAAAACCGCGCGTCCATCAAGCCCGAGGCGCTGTGGGAGCATGACCAGGCGGCCACGCTTACTGGCAACGAACTGATGGCCGCCAGCGTGCAGCGCACAGCGTTTTATGAGCACTTGTTGACGCTGTTTGAGACGCATGATTTTCTGGCCCTGCCCACCACGCAGGTCTGGCCGTTTGACGCTGCACTGCGCTGGCCCAGCCACATCAACGGCATTGAGATGGACACCTACCACCGCTGGATGGAAGTGGTGATTTATGCCACCTTTGCCGGCCTGCCGTGCATCAGTGTGCCGGTGGGGTTCGATGCGCGCGGCCTGCCCATGGGGATGCAAATCATCGGCAAGCCACAGGCCGACATAGATGTGTTGCAGTTAGCGCACGCTTACGAGCAGGTGTCGCAAGAGGTGCTGATGCGCAGGCCACCGGCGTTGTAGCTGGCGTTGTGGTTGTAGCTGTGCTTGGCTTGGCTTGGCTTGGCAGTGCAATGGGTTTGTAACCCGGTCTGCCCTGCGCTGGCGCATCAGCCTTGGCGCCAAGGCAGGCCATGGTGGCGCCAGCCTCCCTGGGTTCCCCGGTGGGCCTGTGCGTTGGCGTCGCCCTCAAAGCCTTCCAGAATGTTGTAGGCTTCAAAACCCAGTTCGGTTGCGCGCCTGGCTGCGGCAATGGAACGGATGCCGCTGCGGCACAACATGAGCACTTTTTTACCAACCGCTGGGGTTCCTTGCGGGGCAGCGTGCATGGTGGCGTGGATGGCGGCTTTAAGCGTGTCGTCAAACGCCGGGTTTAAGGCCATGCCGGGCCATAGCTTCCAGGCGGCGGGCACGGCGCCGGGCACAAAGCCGACCCATTCGCGCTCGGCGTCGGTGCGCACGTCAATCAGCACGGCTTCGCCGGCTTGCCACCACTGGCAGGCAAGCTGGGGTGGGATGTCGCCTGCGTAGCCGGTGGCTGGGTGCACGGACACGGGCATTCGGGAGTTGACTGGGTTCATACGCTCAAATTTTGCCAGCGTTTGGCTCAGTTTGCCGTGCCCCCCGCGTTGGTGCAGAATCAGTTGCAGACATCACCCCATTTACCGGAGACGCCTTTGCCTTCCAAGCCAGTTGAAACCTCTGCTGATGCCGCGTCTGCTTCATCGAAAGTGTCCTCGAAAGCTGACGCCAAGGCGCTGGCCAAACTGTTGGCCCAATGGCGGCCTCGTGAGTTAGACACCAGGCCCGCCAAAAGCAGCAGCAAGGAAGCACGCTGCAAGCTGGCCAACTTTGACCCTGCCGCCAAACCTTTTTCCAGCGGTGACAAGCAGCGCGACATTGCCGCCACCGAGGCGCTGGCAAGCGAGCTGGATGCGCTGCAAAACCTGTTTTATGCTGACAAACGCTACAAGCTGCTGGTGATTTTGCAGGGCACCGACACCTCGGGCAAAGATGGCACGCTGCGTGGCGTGTTCAGCCGCATGAGCCCGCTGGGCGTGCACACGGTGGGCTGGAAAGCGCCGTCCGAGGAAGAGCGCGCGCACGATTATCTGTGGCGCATTCACCAAAAAATGCCGGGCGCGGGCGAAATCATGATTTTCAACCGCAGCCACTACGAGGACGTGCTGGTGCCTGCGGTGAACCGCTGGATCACGCCCGAGCAGACGGCACAGCGCTTTGCGCAGATCAACGACTTTGAGCGCATGCTCTGCGAGAACGGCACGGTCATCCTGAAGTTCATGCTGCACATCAGTTTTGACGAGCAGCGCGTGCGCCTGCAGGAGCGCATTGACGACGAAACCAAGCACTGGAAATTCGCCATGGGCGACCTGGACGCGCGCAAGCAGTGGAAGCCCTACCAAAAAGCTTATGAGACACTGCTCAACGCCACCAGCACCGCGTGGGCACCGTGGACCGTGGTGCCCGCCAACTCCAAGGTGCACCGCAACCTGATGATTGCCACGGTGCTGCGTGACGCCATGCAAAAGCTGGAGTTGCGCTTTGCGCCGGGGAATCCGGCGTTGGCGGGAATAACGGTGACTTGACCGGGCTTGCCCTGACTTGGACGCAGCTGGCTTAGTGCCCGCCGCCTCCCAGGTAGGCCGCTTTAACCGCCGGGTCGTCACGCAGTTTTGCGGCATCGCCGTGCACCGAGATGCGGCCGTTTTCCAGCACATAGCCGTAGTCGGCCACCTTCAAGGCGGCAGCGGCAAACTGCTCGACCAGCAACATGGTTACGCCGCGTGATTTGAGGTCGGCAATGATGCGGAACACCTCTTCCACCAGAATGGGAGCCAGGCCCATGGACGGCTCGTCCAGCAGCACGATTTCGGGGTTCAACATGACCGCACGCGCCATCGCCAGCATTTGCTGCTCGCCGCCCGATAGCGTGCCCGCCAGCTGGTTGCGGCGCTCCTTGAGGCGCGGAAACAGGTCCATCGCGCGCTCCAGATCGCCCGGCACGTCGCCCTTGGGGCGGCTGCCCGTCAGGCGGGGAAAGGCACCCAGAATCAGGTTGTCGGTCACCGTCATGGTGGCAAACACGCGTCGGCCCTCTGGCGAATGCGCCAGGCCCTGCTTGGCAATGGTGTAAGACTCCAGCCCATCCACCCGGTTGCCATGCAGGGAAATCTCGCCTGCCGTGGGCTTGATCATGCCGGACACCGCGCGCATGGTGGTGGTCTTGCCCGCGCCGTTCGAGCCAATGAGCGTAACCACCTTGCCCTTGGGCACTTCCATGGAAATGCCGTGCAGCACCTGCACTTTGCCGTAGCCAGCTTCCAGATTTTTAATGCTCAACATTTTTAATTGCCTTCTAAAGTGTGCCCAGAATTTCGATCGTCGGGATGCAGGGCAAGGCGCACGGAGCGCAGAACACCGGAATGCACTTGTGTGCATGGGGATTCCGAGCGCCGCGCAATGCGGCCATGCGCCCGAAAATCCGATTTATGGGCATACTTTTAAGTGGCTGTGCCGCCGAGGTAAGCCTCGATGACCTTGGCATCAGCCTGCACCTCGGCGGGCTTGCCTTCAGCAATCTTCTGGCCAAAGTCCAGCACCGAGACCGAGTCGCAGATGCTCATCACCACGTCCATGTGGTGCTCAATCAAAATCACCGTTATGCCGTGGTCGCGAATCTTTCGGATGATCGTGATCAGCTCTTTGATGTCTGGCGCGGTCAGCCCCGCTGCGGGCTCATCGAGCAGCAACAGTTGCGGGTCCAGCGCCAGCGCGCGGGCGATTTCCAGCAGGCGTTGCTTGCCATAAGGCAGGTTGCGGGCTTCTTCGGTTGCGAGGTCACCCAAGCCGACAAAATTGAGCAAGCCCAGCCCGCGCTCGGTGGCCGCTTTTTCTTCGCGGTTGTAGCGCGGCGTGTGCAGCGACACATCGACGATGTGGCTGGCAAAGGTGTGGTGCAAACCGACCTGCACGTTTTGCAGGGCCGTCATTTCGCCAAACAGTTGCACGTTCTGGAACGTGCGCGCAATGCCCGACAGCGCGATGTCCGCCGAAGTACGCCCCACCAGCGACTCCCCGGCAAACTCGATGCTGCCGGCTGTTGGCACGTAAATGCCGGTCAACACGTTCATCATGGTGCTCTTGCCCGAGCCGTTGGGTCCAATCAGGCCGTGAATGGTGCCGCGTTTGACGTTCAGGTCCACGTTGTTGATGGCTTTCAGGCCGCCAAACTGCATCAGTACGCCTTTTGCTATCAGCAGGTCGTGGCCCAATTCGCTGGCGCCGGCTTTGGCGGCGACCATGACCGCGTCTTTGCCAGCATCGCTTGCTGTGATGGCGGGGGCACCAGTGCGCGACACTTTGCGTGCAAACAGGCTGCGCGCAAAACCCACAATGCCGTCCTGAAGGTAGTACACGACAAACAGGATCATCAAGCCGAAAATGCTCAATCGCCAGTCGGTGATGGACTTCAGCCAGAAAGCAAACCCAGCCAGGGCCAAGGTGCCGAGCACGGGAATCGCCATGGCTTTGGGCGTGGTGATCTTTCTCGCTACACCCACAATGGCCCCCACCAGAATCAGCACCGCCAGGCCTGAAGCGACGATGCGAAACAGATCCAGGTCGTCCAGCAGTTTGGGCAAGATCACAATAATCGCCGCGCCCAGCAACGCGCCCGAGCGGGTCTTGCGGCCGCCCATGATGACAGCCAGCAAGAACAGCACCGTCAACTCAAAGTTGTAGGTGTTGGGCGAAATGTACTGCTCTGAATAGGCATACAAGCAGCCCGCCAGACCGGCAAATCCCGCGCTGATCACAAACGCGTAAACCTTGTAGCGGTAGACCGACACGCCCATGCAATCTGACGCCACCGGGCTGCCGCGCAGGGCCTCAAACGCGCGGCCAAGCTGCGAGCGCAAAATGCGGTGCACGACCACCAGCGAGACCACCATCAGCGCAAACACCAGCCAGTAAAAACCGTGCTCGCTGAGCTGTTGCCCGGCAATCGACGGCTTGGGGATTTTGATGCCGAGCGGGCCTTCGGTGAGAAACGTCATCTCGTTAATCAGGATTTGAATAATGGTTCCAAAGGCCAGCGTGACCATCGCCAGATATGGCCCGGTCACGCGCAGCGCAGGTAATGCCAGCAGTGCGCCAAACGCGGCCGTGACCACTATGCTTGCGGGCACCGCCAGCGCAAACGGCACGCCCAGCTTGAAGAATAGGGC
>JANYJD010000357.1 GCA_025358555.1 Rhodoferax sp.
GGTGGACGATGCGATCGTGGTGCTTGAGAATGTGGAGCGGCTCATGCATGAAGAGGGCATGAGCCCGCGGGACGCGGCCATTGAAGCCATGAACGAGGTGACAGGGCCGGTGATTGCCATCGTGCTGGTGCTGTGCGCGGCGTTTGTGCCCATCGCGTTTTTGGGCGGACTGGCGGGCGAGCTTTACCGCCAGTTCTCCGTCACCATCTCAATTGCTGTGGTGTTGTCTGGCCTGGTGGCGCTCACGCTCACACCGGCCTTGTGCGCGGTGTTGCTCAAACCCGGTGCCGAGCGCAAAAACAAATTTTTCGAATCCTTCAACCGCGGCTTTGCCCGGTTGACGGCGCGCTACACCCGGGGCGTGGCCTTCTTTTTAAAGCGCGGCATTCTGGGCCTGGCGCTGTTTGTGGGCATGGTCGCGCTGACGGGTCTGATGTACAAAATTGTTCCCGGTGGCTTGGTACCGGACGAAGACCAGGGCTACTTTTTGGGGGCGGTAATCTTGCCGGAGGGCTCTGCGCTGGCGCGCACCAACGAAGTCGTGAAACAGGTGGAAGCCGCCATGTCGCCCAACAAGAACATCGAATCGGTGTTTAGCCTGGTCGGTTTGAACTTTCTGGGTGGCGGGGGTTTGAAATCGTCTGCCGCCACCATGTTTTTCCCGCTCAAGCCCTGGGCCGAGCGAACGCAATCCGCCAAAGAGCTGGTGGGCGAGACGTACATGAAAACCGGTGGCATCAAGGAAGGCCTGCCGCTTGCATTTGCCCCGCCGGCCATCCAGGGTCTGGGCCAGACCGGCGGCTTTGAGTTTTACCTTCAAAACAAGGGTGACGGCGGGGTGCGGCGGCTAGCCCAACTGCTGCCCGCCCTGCTGGAAGAGGCCAACAAGCAGCCCGAGTTGCAAGGCGTCAAAACGCTGTGGCAGGCTAATTCACCGCAGCTGTATGTCAATGTGGACACCGAGAAAGCCCGTGCCATGGGCATTGCCGTGGCCGATATCTACAACACCCTGGCCGCCACGCTGGGCAGCTACTACGTGAACGATTTCAACAAGAGCGGGCGCATCTACCAGGTGCTGATGCAGGCCGAGGGTCAGTACCGTGCCAAGCCGGACGACATCGGTGCGCTGTACGTGCGCTCCAAAGCCGGGCAGATGATTCAGATCCGGTCGGTGGCCGAAGTGAAGTTTGTGGCCGGGCCAGATTCTGTGCAGCACTTCAATGCGCTGCCCAGCATCCAGATTTTGGGTGACCCCAAACCTGGTTTCAGCTCGGGCCAGGCGATTGCAGCGATGGAGCGTGCGGCCAACAAGGCCATGCCGGCAGATGTGGGGTTTGACTGGGGCGGCTCGGCCTTTCAGCAAAAGCGCAGCAGCGGCGCGGCGGGCCTGGCGCTGGGCGCTGGCTTTCTAATGATCTTTTTGATTCTGGCGGCGCAGTATGAAAAGTGGTCGCTGCCGCTGTCGGTGCTGCTGGCTCTGCCGTTTGGCATTTTTGGCGCGCTGCTGGCGGTGTATTTGCGGCACTTTGCCAACGACGTTTACTTTCAGATTGGCTTGGTCACGCTGTTGGGCCTGTCGGCCAAAAACGCGATTTTGATTGTGGAGTTTGCCACCGTCAAAGTGCATGAAGGCCTGACGCCGGTGGCGGCTGCGCTGGAGGCCGCGCGCCTGCGTTTCAGGCCTATTCTGATGACTTCGCTGGCGTTTATTCTGGGCGTGATGCCGCTGGCGTTTTCGGCCGGCGCAGGCGCTGCAGCGCGGCAATCCATAGGCACTGGGGTGCTGGGCGGCATGCTGGCGGCGACGTTTTTAGCGGTTTTTTTGGTGCCATTGTTTTTCAAACTCGTCAACGACTGGCATTTCCGCAGCACGCCTGACGACTTTAAAAATCTGAACAAACCCGTGCACCTGCAAGGAGCGCACCATGTCTAGACGCACGCCACGAATGAATTCGTTTGCTATTAGTCTGGTAGCTGCTTGTGCAATGCTGGCGTGCAGCAGCATACCACCAGACAAAATATACGAGCGGCCCGCGCTGGATGTGCCTGCGAGCTTGTCTTTCGGCGCGGCAGGTGCGGGCACTGCTGCCAGTGCCTCCAGCGCAGAGTGGCTCACGTGGTGGAAAGCATTCCAGGACCCGGTGCTGGACGCCCTGCTGGCCGAGGCCGCCAGCAACAGCCAGGACCTGGCGCTGGCCAGCGCCCGCATTGCCGAGGCACGCGCTACGCTCGACCAAAACCGGTCCAACTTCTACCCCTCGGTGGACCTGAACGCCAGCGCCAACCGACGCCGCAGCAGCGAGAACTCTGGCACCTTCAACCCCGCTGCGGGTGCGTATTCGGGCGACGGCCAATTTGGTTTGAGCGCCAGCTATGAGTTCGATTTCTGGGGCAAATACGCCCGTGCCGACGATGCCGCGCGCGTCCGCCTGCTAAGCCTGGCCGCCAGCCGTGGCACCGTATTGACCACGCTGTATGCCAACGTGGCGCAAAACTATTTCGCCTTGCGCGCGCTGGACGCCCAGCAGGTGCTGGCCGAGCAGACACTGGCCACCCGCATGGAGAACCTGCGCCTGCAAAAGCGCCGACTTGAAGGCGGTGTGGTCGGTGAGCTGGACGTGCGCCAGGCCGAATCTGAAGCCGCCAGCGTGCAAGCCACGTTGCAGCTCACGCGGCAAAGCCGGGCGAATGCCGAGTCGGCTCTGGCCGTGCTGCTGGGCCGCAAACCGGGTGACGTCCTTCGCCCCGTTGTGGCGCGAGGCAAAGCGGTCGGCGCTTTGGTAGCAACGGTGGCGATTCCCGCAGAGTTGCCGTCAGACGTGCTGGCCCGCCGCCCCGACATCGTCAGCGCCGAGCAAAACCTGATTGCTGCCAATGCCGACATCGGCCAGGCGCGCGCGGCGTTTTTCCCCAGGCTGAGCCTCACCGCCGGGCTGGGGTTGCAGTCCAAAAGCCTGTCTGACCTGTTCGACCCAGCGTCGCTTTTCTGGAACCTGCTGGGCAACCTCACCCAGCCCGTTTTCAGGGCCGGGGCCATCGGTGCGGTGGTGGCTGCCGCCAACGCCCGCGAGCAGCAGGCGCTGGCCCAGTACACGCAGACCGTGCAAAACGCTTTCCGCGATGTGCACGATGCGCTGAACAACGTGGCGGCTGGCCGCGACATCACGGCCACCACCACACGGCGCATCGACGCGCTGCGCAGCACGCTGCGCCTGGCGGATTTGCGCTACAAAAACGGCTATTCCAGCTACCTGGAAGTGCTCAACGCCCAGCGCGATCTGGCGCAGGCTGAAGCAGGCCTGATCGACATTCAGCGCAGCCAGCTCAACGCCGTAGTCAGCCTGTACAAAGCGCTGGGCGGCGGGTGGGATGGCACGGCCTTGCTGGGGCAGGCTGGTCAATAAGGGCCACCCGGGAGCCGCGTAGGTGCGGGCACGCGCACCGGCGGCCCCGTGCCAGGCGCATGCAGCCTCGCAGCCTTGCAGCCTTGGGACCCTGCAGCCATGCGGCCTTGCGACCCTGCAGCCTTGCGACCGTTGCAGTGCGTTCGGCACCTGACCAAATTATCCCTGCGCGCTGTGCGCTTAGTGGTCCGTCGCGCAAACACGGCCAGTGTGTGCTGCCAGAATGTCTGGTAACTCAGGAGCCCCGTATGCCAAAAACCGTGAAAAGCGCCACCGCCATCCCGTTTGCGTCAACTCTTAAAACGCTTACTTCCTTGAAGCCGCAAGCAGGCGTCCCGGGCAAGTTCTACTCGCTGCCGGCTTTGGCCAAACAGTTCCCCAACATCAACCGCCTGCCGGTGTCGATGCGCATCGTACTGGAGTCGGTACTGCGCAACTGCGATGGCAAAAAAGTCACGGCAGAGCACGTGGCGCAGGTCGCCAACTGGCACCCGGCGGCGCACCGCACCGACGAGATTCCGTTTGTGGTGTCGCGCGTGGTGCTGCAAGACTTCACCGGCGTGCCGCTGCTGGCCGACCTGGCTGCGATGCGCAGCGTGGCCGCGCGCCTGGGCAAAGACCCGAAGCGCATCGAGCCGCTGGTGCCGGTTGACCTGGTGGTGGATCATTCGGTGATGGTTGATTCTTACGGCCAGAAAAACTCGCTGGACATCAACATGAAACTCGAATTCCAGCGCAACCGCGAGCGCTACGAGTTCATGAAATGGGGCATGCAGGCGTTTGACACCTTTCGCGTGGTGCCGCCGGGCTTTGGCATCGTGCACCAGGTCAATCTGGAATACCTGGCGCGCGGCGTGCACTGTAACGCTGATGGTGTCTATTACCCCGACACGCTGGTCGGCACCGACAGCCACACCACCATGATCAACGGCATTGGCGTGGTGGCCTGGGGCTGCGGCGGCATTGAGGCCGAGGCGGCGATGCTGGGCCAGCCGGTGTATTTCTTGACGCCCGACGTGGTGGGCATGGAGCTGACCGGCCGCCTGCGCGAGGGCGTGACTGCGACCGACTTGGTGCTGTCGGTGACAGAGCTTTTGCGCCGCCACAAGGTGGTGGGCAAGTTTGTCGAGTTTTATGGCGAAGGCACGCGGTCTCTGTCGGTGCCAGACCGCGCCACCATCGGCAACATGGCGCCTGAATATGGGGCCACCATGGGCTTCTTTCCAGTGGACAGCAAGACCATTGAGTACTTCAAGGGCACTGGACGCAGCAAGGCTGAAATTGAAGCGTTTGAGGCTTACTTCAAGGCGCAGGGATTGTTTGGCGTGCCCGGCACGGTGGACGCATCTGAGCACACGCAGGACATTCATTATTCGCAGGTGGTGAAGCTGGACTTGGGTGCCGTCACGCCCAGCCTGGCCGGCCCCAAGCGCCCGCAAGACCGCATTGACCTGGGCAAGGTGGCAGCGCAGTTTGAGGCGCTGTTTTCCAAACCCAATGCCGAGAATGGCTTTAACCAGAGCGCGGCGGTGTTCCATACTCGCCACATTGTGAGCACGTTGGCGCGTACCTCTGGCGAGCCGCTAATCCCCAAGGTTCCCAAGGCACCGCCCACGCCATTAGGTGCGGCGCGCCAGTTGATGGAGATGGAAGGCAGCCGCCCCACGCTGGCTGCTGGGCGCGCCCCGGCCGTTGGGTCGAATGCGGCGGCCAGTGTGGCATCCGCCAGCGTGCCTGCCAAGCACAGCAATGACATCAACATTGGCAATGGCGACGTGCTGATTGCCGCCATCACCAGTTGCACCAATACGTCCAACCCCAGCGTGATGCTGGCGGCCGGTCTGCTGGCTAAAAAAGCCGTGGAGGCGGGCCTCACAGTCAAGCCGCACGTCAAAACCTCGCTGGCCCCCGGTTCGCGCATCGTCACTGAATACCTGACCGAAAGCGGCCTACTGCCCTACCTTGAAAAACTCGGCTTTGCGCTGGCGGGCTATGGCTGCACCACCTGCATCGGCAACGCGGGCGACCTGACGCCTGAGCTCAACGATGTGATCACCAAAAATGACTTGGTGTGCGCGGCAGTGCTGTCAGGCAACCGCAATTTTGA
>JANYJD010000363.1 GCA_025358555.1 Rhodoferax sp.
ATCGACGGTCGCGAAGCCGTGCTGGGTCTGGTTGCCATGAAGGAAGCGCTGGAAGACCCGGCGCGCCTGCTTTTTGATATTTGAGGCGCGGCATGAACATCGCGTGGGATGAGGAGAAAGGGGCCTCCAACCTCATGAAACATGGTGTGAGCTTCACACAAGCTGGTGCCGTGTTCTTGGACGCTTGGTCGGTCTCGTTTTTTGATGCAACTCACTCTCAGGATGAAGATCGTTATGTCACCGTCGGAGTGGACAGTGAAGGGCGATTGCTCTACGTTGTGCATACTGACAATGGTGTCAATGTCCGTCTAATCAGTGCTCGTGAAGCCTCATCCCAGGAAAGGAAACAATATGAACGTAACCGCTAAGCCGTTGACCACTGAAGAGGGCGAAGTACCGCTGGATACCGAGTTTGACTACAGCCAGGGTGTACGGGGCAAGTATTATGAGCGGGCCATGCGTGCCAAGCACCTCGTGCAGATTGACGATGACCTCTTGGAAGCTTTCCCTAGCAGCGCAGAGTTGAATGCAGCGCTTCGAAGCTTGCTCGAAGCGTCTAAACACGTACATCTTAAAGCTGCGTAAATACCATCATGAGCTACGACCACCGCATCATTGACCTCCGCGAGGCAGTGCTCGGAAGGGAGGCGATGAAAGGAGCTTCGGATGATCCGACGCGGTTATTGTTTGATATTTGAGGCGAAAAGTGAAGGATCTGCTAGTCCTGCTTGATCAACTCAAGCTGGTGCTGATTTGGGTGGCTCGGCCAAGACTCGCGAGCCTACTTTGGGGGCTCGTCGGACTCGGCTTTGCTTATACACCTTGGGCGATACTCGGCGGGCTTCTGTTCGTCCAGAGGCAGATCACTCCAAACTGTGGTGGAAGTTGTTTCTCTACGGCTTTTGGCTGGATTTTATTAATATCGCTTCTGTTCTCCGTACCTTATGGCTGCCTTGTATTTCTGGCTGGTATCAAGGGATATCTTTTGCGTTTGTACTCAGCTTTTTGAGAGTCATGAAAATCAAGTACTTTCAGGACACCGATACCCTGTACATCGAGTTTCGGGGCTCTGCAATCACTGAGTCACGCGACCTGGATGAAACCACGCTGCTGGAACTGGATGCAAAGGGCAATGTTTGCGCCCTCACGATGGAGCACGCCAGAGAGCGTGCAGATTTCCCGGCATTTTCTTTTGAACAAGTGGCTGCCTGAAGCGGCAACACGTACCTGTATCAGTTCGCCGAAACTTAAACCAATTCATGACTACAAAGCAATTCGACATCATCGTCATCGGGGCCGGTCCGGGTGGCTACATTGCGGCCATCCGTGCTGCGCAACTGGGCTTCAGCGTGGCGTGCGTTGACGAGTGGAAAAATGCCAAGGGCGGACCGGCGCCGGGAGGCACCTGCACCAATGTGGGCTGCATTCCGTCCAAGGCGTTGCTTCAATCTTCAGAGCATTACGAGCAAGCAGGTCATCATTTTGCAGATCACGGCATCGGGCTGAAAGACCTGACGATTGACGTTGCAAAAATGCTCGACCGCAAAGACAACGTGGTCAAGCAGAACAACGACGGCATTCTGTATTTGTTCAAGAAGAACAAGATAACTTTCTTCCACGGGCGCGCCTCGTTTGCGGCGGCGAAGGATGGCCTGTATGAGATCAAGGTGGTGGGTGCTGCTGACGAGGTGGTTTGTGCTAAGGACATCATCATTGCCACCGGCTCCAACGCGCGGGCTTTGCCGGGTGCGCCGTTTGACGAAGTGAACATTTTGTCGAACGACGGTGCGCTGAATATTGGCGCGGTGCCCCAGAAGCTTGGACTGATTGGCGCGGGTGTGATTGGCCTTGAGATGGGCTCGGTCTGGCGGCGACTGGGCGCGCAGGTGACCGTGCTCGAAGGCTTGCCGACATTTTTGGGACTGGTTGATGAGCAGATTGCCAAAGAGGCCAAGAAAGCGTTTGACAAGCAGGGGCTGAAAATCGAACTGGGCGTGAAAGTCGGCGAAATCAAGTCAGGCAAAAAGGGTGTGTCAGTGGCGTATGCCAACGCCAAAGGCGAGGCGCAGACGCTGGAGGTGGACAAGCTGATCATCTCGATTGGCCGTGTTGCCAACACCATCGGCCTGAACGCCGAGGTGGTGGGGCTAAAGTTGGACGAGCGCGGGGCCATCGTTGTTGACGATGACTGCAAAACCAACCTGCCCAACGTGTGGGCGGTGGGGGATGTGGTGCGTGGCCCCATGCTGGCGCACAAGGCCGAGGAAGAGGGCGTGACGGTGGCCGAGCGCATTGCGGGCCAGCACCCGCACGTCAACTTCAACACCGTGCCGTGGGTCATCTACACGTCGCCCGAGATTGCCTGGGTGGGTCAGACCGAGCAGCAGCTAAAGGCCCAAGGGCGTGCCTACAAGGCGGGCACCTTCCCGTTTCTGGCAAATGGCCGGGCGCGCGCTTTGGGCGACACCACGGGCATGGTAAAGATGCTGGCCGATGCCGTCACCGACGAAATTCTGGGCGTTCACATCGTCGGCCCTCAAGCCAGCGAGTTGATTGCCGAATGCGTGATGGCGATGGAATTCAGGGCCAGCAGCGAAGACATCGCCCGCATCTGCCATGCGCATCCGTCGTTGAGTGAATCGACCAAGGAAGCGGCCCTGGCAGTGGAGAAGCGGACCTTGAACTTTTGAGGCCTTCAGCAGCTATTCCAGCCCTATTCCAGCCCTATTGCGGCAATTGCGCGGCTGCATTGCCGCAAAAGTGCCAAAATTACCCATCCAATCGGCCTATAGCCCTTGTCAGTAGTGCATGAGTAGCTATATTATGAATAGCAATCGGAATTAGCTTGAGCGTCAGGGAAGTTTACGAGGCTGAGTTGCTGGCGCGGGGTTACACCGCCGACCCCGCACAGCTGCGCGCGGTTGACGCCCTGGAGCGATGCGCTGGCGAATGGGCTGCCTTCAAGGCGCAGCGCTCCAACGCCCTGAAAAAACTCATCAACCACCCTGACGTTCCGCGCGGCGTCTACCTGTACGGCGGGGTGGGGCGGGGCAAGAGTTTTTTGATGGACTGCTTTTTCAGTGCGGTGCCTCTGAACCGCAAGACGCGCCTGCATTTCCATGAGTTCATGCGCGAAGTGCACCGCGAGCTGGCTGATTTGCAGGGCACGGTCAACCCGCTGGATGTGCTGGCCAAGCGCATGGCAAAAAAATACCGGCTGATCTGTTTTGATGAATTCCATGTGGCCGACATCACTGATGCGATGATTCTGCATCGCCTGCTGGCGGCGTTGTTTGACAATGGCGTGGGCTTTGTCACCACGTCCAACTTTCCGCCCGACGGCCTGTACCCCGGCGGCATGCACCGCGACCGCATTCTGCCGGCGATTGCGCTGCTCAACCAGCACCTGGAAGTGGTCAACGTGGACAATGGCACCGACTACCGCCGCCGCACCATGGAAACCCTCAAGCTGTACCACCAGCCGCTGGGCGCAGAGGCCGACGCCGAGATGCGCGACGCGTTCAACCGGCTGGCCGAATCGGCCGATGAAGACCCTGTGCTGCACATTGAAGCGCGGGAGATCCATGCGCGGCGCAAGGCGGGCGCCTTGGTGTGGTTTGACTTTAAAACCCTGTGCGGCGGTCCGCGCTCGCAAAACGACTATCTGGAAATTGCCACCCAGTTCCATACCGTGCTGCTCAGCGACGTGCCTGAAATGCCGGTGCGCATGGCGTCTGAAGCGCGGCGTTTCACCTGGCTGGTGGACGTGCTTTATGACCGGCGCGTCAAGCTCATCCTGTCGGCTGCGGTGGAGCCCGAAGATCTTTACACCGAGGGGCCTCTGGCGCACGAATTTCCGCGCACCGCCTCGCGCCTGCATGAGATGCAAACTCGGGAATTTTTGGAGCAGGACCGCCGGATGGTGGACACTCGGCTGACATGAAAAGACTCCTGCTGCTCATGCTGTTCCTGGCATCCGCCTGCACCCCGGTGCGTGCACAAGTGGAGGTCCCGTTGCATGCCCAAGTCGGTGCACCTGCGGGCGGCCTTGCAGGCACTGTGGCGGACACGCCGTCTGACGCCATGTCGCCCCAGGCGGAACGCGGCCGAATCCAGGCAGAGCGTGATCGCGTGGAGGCGCGTTTTGCAAAGGAACAGGTGGCGTGTTACAGCAAATTTGCCGTAAACGACTGCCTGGGCGATGCCCGTGTGATCCGGCGCGAAGCGCTGGCTGATCTGCGACGGCAGGAGGTTTCCCTTAGCGCCGCCGAGGCCAAACGCCGGGGGGCAGAGCAACTCTCCCGCACCGAAGAAAAGTCATCGCCCGAGGCCGAGCTGGACGCCGCCCGCCGACGCGCGGCTGCGCTGGCGCAGCAGCAGGAGCGCCAGGCCGGCGCAGACGACAAAGCGGCCGCCAAAGCCGCCGCTGGCCTGACTACAGATGCCCGAGTGACCCAAGAAAGCGAGCGCGCCCAAAAGCGCGCCCAGGCCGAAGCCGAGCGTGCAGCCAAGGCAAACGCCGCCGCGTTGGAGCAAAAAAAGTACGCCGACAAACAGAAGGAGGGCCAAGAGCGGGCGCAGGCGCGGCGCAAGCGCCTTGCCGGGCAACCCGCATCGTCTGCCAATCCGCTGGAAAGTCCGCCAGACAAAGCCCCCTGATCTGACGGGAAAGCAACGAGGGAGGTCCGGCTTCTTACGAACCCAGCGGCTCCAGCTTGACGACGACCAGCGACAGGTTGTCGCCCCCGCCGTGGCCGCGCGAACGGGCTTTCTCGATCAGGAATTCAGTGGCCTCGCGCGCCGAGAGGGTTGACAGCACCGACCCCACTTCGGTGGTGCTGAAGTAGTGCCACACGCCATCGCTGCACGCCATCAGCACGTCGCCAGCCCGCAGCTTGGGGATGAAGTGGATGTCAATCGGAGGCTCGGTGTCGGTGCCCAGGCAACCCATCAAAATATTGGACTGCGGATGCACGTTGGCTTCTTCTTCGGTAATCTCGCCCCGGTTCACCAGTGCCTGGACATAGGAATGGTCCATCGTGCGCTTGACAAGCTTGCTGCCGTGGTAATGGTAAATGCGCGAGTCCCCGGCATGCACCCAGTGGCAATCGCCACCCGGGTTGATCAGGAACGCAGCGACCGTGCTGTGCGGCTCTTCTTCGGAAGACACGGCCGTGAGCTTGATGACAATATGCGCCTCCTGCACCACCTGCATCAGCATCGCGCCGGCATCATCGGTCTCGGGCGAATAGCGTTCAAACAGCTGGCGCGTGGTCATCATCACCTGGTCGGACGCCTTTCGGCCGCCGCTGCGCCCGCCCATCCCATCGGCCACCACGGCCAGAACGCAGCCATTGATGCGCGGGTGGTTCAACAGTGCCACCTGGTCCTGCTGGTATTCCCGGTCGCCCTTGTGGATGCCGGTGGAAGCGGTGAGTCGGTAGCCTTTGAGCATGTTGAATTGCCGGACGGCAATGCCTGAATAATTGCGGGTTAAAGACGTATTATCAAACCAACTGAACAAACCCAGACCGCCCCGCCAAATCGGGTGCTTTTTCTGCCCCTGCCCGTGGACTCCAACCTGCACTCGCCCGAACGACGATTGATTGAATTGCGCATGGAGCATGCCGACCTGGACGCCCTGATTGACCGTGCCGCAGAACAGACGCCGCCCGACGAGCTGATGATGCGGCGCCTCAAAAAGCGCCGCCTGGCGCTGCGCGATGAAATGGCACGCATAGAGCGCGACCAGATACCCGATGAGCCGGCCTGAGGTGGTTGCGCGATGAGTTTGCAGGATTCGGTGCGCGAGGCGTTTGGCCCGGACAGCGGCCTTCCCCGACTGGTGCAGGAGTTTCGCCCGAGGCCAGGCCAGACCGATATGGCACTGGCGATTGCAAAAACTATTGAAGACGGCGGCGTGCTGGTGGTCGAGGCGGGCACCGGCGTTGGCAAGACTTTTTCCTACTTGGTGCCGGCTTTGCTCAGCGGCGAGCGGGTGCTGTTGTCCACTGCCACAAAAACGCTGCAAGACCAGCTTTTTGGGCGGGATTTGCCAAGGCTGGTAAAGGCGCTGGGCACGCCCGTGCGCACCGCGCTGCTCAAAGGGCGGGGCAGCTACCTGTGCCTGCACCGCATGGAGATGGCACGCCAGGACGCGGCATTGCCAACCCGCGTGGCATTGAAAACGCTGGCCAGCATCGAAAAATGGTCGCAGGTCACCCACACCGGCGACCTGGCGGAATTGCCCGGCCTGGATGAGCGTTCCCCGGTCATTCCGTTCGTCACCTCATCAAGGGAGAATTGCCTGGGTTCCCAGTGCCCGCGGTTGCGTGCCTGCCATGTCAACCTGGCGCGCCGTGAGGCCCTGGCCGCTGACGTGGTGGTGATCAACCACCATCTGTTTTTTGCCGACATGGCGGTGCGTGAATCGGGCATGGCAGAGCTGTTGCCCACTGTCAACACCGTCATTTTTGACGAAGCCCATCAACTCAACGAGATTGGCGTGCAGTTTCTCGGCCAATACTTGACCACCGGGCAACTGCTGGATCTGGCGCGCGATGTGCTGGCAGCGGGTTTGAGCCTGGCGCGCGGGCTGGTGGACTGGCAGCAGGTGGCGGCAAGCCTGGAGCATGCCAGCCGGGACTTGCGCCTGACGGTTGGCAAGAGCTACCCCGGCGCCAAGCTGCGCTGGACTGGATCCGTGCCAGAAGGTGTGGATGAGTCGCAGTGGACTGAAGCGCTGGAATCGCTTCATGACGCCTCTAACGGGGCCATGCTGGCGCTGGACACGGTGAGCGAAATTGCGCCGGATTTCGTCAAGCTGTACGAGCGCGCTGGCGCCATCAACCAGAAGCTCGCGCAGTTTCGCCAGCCGTGCGCATCTGGTTCGGTGCGCTGGCTTGATGTAGGCGCCCAGCTACGGTTGGTTGAGTCGCCTCTGGACATTGCGGCTGCGGTGCAGACAAAGCTTCTGAAGGCGGGCGACGCTGGCCAAACTCGTGAAGCGGGTGAAGCGGGTGAAGCGGCTGGAGCCCGTGAAGCGGGTGGTGGAGCCAACTCGCGCTCGTGGGTATTTACCTCTGCCACGCTCGGGGATGACCCCAAACTCACCTGGTTCACCGAGCCTTGCGGTCTGGGCAGCGCCGAGATTTTGCGGGTGGAAAGCCCTTTTGACTACCCGGCGCAGGCCAGTGTGTACGTTCCCCGCAACCTGCCAAAGCCGGGCGATCCGGCGCACAGTGCGCAGGTAGCCGCATTGGTTGCCAGCGCTGCCAGCATGATCGGCGGGCGCACCCTTGTCTTGACCACCACCTTGCGCGCCTTGCGGGCCATCAGCGAAGCGCTGCAGGCGCATTTTGCGGATTCGCGCGACATTGAGATTCTGGTGCAGGGGCAGCAGCCCAAGCGCGAGCTGATGGAGCGATTCCGCCAAGGCAGCTCGGCAGGCCAGACCAAGGACCAGCGAGGCTGCATCCTGGTGGCGTCTGCCTCGTTTTGGGAGGGTGTTGACGTGCCCGGAGATGCATTGCAGATGGTGGTGATTGACAAGCTGCCGTTTCCACCGCCCAACGATCCGCTGGTCGAGGCCCGCTCAAGCCGACTCGAAGCCATGGGCCGCAGCCCGTTCAATGACTATTTTTTGCCAGAAGCAGCGGTGGCCCTGAAGCAGGGGGCCGGCCGACTGATCCGCCGCGAATCTGACCGGGGAATCTTGCTGGTGTGCGATTCCCGCCTGGTGACGATGGGCTACGGACGGCGTTTGCTGGCAGCGTTGCCGCCGATGCGAAGGCTGGCGTCAGAAGCTGAATTTCAGGAGGCGCTGGGTCAGCTCTCGGTGATGCAGCTCACCAAAACTTCCACCAGGGCTGAGTTTTAGACTTGTAGCCCTGGGTCGCGTATTGGCTTTGCGGGTAGCTTTTTTCAAGCACCCGTTTGGCATCGTCCCGCAGCTGCGCCATGCCCAGCGCATCGTAAGATTTGACAACAATCGCCAGCGCCTCTTCAAGCGCCGGCACATCGCGGTAATCCGTCAAGGCCAATTGGGCGCGGTTGATGGCAGCCACATAGGCGGCGCGGCTGAAGTAATAGCGCGCCACATGAACCTCGTATTCAGCCAGCGAATTGGCAATGTAGGTCATGCGCTGGCGGGCATCAGGGGTATAGCGCGAGGCCGGGAAGCGGACCACCAACTCCTTGAACGATTCAAATGATTCCTTGGCAGCCTTCTGGTCGCGCTCAGACAGGTCCTGGCGCGTGATGAATGAGAACAGTCCCAGGTCGTCATTGAAGTTGACGATGCCCTTGAGGTACAGCGCGTAATCAAGCGCCGGGCTGGCCGGGTGCAGCTTCATGAACCGGTCCAGCGTGGCCAGGGCCTCGGCGGGCTCATTGGCCTTGTAGCGCGCATAGGCTTTGTCAAGTTGCGCCTGTTGCGCAAGCGGGGTGCCGGCGGCGCGCCCTTCCAGTTTTTCAAGCAGGGTGACGGCTTTGTCGTACGCGCCGCCATTCATCTCGTCTTTGGCCTCGGCGTAAAGCTTGTTGGGGCTCATGCCAGCGGTCTTGTCGAGGTCAACGGAGGAGCAGCCGGTCAGCAACGCGGCTGCGCCAGCCATTGCCAGGGCGCAAACAACCGATAATTTGGCGTTCAGCATTGCAGATATCTTTCTTGAAACATTCCGATTTGATTATATCGAGCGACCCGCTTGCGCCCGATGATGAAGCGGCTGACCCGGAACTTGAGGTTGAAACGCGTGCGCTGGACATTGCGCCCGCGCAACACGGGCTTCGGCTCGACCACGCGCTGGTTGCCTTGGTGCCTGAGTTCTCGCGCAGCTGCCTGCAACAGCTGATTGAGGCGGGAGCCGTCAAACTCAACGGCGCCACGCTGCACAAGCCATCGGCGCGCGTGAAGGCGGGCGAGCGGGGCAGCATTGAGTTGCGGCCCACGCCGCAGAGCCAGGCGTTCAAACCGCAGGAGATGGCGCTTGAGATTGTGTTCAGCGACGCGCATTTGCTCATCATCAACAAGCCCGCCGGGCTGGTGGTGCATCCGGCGCCTGGCAACTGGAGCGGCACCCTGCTCAATGGTTTGCTGGCGTTTGACGCACAGGCGGCATTGCTGCCGCGCGCGGGCATTGTCCACCGGCTGGACAAAGACACCAGCGGCCTGATGATGGTGGCACGCACCCGCCCCGCCATGGATGCGCTGGTGCAGGCCATTGCAGCGCGGACCGTGAGCCGCCAGTACCTGGCGCTATCGCCCCGCGCCTGGACTGGCCCCAACACCCGTGAGATTGAAGCGCCCGTTGGCCGCGACCCGCGCAACCGCCTGCGCATGGCGGTGGTTGACCTTGCGCGCAGCGCGGGCAAACCGGCCAGGACAACCGTCAACCTCGTCGACAGCTCGGCGCTGGGCACGCTGGCCAGATGCACATTGCACACGGGCCGCACCCACCAGATACGGGTTCACATGGCCTCCATCGGCTACCCGTTGTTGGGCGATCTGACGTACGGTGGTGTGCCTGGCGCGGGCATGCAAAGACAGGCGCTGCACGCCTGCCGGCTGGCTCTGACACACCCGGCCACGGGCACCGGGCTGGTGTTTCATGCACCCCTGCCGCAAGACCTGCGAGATGCGTTGCCGCAGCTAGGCCTGCGCTACAATGATGCTTGATGGCCCAAGCGCCAGTGGCCGCAGCCCATATGCTTTGTGACCATGCGCCGGGTATGCAGGCTGCCGATGCGCGCCGCAGATGTTTCAGTCCTCTCTTTGTGCGCACGTTCGACACCTTGCCCAAGTTCGAATCACCCTGATTTTGCACCGTGACGGTGCCCTTCCCGGAATCGCAAAACCATGAATACGGTGGATGCCAAACGCGTACTGGAAACCGCGCTGATCTGCGCACAGCAGCCGATGCCGCTGCGGGAGATGCGCGCGCTATTCGACGATGAGTTGGGTGCCGATACGCTCAAGGCGCTGCTGCACGACATCCAGCTCGACTGGGCGCAACGCGGTGCGCAGCTAGTGAGCGTGGCGAGCGGCTGGCGCTTTCAAAGCCGAGCGGAACTGCGCCATTACCTGGACCGCCTACACCCCGAGAAACCGCCCAGATACACCCGCGCCACGCTGGAGACGCTGGCCATCATCGCCTACCGCCAGCCCGTGACGCGCGGCGACATGGAAGACATCCGCGGGGTCACCATCAACTCGCTCATCATCAAGCAGCTCGAAGACCGTGGCTGGGTGGAAGTCATTGGGCACCGCGAGACGGTGGGCCGGCCCGCGCTGTTTGCAACCACCCGGCACTTTCTGGATGACCTGGGGCTGGAGTCGCTGGACCAGCTTCCCTTGTTGGACAACGCAGTCCAGCAAGCCGGCACCCTGCAGGCCTTGGGTGGGGCTGCGGGTGCGATGCAGGCGGCGTTTGATACCGAGGCAGATGACCACGGCGAGCTGGCACAAGGCAGCCAGGCTGAGCCATTGGTTGCGGTTGAAGACGCCAGCCCAAGCGAAGACCCAAGTACCACCAGCGGATTTCCCACATGACCATTGACAATCCTGATGCGCCAAACCCGGTAACTGCCGAGTTTTCCGAGGAAAAAAAGGCTGTAGCCCTTGTTGGTATTGCATATTCAGCTATTATTAGTGAAGCAAGCGAGCGTTTGGCGAAGGAAACCGTTGCCGCCGGGCTCCCTGCCGGTCAATTGCACATGAACGAGGACAGTCATGACAGCGGGCAAGGTGCCAGGCCAAGTGGCGCGCGTGGCCACAGGCGTGGTGGCCAAGGCGGCGTTGCGGGCGGCCCGCAGCGCCAGGCAGCAGGCAACCGGTTTGACGACGTGGTATCGGGGCAGTTTGATGCCGATGAAGAAGTCGAAGAACTCGCGCCACCAAAGCGGGTGTTGGCCCCGCAGGCAGAAACACCCAAGCTGCATAAAGTGCTGGCGCAAGCGGGCATGGGCTCGCGGCTTGAGATGGAGCAGCTCATCATGGAGGGACGCATTTCCGTCAACAACGAACCGGCCCACATCGGGCAGCGCATCCAGTTTGGCGATCAGGTAAAGGTCAATGGCAAGCCCATCCGCTACCGCATCGACCCGCCGCCCCCGCGCGTCATTGCGTACCACAAGCCGGTGGGCGAAGTGGTTACCCATGATGACCCGCAAAACCGCCCGACCGTGTTCCGGCGCCTGCCAAAATTGCACCAGGGCAAGTGGCAATCCGTGGGCCGGCTGGACCTGAACACCGAAGGGCTGTTGCTGTTCACCAGCTCGGGCGAACTGGCCAACAATTTGATGCACCCCCGGTTTGGCCTTGAGCGCGAGTACGCGGTGCGCGTGCTGGGCAGCGTGAACAAGGAAGAGAAGCAGAAATTGCTGGAGGGCGTCAAGCTCGATGATGGCGTGGCGCAATTTGGGTCGATTGAAGACGGTGGCGGCGAAGGCGCCAACTGCTGGTACCGCGTGACGATCTCGGAGGGGCGAAACCGCGAAGTGCGCCGCATGTTTGAGGCAGTAGGGCATGCGGTCAGCCGCCTGATACGCATTCGTTACGGCGCCATGGTGTTGCCGCGCGGGCTCAAACGGGGCGCCTGCATGGAGCTTGATGATGGGGACATCCGCTCGCTGATGCTTGCCGCAGGGCAGGCTGGCGGAGCCCGGCAGGGTCAGGGTCGGGGTGAGCGCCCGGGAGGGCGGGCTCAGCCGTTTGCAGGTACGGATGATGCGGGAGAAGCCCGCTTTGATGGCGCGCAGGTTGGCCCTGGCGGCGGCCCTGGAAATGGGCCCGTCAATGGATCAGGCAACGGACGCAACCGCCGTGGCGGACGCACCGGCGGGCCGCGCGGCGCGGGCAACTCTGGCAATGGCCAGCGTATCGGCGGGCCGCCAGCCAATTTCGCCGGTTCTGGCCAAACTGGCTCCCAGGTGCCTGGGCAAGGACCGGGTGCGGGACGCAACCGAGCCAGGCCCGAGCGTGGCGCGCAAAATGACCGTGGGGACCGCCAGGGCGCAGATGCACAGCCCGACCCCATGAAAACGGCCTTTGGTTACATTGGCGCTGACAGCTTCATGCGCCAGCGTCAGGGGCAAGGCCAGGGGCAGCGCCGTGGCGGGGGCTCTGGTCAAGGGGGAGGCCAGGGCGGCAATGGGCGGGGCCGTGGTGGTCGCGGCCGCTAGTCCGCTTCCATGCAGGCTCCTCGCAAAGCACGCCTACGAAATTGCCCGCAAGACGCCTGGCGATGCAGTGGCAGGTTAAAATAGCAGGCTTTGCCCCTTGGGTGAAAATCCCCACTTCAAGCTCAGGAAAATTTCATGACAATCGAACGCACGCTCTCCATCATCAAGCCCGACGCCGTTGCCAAAAACGTCATTGGCCAGATTTACGCCCGCTTTGAGGCTGCAGGCCTTAAAGTCATCGCCGCAAAAATGGCGCATCTGTCGCGTGGCGAGGCCGAGGCTTTCTACGCGGTCCACAAAGAGCGCCCGTTTTTCAAGGACCTGGTCGGCTTCATGATTTCGGGTCCGGTCATGATCCAGGCATTGCAAGGCGAAGGTGCCATCCTGAAAAACCGCGACCTGATGGGTGCTACCGATCCCAAAAAAGCGGCACCCGGCACCATTCGCGCTGATTTTGCCGAGAGCATTGACGCCAATGCCGTGCACGGCTCGGACGCCGCTGAAACTGCGGCTGTGGAAATCGCATTCTTCTTCCCTGGCATGAACGTGTACGCACGTTGATGTTTTCAAGCCAGTTTTTGCAATGACGGCCAACCTGCTCGACTTCGATCTGGAAGGTCTGGCCGTTTTTTGCGAAGGCTTGGGAGAAAAGCGCTTCCGGGCGCAGCAGCTATTCCGGTGGATCCACCAGATGGGCGTCTCGAACCCTGAAGACATGACGGACCTTGCAAAGTCCTTGCGGGCAAAGCTTGCCGGCACAGCACGCGTCACGCCCCTCGCTGTCAACGCCCAGCATGTCTCGAAAGACGGCACCATCAAGTGGCTTTTTGATGTCGGCAACGGTGACGCAATCGAGACTGTTTTCATCCCTGAGGACGAGCGTGGCACGCTGTGCATTTCGTCGCAGGCGGGCTGTGCGGTCGGATGCCGTTTCTGTTCTACCGGGCACCAGGGTTTCAGCCGCAACCTCACCACCGGCGAAATCATTGCCCAGCTATGGTTTGCAGAGCACTTTTTACGCAAGCACCTGAACCGGCAGGACCGCGTGGTCTCCAACGTGGTCATGATGGGCATGGGTGAGCCGCTGCAGAACTATGCGGCGCTGGTTCCCGCATTGCGGGTGATGCTGGACGACCATGGTTACGGCCTGTCACGCCGGCGTGTCACCGTGTCCACCTCGGGCGTGGTGCCCATGATTGACCGTCTGGGGCAGGATTGCCCCGTGGCGCTGGCCGTTTCATTGCATGCGCCCAATGACGTGTTGCGCGATGACCTGGTGCCGTTGAACAAAAAATACCCGATCGCGGAACTGATGGCCGCCTGCAACCGGTACCTCGCGCATGCGCCGCGCGACTTCATCACGTTTGAGTATTGCATGCTTGATGGCGTGAACGACCAGCCTGAACACGCGAAACAACTGGTTGAGCTGGTGGCGCAGTACTCAACCGGCGGGGTCTGGGGCAAATTCAACCTGATTCCATTCAACCCTTTTCCCGCGTCCGGGTTGACGCGGTCATCTGCACACCGTGTGGCGGACTTCGCCAAAATTTTGAGTGACGCGGGCATTGTCACCACGGTCCGCAAGACACGGGGTGACGATATTGACGCGGCTTGCGGCCAGCTCGCAGGCGACGTCAAAGACCGCACGCGTGTGGGCCAGCGGATGGCCGTTCGCCAAACGGCGCGAACGGTGATGATCAAGCCCGTGACCGTATTTGCCAAACAGCCGCAGGAGCATTGATATATGGAAACAACCGCCACCGGATGGCCAATGGTCCAGCGTTGCCTGTTTTGCATTTCGCTCGCGCTGTCAGGTTTCTGGGTGCTGTCTGGCCTTGGCGGTTGCGCCGCCAGTTCTGAAAGCGCTTCGGGTGCTGCCAGGGGCGACATCGTCACCGAATCGGATGAGCCCGAGGCCAGGCGGCGGGCGCGCATTCGGCTGGAACTGGCCGTCGGCTACTTCGAGCAGGGACAGACGACGATTGCGCTGGATGAGTTGAAACAGTCGATTGCGGCGGACCCAAACTTTGCGCAAGCCTACAACTTGCGCGGATTGGTCTACATGCGCCTGAACGACCCCCGGCTCGCCGAGGACAGTTTTCGCAGGGCGCTGGTGCTCAATCCCCGCGACGCTGATGCGCATCACAACTACGGCTGGTTGCTGTGCCAACAGGGGCGTTTTGCCGAGTCCCAAAAGGCTTTGTCGCAAGCCCTTGCCATCCCCCAGTACGGCGGGCGCGCCAAGTCGTGGATGGCTCAGGGGCTTTGCCAGATGAAGGCGGGGCAGGGCGCAGAGGCGGAGGTCAGTTTTCAGCGATCTTATGAACTCGATGCCGGCAACCCCGTCACTGGCTACAACCTTGCCAGCCTGCTGTACCAGCGCGGCGACCTGACGCGCGCGCAGTTTTATGTGCGCCGCCTGAACAACAGCGAATTGGCGAACTCCGAGTCGTTGTGGCTGGGCATCAAGGTGGAGCGCAAACTGCAGAACCGCGATGCCATGCAGCAACTGGCCGGGCAGCTGAAGAAGCGCTTTGCGCAATCCCGCGAACTCGCATTTTTTGAGCGGAGTGCTTTTGATGAGTGAGACCGCTGGTACATTCGCAGACCCGCACGGCCACCACGCTGGAGGCAACCCGCAAGTCTCGGCAGGCACGCTGCTGCGCCTGGCCCGCGAGGCTGCTGGCTTGCACATCGCCGCGTTGGCGGTGTCGCTCAAGGTGCCGGTCAAGAAGCTGGAGGCGCTGGAAGCCGACCGCATTGACCTTCTTCCCGACGCCGTGTTCGCCCGGGCGCTTGCTGCCAGCGTCTGCAGGACGCTGAAAATCGATCCGGGCCCGATTCTCGCAAGCCTGCCGCAGACCGCTTTTCCGCGCCTCCAGTCGCAGGCAAACGCCATCAACACGCCTTTCAGCAGCCCAGGCCAAGGCACCCGTGCAACAGTCTGGAACCAGCTTTCGAAACCGGTCGTGATTGCCGCTCTGGCGCTGGTGATCGGGGCGCTGGTGCTGGTGCTGCTGCCTTCTGCAGAACGCGCACTGCTGCCCGGCGACGCTGGGCGCGCTGGGGTGCTGCCGCCTTCACCACCGGCGGTTGCGGCAATTGCCGACGATGCCAGCCCACAGGCGGCGCTGATTTCCACACCCGCGCTTGCGAGCACAAACCCGGCCAACCTGCCTGTTCTGCCCGTTGGCGGCGGGCCTGCCGACACGGCTTCACCACGCGAGGCAGCTACACTGCTTGCTAAGCCTGCCCCGGCTGCCGGTGCTGACACCGTGATGCTCAAATCGACGGGGGCGTCATGGATTGAAGTGCTCAACGCCAAGCGGGTGGTGCAATTGCGCAAGACTTTGGCTGCCGGAGAGGCCATCGGCGTTTCAGGCGTTCTCCCCCTTTACGTCACTGTGGGCCGGGCAGATGCGGTTGAAGTGCAGGTTCGCGGCAAGCCGTTTGATCTAGCTCCCGTGACCAAAGACAACGTTGCCCGATTTGAGGTGCGGTAGTGAATTCATGCCTTCCCATTGAAGCTGCTGCAACGCAAATCCGAAAATCACGGCAAGCGAGTGTTGTCTGGGGTACCCGGGTTGTCTCTGTTGGCGGCGACGCGCCAGTGCGGGTCCAGTCCATGACCAACACCGACACGGCGGATGCCATTGGCACTGCCATCCAGGTCAAGGAGCTGGCGCTGGCCGGGTCCGAGCTGGTGCGCATCACCGTCAACACGCCTGAAGCGGCCGAGGCCGTGCCCTATGTGCGGGAGCAGCTTGACCGCATGGGCATTGACGTGCCCTTGATTGGTGATTTCCATTACAACGGCCATCGCCTGCTGACTGACTATCCGGCCTGCGCAGAAGCGCTGTCAAAGTACCGCATCAATCCCGGCAACGTGGGCAAGGGCGACAAGCACGACCGGCAATTCGGCCAGATGATTGAAGCCGCCTTGCGCTGGAACAAGCCGGTACGCATCGGTGTCAACTGGGGCAGCCTTGACCAGGAATTGCTGGCCAGTTTGATGGACGAGAACAGCCGCCGTGCCGTGCCGTGGGACGCCAAGCCCGTGATGTACGAGGCGTTGATCACGTCGGCCATCGACTCGGCCCGCCGTGCCGAAGAAATGGGTATGGACCGCAACCAGATCATCCTGTCCTGCAAAGTCAGCGGCGTGCAAGACCTGATTTCCGTCTACCGCGAACTCTCAAAACGGTGCGACTACCCGCTGCATCTGGGTCTGACCGAAGCCGGCATGGGCACCAAGGGCACGGTCGCCTCTGCGACGGCGCTGTCCATCCTGCTGCAAGAAGGGATTGGCGACACGATCCGGGTATCGCTTACCCCTGCGCCGGGTGAAGCCCGCACGCAAGAGGTGATGATTGCCTCGGAAATTTTGCAGGCGCTGGGGTTGCGGACTTTTGTGCCGAGCGTCACGGCATGTCCCGGCTGTGGCCGCACGACCAGCACGACATTTCAGGAACTCACCCAGCAGATTGACGACTTCCTGCGGGCGCACATGCCGGTCTGGCGCGAAAAGTACCCCGGAGTTGAGAAGCTCAAGGTTGCAGTGATGGGCTGCATCGTGAATGGCCCAGGCGAGAGCAAGCATGCAGACATTGGCATCAGCCTGCCTGGCACTGGCGAGGCGCCTGCCGCCCCGGTGTTCATTGACGGCGAAAAGCGCATGACGCTGCGCGGCGATGCCATTGCGCAGGACTTCCAGAAACTGGTTGAGGCGTATATTGAAAAGCGCTTCGGCCAGTCCACCGTCACCGAGACGGTGTGACTGTGATGACCGACAAATTGGCGGCAAAAACCGACAAGTTGGCTGCCGTCAAGGGCATGAATGACATCATGCCGCCCGATTCGGCGCAATGGGAATGGCTTGAAAGCAAGGTGCGTGGGCTGATGGGGCAATATGCCTACCGCAGCATCCGAACCCCAATCGTCGAGCCGACAGCGCTGTTTGTGCGTGGCACGGGAGAAACTACTGACATTGTCGAGAAAGAGATGTACTCCTTTGAAGACAGGCTCAACGGCGAACAGTTGACATTGCGTCCGGAAAATACGCCCGGTGTGGTGCGTGCTGCGATCCAGCACAACCTGACCTATGACGGTGGCAAGCGGCTGTATTACATGGGTCCGATGTTCCGGCATGAACGCCCCCAGCGCGGGCGGTACCGGCAGTTTTACCAGTTGGGCGCCGAAGCCCTGGGTTTTGCCGGGCCAGAAGTCGATGCTGAACTGATGCTGCTGGTGCATGCCCTTTTTTCCGACCTCGGCCTGCGCAACGTACGGGTTGAGCTCAACAGCCTCGGCGTGCCGGCTGAGCGGCAGGCGCACCGCGTGGCTTTGATAGCCTACTTCCAGCAGCACCTTGACCTGCTGGATGCTGAGGCTCAGCGCCGCCTGCTGACCAACCCGCTGCGCATTCTGGACACCAAAAATCCGGCCATGCAGCCGCTGGTTCAAGCTGCGCCGCAGCTTTTGAACTACCTCGGCGATGCGTCGCTCAAGCACTTTGACACTGTCAAGACACTGCTCACTGCCTGCGCTGTAAATTGGACTGTCAACCCCCGGCTGGTGCGCGGTTTGGACTATTACAGCCACACGGTGTTTGAGTTTGTGACCGATGAACTGGGTGCCCAGGGCACGCTGTGTGGCGGTGGCCGTTACGACGGTCTGTTTGAATTGCTGGGTGGCAAACCGACGCCAGCAGTGGGCTGGGGCATGGGGTTGGAGCGGGTGCTGGAGTTGATCACGGAGCAGGGTGCTTCGCTGGCCGCGCCCGTGCCAGACGCCTATGCGGTCATCCCCGACGCGGCTTCCTTGCCACGTGCGATGCATGCGCTGCAAGCGTTGCGTGCGGCGGGCGTCAGCATCCAAATGCACGCGGGTGCTTCGGATGGCATGGGCAGCATGAAGTCGCAACTCAAAAAGGCAGACGCCAGCGGTGCCCGTTACGCATTGATCTTTGGCGCCGACGAGCTTGCGATGGGCGCAGTCGCAGTCAAGTCCTTGAGAGCGGTGCCTGCTGGATCTGATGCTGCCCCGTCTCTGGATGGCCAACCAGCGCGCGATAGCGGCACGCAGGCAAAGCGCATGCTGAACGCCATTGAAACGTGGGCCCACACCCTACAATTGCGCCCTTAACCGACCCTGTACATGGCAAACAACCTAGACCTCGAAGAACAAGAGCAACTCGACCAGCTCAAGCATTTCTGGAAACAATACGGCAACCTGATCACCTGGGCGCTGATTTTGGTGCTCGGTGCCTTCGCGGGCTGGAACCTGTACCAACGCTGGCAGCAAAGCCAGGCGTCGCAGGCGGCAGCCCTGTATGACGAGGTGGAGCGTGTGGCCAAGGCGGGCGACGTGGCCAAACTTGACCGCGTCATGGCCGACATGAAAGACAAGTTCCCCGGCACCACCTATGCCCAGCAGGCGGCCCTGATGTCTGCCAAGGTTTATTTTGAAGCTGGCAAGATCGAGCAGGCAAAGGCCTCGTTGAGCTGGGTGGCAGAAAAATCTTCTGACGAAGGCTACCAGGCCATTGCGCGGCTGCGCCTGGCCGCTGTGTTGATGGAGGCAAAAGCCTACGACGAGGCGTTCAAGCTATTGAACGGGGCATTCCCTGCCGAGTTTGCAGCGCTGGTGGCTGACCGCAAGGGTGACATTTTCAGCCTGCAGGGCAAAAAAGCCGAAGCCAGGGCCGAGTACGAAAAAGCCTATAAAACATTTGGCGACCGGGCGGAATACCGGCGCCTGGTTGAGGTCAAACTCAATGCGCTGGGCGTGAACCCGCGGGCAGACGCGGCCTTGGCTGCAGTGGAAGGCAAAAAGTGAACGTTAAGTCTTTCTTGGTCGGCGCATTTGCCCGGAGCACGTGCATGGTCGCGTGTCTGCTGGGCCTGTCGATGTATTTGTCCGGCTGTGCCAGTGGCGTTGAGCAACCCAAACCTGCCGAGCTTGGCCCCAATGCGGCGCTGATTGGGGTGCGACTGGCCTGGACCGCAAAAATCGGGGAAGTCAGCTTTCCCATGGACGTCAAGGTCACGGGAAACGCCATCACGGTTGCCGGCACGGATGGCAGCGTTGCGGCGATTGACGCGCGCACCGGCGGTGATATTTGGCGCGCTTCTGTGGGTGCGCCGCTGGCGGCCGGCGCTGGCAGTGACGGACGGTATGCGGCCGTTGTGACCCAAAGCAACGAGTTGGTGGTGCTGGATGCCGGGCGGGAGCTGTGGCGCCAGAAACTGGCCGCTTTGAGCTTCACGGCACCCTTGGTCGCTGGCGCACGTGTGTTCACATTGAGCGCGGATCGCTCGGTTTCCGCATTTGACGCGCAGACCGGGCGCAAACTGTGGAGCCAGACCCGCCCCGGCGAGCCGCTGGTGCTGCGCCAGGCGGGCGTGATGCTGGCGGTCGGCGACACTTTGGTGGTCGGTCTTGCCGGGCGTCTGGTGGGAATGAATCCGCAAAACGGCAGCAGCCGTTGG
Organism: Rhodoferax sp.; assembly: GCA_025358555.1. Taxonomy (GTDB): domain Bacteria; phylum Pseudomonadota; class Gammaproteobacteria; order Burkholderiales; family Burkholderiaceae_C; genus JANYCG01. The sequence continues at coordinate 19,671 of JANYJD010000363.1, forward strand.
GAAGCGCCCATTGCAGTCTCGCGCGGAACCAATGACGTGGAGCGCCTGGTAGACCTGGTGGCGCATGTGAGCCGGGAGGGCGATGTCGTGTGCGTCAGGGCGTTTCAGGCCGCAGTGGGTTGCGTCAACGCGAGCACCGGCGCGGTCGCGTGGACCAAACCGGCGTCAGGATCTGAAGGCCTCCATGGCGATGACCGTTTCGTGTACGGATCGGAGAGCGACGGCAAAATCATCGCCTGGAACCGCACGGATGGCGAGCGGGCTTGGGTGTCTGAACGGCTCAAGTTTCGGGGCTTGACGGCGCCGCTGGCGGTGGGTCGCTCGGTGGCCATTGGCGACAGCGCCGGCCTGGTGCACCTGCTGTCGCGCGAAGACGGGTCTCCCCTGAACCGCATCAGCACCGACGGAACTGCGATTTCCGCAGCGCCCGTGCTGGCGGCCGGTGACACCCTGGTAGTGGTCACGCGCGCAGGCGGCATTTTTGGCTACCGGCCTCAGTAGGCCCTAGCAGGTCCAAGCAATTGCAACCAAGGCCAGTGTTCTCGTGATGAAACCCGTTTTGGCTCTGGTGGGCCGCCCCAACGTTGGAAAATCAACGCTGTTCAACCGTTTGACGAAAACCCGTGATGCCATTGTGGCCGACTACGCGGGCCTGACGCGTGACCGCCACTACGGCAACGGCAAGCAGGGCCAGCACGAATTCATCGTGATCGACACCGGAGGGTTTGAGCCAGACGCCACCAGCGGCATTTACAAGGAAATGGCCAAACAGACACGCCAGGCCGTGGCGGAGTCAGACGTTGTGATTTTCGTTGTCGATGCCCGTGAAGGCATCTCTGCACAAGACCACGAGATTGCCAGTTACCTGCGCCGTCTGGGAAAACCGACTATTTTGGTTGCCAACAAGGCCGAGGGCATGCAGGCTGGTGCGCAACTGGTGGAGTTTTTTGAGCTGGGGCTCGGACAGGTGTATCCCATCTCGGCCGCTCACGGGCAAGGCACGCGCGACCTGGTTGAACTGGCCCTTGAGCCTTTGGGCTTGGCCGACCCCGATGACACGCAGCAGGACGATGCAGAGGTCGGCGTCATCAAACTGGCAGTCGCGGGCCGTCCCAATGTCGGCAAGTCAACCCTGATCAACACCTGGCTCGGTGAAGAGCGCCTGGTAGCGTTCGACTTGCCCGGCACTACGCGCGACGCCATATCGGTGCCGTTTGAGCGCAACGGCCAGCGCTTTGAGCTGATCGATACCGCTGGGCTTCGCCGCAAAGGCAAGGTGTTCGAGGCCATCGAAAAATTCTCGGTAGTCAAAACTCTGCAAGCGATCGAGGGTGCCAGCGTGGTGCTGCTGCTGATTGACGCCACCCAGGGCGTGACCGACCAGGATGCCCACATTGCAGGCTACATTCTGGAAAGCGGGCGGGCCGTTGTGTTGGCCATCAACAAGTGGGATGCGATTGACGAGTACCAACGTGAACTGGTCAAACGGTCCATCGAAACACGCCTCCCATTCCTGAAATTTGCGACCATGCACCTGATATCGGCGCAGAAGCGCCAGGGGTTGGGTCCGCTTTGGGCGTCCATTGCGCAGGCCTACAAAGCCGCCAATTGCAAAATGTCCACGCCGGTGTTGACGCGGCTGTTGCTGGAAGCGGTCCAGTTCCAAAGTCCCAAGCGCTCCGGCATGTCGCGGCCCAAGCTGCGCTACGCGCACCAGGGCGGCATGAACCCGCCCATCATCGTTATCCATGGCAACTCGCTGGAACACGTCACGGACGCTTACAAGCGCTTTCTGGAAGGCCGTTTCCGCAAGGAGTTTGACCTGGTGGGAACGCCGATGCGCATTGAGATGAAAACCTCACGCAATCCGTTCACCGACAAAGACGGCTGACCGCGCGCCCGCCGTTCCTCGGGGGCGCATGCCATTGGACTTCTTGTGGGAATGTGTATTTTGTGAGCAAACCCGCCGCAGGGCTGTGGTATCGTTAAACCCTCTAAACAACTTCTTGAACACGGAGAATATCGTGAACAACAAAGGCCAGTTATTGCAAGACCCATTTCTCAACGCCTTGCGCCGTGAGCATGTGCCGGTCTCCATTTACCTTGTCAACGGCATCAAACTGCAGGGGCAAATCGAATCCTTCGACCAGTATGTCGTGCTGCTGCGCAACACTGTCACGCAAATGGTCTACAAGCACGCAATTTCAACCATCGTGCCTGGTCGCGCGGTGAATTTTGCGGTTGCCGAAGGTGGCGACTCCCCTGCGGCCTGATGTGCATTGCCGGGCCATCCTGCCTTGCGAGTTTTGACAACCTCTTTTCACAATCCCAAGTTTGGCTGATTCGCGTGATCGTCTGAATGCCCCCACCATTCTTGTAGGGGTGGATTTGGGGCTGCCTGATTTTGACGGCGGGCTGGAAGAACTGGGCTTGCTTGCGCAGACGGCGGGCCTAGCGCCAGTGGCACGCGTCACGTGTAAACGCAGGGCGCCCGACGCAGCGCTTTTCATAGGCAGCGGCAAGGCGGATGAGATCAAGCTGATGGCAGCCCAGCTGGGTGCGACCGAGGTCCTGTTTGACCAGACCCTGAGCCCGGCGCAGCAGCGCAATCTTGAGCGGCACCTTGACATGCCCGTCAACGACCGCACCCTGCTGATTCTGGAAATCTTCGCGCAGCGCGCGCGCAGCCACGAAGGCAAGCTGCAGGTAGAGCTGGCACGCCTGCAATACCTCAGCACGCGCCTGGTGCGCCGCTGGTCGCACCTGGAGCGCCAGAGCGGCGGCATCGGCATGCGCGGCGGCCCCGGTGAGGCGCAGATTGAGCTGGACCGCCGCATGATTGGCGAGACCATCAAGCGCACCAAGGAACGCCTGCTCAAAGTCAAGCGCCAGCGGCAAACCCAGCGCCGCCAGCGTGAACGGCGCGATGCTTTCAATATCTCGCTGGTGGGCTACACCAACGCTGGCAAATCAACGCTCTTCAACGCGCTGGTCAAGGCCAAAGCTTACGCTGCCGACCAGCTGTTTGCCACGCTTGACACCACCACGCGCCAGCTTTACCTGGGCGAGGCAGGCCGCTCGGTGTCGTTGTCCGATACGGTCGGCTTCATCCGCGATTTGCCTCACGGTCTGGTGGATGCGTTTGCCGCCACGCTGCAAGAGGCGGTAGATGCCGACTTGCTGCTGCACGTGGTTGATGCCGCCAACCCCCATTTTCCTGAGCAGATCGCGCAGGTGCAGCGTGTGCTGGCCGAGATTGGTGCAGCCGACGTTCCCCAAGTGCTGGTGTTTAATAAACTGGATGCCCTTGAAAAGGACCGCTGGCCGCTGCAACTTGAAGACATGTTTGACCTCGATGGCGTGCCAACGCCGCGCTTCTTCGCCAGTGCCCGAAACGGCGAGGGGCTGGCTGGCCTGCGCCGCCAGTTGGTCGCCCAAGTCAATAGCGCCGTGTCCGGCTCTTCGCGCGCCAAAACCGATGCGTATTCCCTTGAGCATCACGGGGCTGCTCCTTGATTCGGCACAATCCGGACACAAGCCTGCCTTTTGCTCCCACCCTAAGACACACCAGAGACGACGAGATGAAATTCCAATTTCGGTCCAGCAGCCTGACCGCACCGCGCGGCATCGGAGGCCGCCTCAGGGGCATGTTCAACCTGAACGATCCCCGTTGGGGTCGTAGTGACGACAAACCGTCGGACGCCAGCAAACCAGACACGCCACCGCCTGATAATCAACCGCCGCAGCCGCCACCGCAAGGGCCTCAAGGGCCTCATGGCGGCAATGACCGACCGCCGAACAAAGGCGCCCGCCAGGGCCCGCCCGATCTGGATGAGCTGTGGCGCGATTTCAACCGCAAGCTGGGCGGATTGTTTGGTGGGAAAAAGAATGGGGGGCGCGGCGGCAATGGCATGTTCGGCGGTGGCAGCAACGGCTCCGGCGGCGGTGGTGGCGGTAGTGGCGGGAATGGCGGCAGCGGAGGCGGCTTCCAGCCCGACATGAAAAGCGCCGGCATAGGCGCCGGATTGATTGCGGGTGTGGTGGCCCTGATCTGGCTTGGCACCGGGTTTTTCATCGTGCAAGAGGGCCAACAGGCCGTGATCACGCAGTTTGGCAAATACAAAGAGTCCGCAGGGGCTGGCTTTAACTGGCGCTTGCCGTATCCCATCCAGCGCCACGAGTTGATATTTGTCACCCAGATCCGCTCGGTGGACGTGGGGCGTGACACCGTGATCAAGGCCACTGGCCTGCGCGAATCCGCCATGCTGACCGAAGACGAAAACATCGTCGAAATCAAGTTTGCCGTGCAGTACCGCTTGAGCGATGCGCGCGCGTTCCTGTTTGAGAGCAAAAACCCGAGCGAGGCCGTGGTGCAGGCCGCTGAAACAGCGGTGCGCGAAGTGGTTGGCAAGATGCGCATGGATTCAGCGCTGTCTGACGAGCGCGACCAGATCGCGCCGCGCGTCCGCGCCCTGATGCAGAAAATTCTGGACCGCTACAAGGTCGGCATCGAAGTGGTTGGCATCAACCTGCAGCAAGGTGGCGTGCGGCCGCCCGAGCAGGTGCAGGCGGCGTTTGACGATGTGCTCAAAGCGGGCCAGGAGCGCGAGCGCGCCAAAAACGAGGCGCAGGCCTATGCCAATGACGTGATTCCGCGGGCGGTGGGCTCCGCCTCGCGCCTGAAGGAGGAGGCCGACGCCTACAAGTCAAGGATCGTGGCGCAGGCGCAGGGTGATGCGCAGCGCTTCAGCTCAGTGCTGGCAGAGTACCAAAAAGCCCCGCTGGTCACGCGCGACCGCATGTACCTGGACTCAATGCAGCAAATTTACAGCAATGTCACCAAGGTGCTGGTGGATTCCAAACAGGGCTCCAACCTGCTGTATTTGCCGCTGGACAAGGTCATGCAAATGGCGGGGCAGGACGCTGGCAGCGTGGTCATGGCGCCGTCCACCCCGTCTGTGCCGCCCTCGACGGGCATACCTTCAACCGACCCGCGCAACCGGGACGCCGCCCGCACACGGGACCGCGAATCCCGCTGATCAAGCCGGATCAGACTTAAGGAACCCATATGAACAGGCTTGGATTTATCTTTTCTTCACTGCTGGTGCTGCTGGCGCTGGCCAGCTCGATGCTGTTTGTGGTGGACCAGCGGCAGTTTGGCGTGGTTTACGCCTTGGGCCAAATCAAGGAAGTCATCACCGAGCCCGGCCTGAATTTCAAGCTGCCGCCGCCGTTCCAAAACGTGTCCTACATCGACAAGCGCCTGCTGACGCTGGAGACCACCGACACCGAGCCGATGCTGACGGCAGAGAAGCAGCGCATGGTGATTGACTGGTACGTGCGCTGGCGCATTTCCGAGCCCACCCAGTACATCCGCAACGTCGGCCTGGATGAAGCCTCGGGTGCCAACCAGCTCAACCGCGTCGTGCGCAACGCGTTCCAGGAAGAAGTCAACAAGCACACCGTAAAGGAGTTGCTCTCCACCAAGCGCGAAGCCATCAGCGCGGCGGTGAAGGCTGAAGTGCTGGAAAAAGTGCGTGGTGCCAAGCCCTGGGGTGTGGACGTGGTGGACGTGCGCATCACGCGGGCTGATTATGTAGACGCCATCACCGAATCCGTCTACCGCCGCATGGAGGCTGAGCGCAAACGCGTGGCCAACGAGTTGCGCTCCACCGGCGCGGCCGAAGGCGAAAAAATCCGTGCTGATGCCGACCGCCAGCGCGAGGTGACGATTGCCAATGCCTACCGGGATGCGCAAAAAATCAAGGGTGAGGGCGATGCGGAGGCCGCCAAAACTTACGCTGATGCATTTGGCCGCGACCCTCAGTTCGCCCAGTTTTACCGCAGCCTGGATGCCTACAAGGCCAGCTTCAGCAAAAAGGGCGACGTGATGGTGGTTGACCCATCGTCATCGGAATTCTTCAAAGTGTTCCGTGGCATCGGCGCAAGCGCAGCCGCCACTGCCGCGAAGAAATAAAGTTTGGACAGCGACACGCTTTGGCTGGCCCTGGGTTTGGGGCTGGGCTTTGCGCTGATTCTTGAAGGCCTCCTGCCATTCGCGTCGCCTCTGGCATGGCGTCGTGTGTTTGCGCAAGTGGGAGCGCTGAGCGACGGGCAGATCAGGTTCTTCGGGCTGTGTAGCATTGCGGCGGGCTTGCTGCTGCTGTTGTTCATGCTGTGACCGCTGTTTCTTGAGCCGGTCAGGTTTTGTGGGCGGATTCCTGCCATCAACCCCGGTAAAATCCTGGTTTTAACAGCCTCCCAAAACTACATGTCTGCCTGGGTCCTGCCGGATCACATTGCCGATGTCCTGCCTTCTGAGGCCCGGCACATCGAAGAATTGCGTCGAGACCTGCTGGACATGGCGCGCTGCTATGGCTACGAGCTGGTCATGCCGCCGCTGCTGGAGCATCTTGAATCCCTGCTCACGGGCACCGGTGAAGCGCTGGATTTGCAAACCTTCAAGCTGGTTGACCAACTCTCGGGCCGCATGATGGGCCTGCGGGCGGACACCACGCCGCAGGTGGCGCGCATTGACGCCCATTTGCTCAACCGCAGCGGCGTGGCGCGCCTGTGCTACTGCGGCCCGGTGCTGCACACCCGCCCCGATACGCCTTATGCCACGCGCGAGCCGCTTCAGTTTGGCGCGGAGCTCTACGGCCACGCCGGGCTGGAGGCCGATCTAGAGGTTTTGCTGCTGGCGCTGGATTGCCTCAAAGTGGCCAAGGTGCAGCACCCCAGCGTTGACATGGCCGATGCGCGCATCGTGAACTCGCTGCTTACAGGCGTGGCCATTGCCCCGACGCTGCTGGCCCAAATGCATGCCGCGCTGGCCGCCAAAGACGCCAGTGAACTGGCCTCTCTCACCCGCAACCTGCCCGACGCCACGCGCCAGGGCCTGTTGGCACTGGTGCAGCTGTATGGCGATGAAAAAGTGCTTTTAGAGGCTGAAAAGGTGCTTCAGCCCTCGCCAATATTGCGCAGTGCGCTATCAAATTTGAAATTTCTTGCCAGCCAGCTGGGCGATGCCAAAGTCACGTTCGACCTGGCCGATCTGCGTGGCTATGCCTACTACAGCGGTGCCCGTTTTGCCATTTACGCGCAGAGTGCCAGCGATGCGCTGGTGCGCGGTGGCCGTTATGACGAAGTGGGCGCAGTGTTTGGCCGCAACCGGCCCGCCGTGGGTTTCAGCCTGGACGTCAAGGCGCTGGTCGGCGCAGTGGCGCCACGCAGCCTGCACGCCGCCATCCGCGCGCCTTGGGGTGAAGCCAGCGATCTGCGTGGCGCGATTGCGGCGTTGCGCGGGCGCGGCGAAACCGTGGTCTGCGTGATGCCGGGTCACGAGAACGAAGTGGAAGAATTCCAGTGCGACCGCGAGCTGATCCGCGTTGGCGGGCAGTGGGTTGTGAAAGCCATTTAAGTCGCTAGGCGACGTTTGAGAAGTTTTAAGAAGTCTGAAATGAATGTAACCAAAGGTCGCAATGTGGTCGTCGTCGGAACCCAGTGGGGCGACGAGGGCAAGGGCAAGCTGGTGGACTGGCTGACCGAAAGCGCCCAGGGCGTGGTGCGCTTCCAGGGCGGCCACAACGCTGGGCACACCTTGGTCATCAACGGCGTCAAGACGGCGCTGCACCTGATTCCCAGCGGCATCATGCGCCAAGGCGTCAAGTGCTATATCGGCAACGGCGTGGTGGTGTCGGCGGCCAAGCTGTTTGAAGAGATTGCCGGGCTGGAGAAAGTGGGGGTCGAGGTGCGGTCGCGCCTGCGCGTGAGCGAGGCCTGTCCGCTGATCTTGCCGTTCCATGCGGCGCTTGATGTCGCGCGTGAAGCCGCGCGCGAGAAGGGTGGCAACGCCAAAATCGGCACCACCGGCCGCGGCATTGGCCCGGCCTATGAAGACAAAATTGCCCGGCGCGCCTTGCGGGTACAGGATTTGAAGCACCCCACGCGTTTCGCCGCCAAGCTGCGCGAACTTCTCGACTTGCACAACCATGTATTGACCACCTATCTCGGCTCTGCCACGTTTGATTTTGGGCCCACCCTTGCACCCTACATGTCAGCGGGCAAGGTTCAGTTTGATGCGGTGTTCGACGAGGCCATGCGCCACGCCGAACTACTCAAACCGATGATGGCCGACGTCTCGCGCGAGCTCAATGAAGCCCATGCCAAAGGGGCCAACCTGCTGTTTGAAGGCGCCCAGGGCACGCTGCTGGACGTGGACCACGGTACCTATCCTTATGTCACGTCGAGCAACTGCGTGGCCGGCAATGCCGCAGCAGGCTCGGGCGTGGGCCCTGGCATGCTGCACTACATTCTGGGCATCACCAAGGCCTACTGCACGCGCGTGGGCGGCGGGCCGTTCCCCACCGAGCTGGATTGGGAAAAGCCCGGCACGCCCGGCTACCACATGAGCACCGTGGGGGCCGAGAAGGGCGTCACCACCGGTCGATCCCGCCGCTGCGGCTGGTTTGATGCCGCGCTGCTCAAGCGCTCGGCCCAGGTCAATGGCCTCACGGGCCTGTGCATCACCAAGCTGGATGTGCTTGACGGCCTGAAAGAACTGCTGCTGTGCACCGGCTACGAAGTGGACGGCGAGACGATTGACATCCTGCCCATGGGCGCGGATGACATCGAGCGCTGCAAACCCATTTATGAAGTGATGGAAGGCTGGAGCCAGAGCACGGTTGGCGTCACCGATTACGACAAACTGCCGGTGGCCGCGCGGCTGTACCTGCAGCGCATTGAGCAGGTGACCGGCGTGCCCATCGACATGATCTCCACCAGCCCGGACCGCGACCACACCATCATGATGCGGCATCCGTATCTGGCACGGGCCTGAGCCGCGTAAAAAATGCTGCTGCCTGCCGAATTTAACCCAATTCACCCATATAAAATGCCTGTAGCCGTTGTGCTGTATGAATAGCTAGATATTATAATAGGAGCATATTGATGTTGACTGAAGATGGCAAACACCTGTACGTGAGTTACGACGAATACCACAACCTGATTGAAAAACTCGCCATCAAGATCCATCAGTCCGAGTGGCATTTCGACACCATCCTGTGCCTGGCGCGCGGCGGCATGCGGCCCGGCGACATTCTCTCAAGGGTGTTTGACAAGCCGCTGGCCATCATGTCCACCAGCTCGTACCGCTCAGACGCGGGCACGGTGCAGGGCAACCTGGACATCGCCCGCTTCATCACCACACCCAAAGGCGAAATCGCCGGCAAGGTGCTGCTGGTGGACGACCTGGCCGACTCGGGCCACACACTCAAGGCCGTCATCAATCTGCTTAAAAATAATTACGCCCCCATCACCGAACTGCGCAGCGCTGTGCTCTGGACCAAGGCCCTCTCCACCTTCACGCCCGATTATTCGGTGGAGTTTTTGCCCAGCAATCCGTGGATCCACCAGCCCTTTGAGGGCTATGACGCCATGCGGCCTGAGCAACTGATTCAGAAGTGGTCGGTGTAAACCGGGCACACCCCCCGGCTTCGCGCACTGCGTGTCGCTTCGCTTTCCCCCTTGCAGGGGGCGACACCAGTGGCCTGGCAAAGCCAGTTCCACGGTGTCCCTGGTGTAAACGCGACTTTCCTCGATATTTTTCTGGTTTTTACGCGCTCTTGAAGGAATGAAATGCAGGACATGATCACGGGCTTGATTCATCACCCCTACGCCCCGCCAGAGGGCTTCCATGCCCCGCAACCCGGTGTGTTCAAGGCTTCGACCGTCATCTTCCCCAATGTGGCGGCCATGCGCAGCCGCGAGTGGAAGGACAAGACAGGCTACACCTACGGCCTGCATGGCACGCCCACCACTTACGTGCTGGAAGAGCGCCTGGCCACGCTGGAGGGTGGTTTGCAGTGCGTCCTGGTGCCCAGCGGGCTGGCGGCGATTGCAAACGTCGCCCTGGCCGTGCTCAAAACCGGCGACGAAGTGCTGATCCCCGACAACGCCTATGGCCCCAGCAAGGCTTTGGCCGCGGCCGAGCTGAAAGACTGGGGCATCACCCACCGCTACTACGACGCAATGAACCCGCAAGATCTGCGCGACAAGATCAGCGCCAAAACCAGCCTGGTGTGGGTCGAGGCTGCAGGCTCGGTGACGATGGAGTTCCCCGACCTGTGCGAGCTGGTACGCATCTGCAAAGCCAACAACGTGCTGTGCGCGCTGGACAACACCTGGGGCGCGGGCATTGCCTTCAAGCCGTTTGACCTGGCACCCGGCACAGGCCAGGGATTGGGTGTGGACATCTCCGTTCACGCCCTCACCAAATACCCCAGCGGCGGTGGCGACGTCCTGATGGGCAGCGTGGTCACGCGGGACGCAAACCTGCACCTGAAAATCAAGCTCACCCACATGCGGCTGGGCCTGGGCGTCGCGGGCAACGATGCCGAACTGGTGCTGCGCGCCTTGCCCAGCATCATGTTGCGCTACCGGGCGCATGACATGGCGGCGCGCCAACTGGCCGTCTGGTGTCAAAGCCGCCCCGATTTTGCGCAAGTGCTGCACCCAGCACTGGCGGGGTCGCCCGGGCATGCGCACTGGCAGGCGTTGTGCGATACCGGTGGGGCAGGAAATGTCGGCAATGCGGGCAACGCGGCCAACGCGGCCAACGCGGCCAATTCTGGCAACGCAGCCGGCCTGTTCAGCGTGATTTTGAAGGCCAAATTTACGCCGGGCCAGGTAGACGCTTTCTGCGATGCGCTGAAGCTGTTCAAACTGGGTTTTAGCTGGGGTGGACCGATGAGTCTGGTGGTGCCATATGACTTGGCCTCAATGCGAATTGCTTGGCCAGCGTATTTGGCGCGGGGTACCCTGGTGCGCTTTTCCATCGGGCTGGAGGCAGTGACTGATTTGCAGGCCGACCTCGCGCAGGCACTTGACGCGATGGCGGCAAGCCGCTAAAAAAGTGCCTGCGGGTGCCAATGCGCGCCCGTGAACTGGTAAAGTGCCTCCAACAACCTGAAAGTACACCTTGGCAACACCCAATTACGGCTACGAAAAGCGTCAAAAAGAGCTGGCTAAAAAGAAGAAAAAAGAAGAGAAGCTCAAGCACAAGGCTGACCGCAAAACAGGCGCGCCCGGTGAAGAGGGTGGCGGTGAGGACAACGGCCAGCCAGACGCGCTGCCGCCAGAAAACATCCCCCCGTCTGGCGTACCCGCCCAGTCCTGAACCCGACCGCTGGTGCCTTAGTCTGGATTGCCCACGATTGATAAGGCCAATTCGTCCATAGCCCTTGCAGACCGGTCATAGGGCGCTACTATTTTTGAATCTTCAAACTGCTTGAAATTGCGCGTGATGGATTGCCTGTAAACCGGGTCATAGTGCAGCGTGAGCAGCTCGCGCACCACAGGTTCCACCTGGCCTGCACGCACTGACACCTGCCATTTTTCAATCAACGCCTTGCCCAGAAACTCGGTCAGTACAGCCAGGCGGTCGCAGAAGAATTCGGCGTCTTTCACAAAAAAATCATAGTCTTCCATCAGCAGGGCGACGCGCTCGTCGTCGGGCAGCACCAAGTTCAGGCACGGGCTGGCCCGCATGGCCTCAATCAATGACGTGGGCACTGCCACGTTGCCGACCTTTTTACTTTCGCTCTCCACATACACCGGCGTGGCCGGATCAAACCGGCGCAACGCGTCCCACACCAAAGTGTCAAAGCGTTTCTGCGTGGGCTGCGGCTGGCCCGGAATGCCGCCCAGCACCGAGCTGCGGTGCTGGGCCAGCGCTTCCAGGTCCAGCACCTGGGCACCGGCATCGGCCAGCGCCGTCAGCAGGCGCGTTTTGCCAGAGCCGGTCGTGCCGCAGACCACGCGCCATTGCAAAGGCGCAACGAGTCGCGGTATGTCCTGCACCAGCGCCGCCCGAAACGCCTTGTAGCCGCCTTCCACCAGCGTGACCTTGAAGCCGATCTGGTCAAGAATCAGCGACAGCGAGCCGCTGCGTTTGCCGCCGCGCCAGCAGTAGGTGAGGGGCATCCAGTCCTTGGGCTTGTCAATCACTTCGCGCTCAATGTGCTGCGCAATGTTGCGCGCCGCAATCGCCGCGCCGCGCTTCTTGGCCTCAAACGCGTTGACTTGCTTGTAATGGGTGCCGACGAAGATGCGCTCGGCATCATTGAGTGTGGGCCAGTTCACGGCACCCGGCAGATGATCCTCAGCGTATTCGCCTTCACTGCGCGCGTCGATGATCGTGTCAAACTCGGCCAGCCGGGCCATCAGGTCGGCCGCGGGGATCTGTATCAGAGTCACTTCAGGCTCATTTCAGGAGCTTTTTCAACTCAGCCCACACATTGGCCAGCATGGCGGGGTGCGCCTGCGCGTTGGGGTGAATACGGTCGGACTGGAAGAGTGTTTCTGCCTGCGGCACGTCGGCCACGCCTTTGAGCAAAAACGGCACCAGACCCGCATTGGTGGCCTTAGCCACGGTGGCGTAGCTGGCGGCAAACCGGGCCGAATAATCCGCGCCATAGTTGGGCGGCAACTGCATGCCCACCAGCACGACTTTGGCCCCCGCCTTTTGTGCGGCCTGGGTCATTTTTTTGAGGTTGTCTTCTGTCAATTTCAGGGGCAGGCCGCGCAACGCGTCATTTCCGCCGAGCTCGATGATGACGTGTGTCGGCTTGTTTTGCGCCAATACCACCGGCAGGCGCGACACGCCGCCTGAGGTGGTGTCGCCGCTGATGCTGGCGTTGATCACGCGGGCTGCGATTTGCTCAGACGCGAGCTGCTTTTCCAGCAGCGCCACCCAGCCGGTGCCGCGTGCCAGGCCATATTCGGCGCTGAGCGAGTCGCCCAACACCACAATGGTTTGCTGTGACGTGGCAGCGCCCGCATTTGCTGGCGCATTGGCTGCGGCAGCACTGGCCGCGCCCGCAACAACCGATAACCCCCCGGCTGCGGCCAGCAGCGTGGCTGCGATAAAGTGTTGGTGATACAAAGAAAAAGGCCTTATGTCGAAATTAGAGTCAGGGTTGAACTCAACCAGTGCTTCTGCAATTGTGTCCGTAGAGCATGTTTTCAAGTCCGTCGCCGACTCCACCGGCACGCTCGACATTTTGCGCGATATTGATTTTGCCCTGGCCCCGCGAGAAACTGCCGCCATTGTCGGCGCATCTGGCTCAGGCAAAAGCACGCTGCTGTCCATCATCGCCGGGCTGGACACGCCCACGCGTGGCACCGTCAAACTCGCAGGGCAGGACCTGTTTGCCATCGATGAAGACGAGCGCGCCGCGCTGCGCGCCCGCCAAGTCGGTTTTGTGTTCCAGAGCTTCCAGTTGCTGGGCAACCTGAACGCATTGGAAAACGTCATGCTGCCGCTGGAACTTGCCAGCCAGAAAGACGCCCGCAAAACCGCCACCGAAATGTTGGCCCGCGTCGGCCTGTCGCAGCGCTTGGGGCACTACCCCAAGGTCTTGAGCGGCGGCGAGCAGCAGCGCGTGGCATTGGCCCGTGCGTTTGTCGTCAACCCCGCCGTGCTGCTGGCGGATGAGCCGACCGGCAGCCTGGACTTTGCCACCGGCGAGACCATCATGAAGCTGATGTTCGAACTGAACCAGGAGTTGGGCACCACGCTGGTGCTGGTAACGCATGACCGCGCGATTGCCGACCGCTGCCAGCGGCTGATCACGATTGAGGCGGGCAGGGTGGTTTGACGAAGATTTCCCGCGGTGCCGCCGCTGTTCCCGCCAGGCCTTCACGGGAATGGCATGGGCCGTCCATCAGGATGTTTCAGAGCCAGGTCTCGATAGTAGGCGAACCAGGTATCAGGCGGGTAATTCTCAGGATCGCAGGTTGCCAAAAACTTCGCCAGCTCGAAATAATTCCGGTGTCCTACCACGGGCTCGCAAGTTAGTTCGGCCTTGCCGCAGATGTGGGACATGATCGTTCGGCAGGCGTGTGCGTAGGCCCAGGGCGAGGTGCTCGTGGTCTCCATCAGGCTCGGTGCAAGGAGAAACAGGTTGGCTGCGTCAAGGGAGCGAAACAGTGAACCACAGCGAGCGGCCAGTGCGGTGGCATGTCGGTTTTGGGCGAGGGCAGGTAGGTCAAAATAGCCGAGGTCTACTTCGTAACCTGTTCCCCACAGCACCAAGTCGGCACCAAACCCTGCGCCTGACGCCAGTTGCACCGTTCCATCAGACAACCGCACGATCTCGCTGCGATGGCGCTCGATGCCCGCGAAGTTGGCGATCATGCCGCAGCGCCCCGGGATCAACTGGTGGCACCGAAGGTCAAAGTTGCCCTGCGGCAACAGATCCAGCAACCCAAACTTTTCATAGCGCCCGCGCAGGTCGGCGTTGATATCCTCATTCATCTGATCGACGGAAACCCCAAGCATTTGATTTTTTGACAAACCCCTCAGGTCTCCTGCCAAGTGTTTGGGTTTGCGGGTTGGCACCATCCATTTCACAGAACGGTACACCCAAACGACTTTTCGGGCCTCGTACTGCAAACACAGCTCGAGCAAGTCGAAGGCGGACGCGCCGCCGCCAACAACGACCACATCCCGGCCAGTGAGTGCGCCAGGGTCATGCAACGCCGAAGAATGCATCTCCGTACGTTTGACCGCAGCCTTTCAATATTTGGAATGAACGCCCGGTTGTGAACACCGGTTGCGGCAAGCAGGAAGCGGCAAGAGTACACATGGTCGGGTGTCGACACGGTCCATCCCTGCGGAGTCGCCTGCGCTTTTTCTACCCGACTGTTCAAGCGAATCAACGGGGCCAGGTCGAATTTGTCGACCCACGCCTGAACGTTTTTGGCAATGCTGGCCTGGGTTGTTCCCGTGATGGGCAGGTTGCCCAGCGTCCAGTCGTTCTGATTGATCTGGATGTCCTGCCAGGCTGGCAACTGCGCCCACAGACCGCCGACAACACTTTGCTTCTCAAACAGCAGCACTTCCAGGCCTGCTTTTTTGGCGTAATGCAGCCCAATCACGCCACCGATGCCGCCGCCAACAATCAGCAGGATTGCCCGTGGGGCTCTGTGCAATCCATGCCCATTCACTCTTCGGCATACCCGGTTGACGAACCCGCTTTTGCGCGCTTGCCAAACTTGAACGGAAAAATCATCGGCACGCGCGCCCGGTATGCCCGGTACACCCCGCCGAAAACCGCGGTCATATCGTGCTCCTCCAATGCAATGCCGATGAAAATGTACGCGGTCGTCATCACGGCAAACAGCAAGTGCCCCTGGCTCATGACGGGCGTTGCCCAGAAGGCAATGATGAATCCCAACATGATTGGATGGCGCACGAACTGGTACAGGTAGCGCGTGGTGAGTGAAGGAGGCGTGGTGGCGGCCACATGCCGGGCGATGGCTTGCTTCAGACCGAACAGCTCGAAGTGGTTGATCATGAAGGTGGAACAAAGCACGGTCAGCCAGCCTACCCAGTACAAGCCAGTCAGCAGTGCGCGAGCCACAGGGTTCTCTACCGTCCAGATCGCTTGTGGAAACGGTTGCCACACCACAAACAGCAGGATCAGCAGCAGGCTGGCCAACAGCACGTAGGTGCTTCGCTCCATCGGCTGCGGGACGAACTGGCCCCACCAGCGCTTGAATGCGGGCCGTGCCATCACACTGTGCTGGATGGCAAATGCACCCAGCACGAGCAGATTGACGATCAAGCCCTGAGCAACCGGGCCGACCGGCCCTGAATCAATCGTCTTGGGGACCCATGGAATGTTCCCGACAAATGCGACGGCGTACAGAAACGATCCCAGGAAAATGATGTAGGCAATGGCTGCATACCCGGCATAAATGAATCTCATGATGACTCCCGATGTTGAACTGCGTCGAAAGGCGACGCGCCTTGAATGGAAGTGAAGCCAACCCAGGAATTGGGCTGACCCGACCACCATGGGATCAACTTTAATTTAAACATTTGTTTAAAACAAGTGGATAAACTTGGAATCCGGCTATACTTTGAACAAATGGTTAAATCAATTGTTAAAAACAGTAAGCTCGGGCCTACAGCTCAGCTGCAAACGCAGCCGACTCAGGTCGTGACGGCCGCCAAACCTGCCCCAAGACCCAAGCGCACCGACGGCCTGAACACCCGTGAGGCCATCCTCGACGCCACCTTTCGACGCGTGGCCAGCGACGGGTACTCACAACTCAACATTCGGGAGATCGCCCGGGAGGCTGGCGTGAACCACGCCTTGATCAACTACCACTTCCGCAACAAGCAGCAACTGGTGCTGGAGGTCCTTGACCGGGCCAACCGCCGCCTGCTGGCGCGCCAGGAAACCATGTACGCGCAACCGGACACGGTTAGCGCCAAATGGCGCAAGGCCTGCGATTTCTATGAAGAAGACATCCGCTCCGGCTTCGTGAAGCTGGTGATGGAGCTGATGGCGGCGAGTTTCTCCGACCCTGTCCTGCGTGCTGGCTACCTGCCCCGGTTTCTCGCCTGGCGGAGGGTGGTTGACGCGGCGGTACAGGACGCCATTGCCGAGCACGGTCTTGACCTGTCGATTTCGGCGCAGGCCATCTCCACCATGATTGGCTGCTTCTGGGTTGGCATGGAAGCCGAAATGGCGCTGGGCGTGGCTGAGGCGGACGGCCATCATCAGGAGGCGCTGGGCGCAATGCTGTCGTTGCTTCAGTTGATGGAGAAGCGCCAGCAACCAGCGCCTGTCAAGCGCAAACGCCCACCCGCCTCATAGGTCACATACATCGCACGAGGAGCATGAAGATGAACCCTGCTGCAAATGGCTTGCCCGAACGTATCCGGCTTGTAGTCGGCGCGCTGCCGCCGCCCGGAACCCTGCCAGAGCCCTACCCATTCGAGACATTGACCCCGCAACAGGAGGGGTACGTTGAAACCGGCGGCGTGAAGCTCTGGTACGGCGTCTTTGGCGAAGTCGGCCCCTGGCTGTGTTTTGCGCCCCTGAATCAGATTGCCACGGCCTCTTCGTTCAAGGCCAACGTGCCCTACCTGTCCACGCAGTTTCGCGTACTGGTGATGGACTTGCCAGGCACGGGCAAGTCTGACCGGCCCACGTCGCCGCGGGCTTATAGGCTGGACCAGTACCTGTCGCATTTCTGCGCAGTGCTTGACCATCTGGGGGTTGACGAGACGACGCTCATTGCCGTGTCGTTCAACACCTTGCTGGCGCTGCGCTTCGCAGCGGAGCAGCCCCAGCGCGTGACCCGCCTTGTCATCGTCGGCGGATTTGCCGACTCGACGGCCAATGGAGCTGCGGCCCAGGAAGCGGTTGCCAAGTCACTCGGCCAGATGCGGTCCGAGTGGCCAAAACACCTGGACCGGTTCTGGTCGTCGCTGTTCACCGAGCCGCACTCCACCAAGGCGATTGAAGACGGCGTGCATTTCAGCTGCGCGTCAACGGACGACGTAGTGGCGATGACCCGCGCCGGCTGGATTGGCCATGACGTGCGGGAACTTGCCGCACGCGTGCGCTGCCCCACGCTGGTCATCCACGGCGACGGCGACCAGCGGGTGCCGTACGCGAAGGGACGCGAGATTGCCGACCTCGTGCCCGGCGCCACGATGCTGACCATTGGCGGCGGTGGGCACCTGCCCATGGTCCGTGACCCGGTGGCGTTCAACCGCGCCGTGCGCGATTTTGCGCAACCGCCCCGGCTTGACCGTCAATGGATTCGCGGCATGGCGCGCAAGCCCAGGGCGCTGTTCATTTCAAGCCCGATCGGCCTGGGCCACGTGCAGCGCGATCTGGCCATTGCCCGCGAGATGCGCAAGTTGCGGCCCGAGCTTGAGATCGACTGGTTCACAGCGGACCCGGCTGCGCGTTACTTGGTTAATGAGGGTGAAAGGCTGCACCCGATGGCTTCGCGTCTGGCCAACGAGAGCCGCCATTTTGAATCGGTCGCGGGCGAACATGATCTGCATGCGTTTTTTGCGCTGCGCACCATGGATGAAATCATGGCGCGCAATTTCATGGTCTTTGCCGATGTGGTGGAAAGCGAGAGCTACGACATCGTGGTGGGCGACGAGGCCTGGGACGTGGACTATTTTTACCATGAGAACCCGGAGCTAAAGCGCCAGCCGTTTGTGTTCCTCACCGACTTTGTCGGCTGCCTGCCCATGAGTGACGATGAACGCGAACAGCACCTGTGCGCCGACCGCAATGCAGATGACATCGAACACGTTGCGCGTTACCCATGGATTCGCGACCGCTCGATCTTCGTTGGCAACCCGGAAGACCTTCCGGATCAAACCTTTGGCGCAGGCCTGCCCAATATCGCTGACTGGACGCAGAAAAACTTTTGCTTCAGCGGCTATGCCTTGCCTTTTGATCCCGCCACCTTGGCCGACACGGAGCGGCTGCGCGCCAAACACAGCTACCGTCTTGATGAAAAGCTGGTGATTGCCTCCATTGGTGGCACCGCCGTCGGACGGCCATTGCTGCAGCGGATTGCCGCCGCGTTTCCCCGCATGAAAAAACAGTTGCCCGAGCTGCGCATGATCCTGGTAGCCGGCCCCCGGCTGGCAGCCGAGGCCTTCCCCGAGCACGAGGGCCTGGAAGTGCGCCCCTACGTCCACAACCTGTTTGAGCACCTGGCATGCTCTGACCTGGCACTGGTGCAGGGCGGCTTGAGCACCTGCATGGAGCTTGTCGCCACGCGCAGGCGGTTTTTGAGTTTTCCGCTGGAGCGCCACTTTGAGCAATGCATCCACGTGCGCAACCGGCTGCACAACTACTGCGCAGACTGCTCCGTGAGATTTGCCGAGCTCGGCCCCAACGAGCTTGCCGACCGTGCGCTTGCCGCCATGCACGCTGCCATTGCCTATCGCCCAGTAGAAACTGACGGGGCCTTGCGTGCTGCGCAGCACATCGTGAACGTACTGGAAAACCGGCAGTGGGCAGCGGGATAGCCGCTGCTCGCATCCGTTTTCCAGTTACAAATTGTGCGTCGGATTTTTTTACATAGGGGTTCGTTGAGTCAATGGCGCAGGTGGTGGCAACCGGCCGCCAAGCCACGCCCAGCAAGGCGTTCGTTCAAATGAAGCGCCGATGGAATGATTTATGCATGTAGACAGTTGCTTCGTGCAATCCGGTTCATTTCAGTCCCAAAGCAACAACCCTGAAGGAGATCCCACCATGAAAAAATTCCTGCTGCCCTTGGTATTTGCCGCTGCAATTCTGGCAGTTCCGGTGGCCCAAGCGGCCCCAGTTACCTTTACGGCGGTTCTCAATGGGCCCAGCGAGGTGCCGGTGAACGCCTCGCCCGGCACCGGTTTTGCGACGGTGATTTTCGACTCCGCAGCGCACACTTTGAGTGTTTCGGTCACTTTCTCGGGCTTGTTAGGCACCACCACGGCGTCCCATATTCATTGCTGCACTGCGACGCCAAAAGTTGGCACAGTCGGCGTGGCGACTGAAACCCCCAGTTTCCCCCTGTTTCCCCTGGGAGTCACTTCGGGTTCATTCACCGAGCTTTTCAACACAACCCTGGCAGCATCATTCAACCCGGCCTTTATCACTGCAAATGGCGGCACTACCGCTGGTGCAGAAGCCGCATTGTTCGCCGGAATGGTTCTCGGCGAGTCCTATCTCAACATTCACACCACACTCTTCCCCGGCGGCGAAATCCGCGGCTTCCTGGTGCCAGAACCCGGCAGCCTGGCGCTGCTGGTCTTGGCCTTGATCGGTCTGGCGGTCGCCAGCAAGCGCAACGGGGCGGAGGCGGGCAAAGCCAGTGGCACAGGACGGATGGCAATCCGGAGTTGAAACGCGCCGCAAGCCCCATTTCAATCAATTTTTCCAGTCAAATAGGCACAAGGCCCCTGTTCCATATGCGTAGTCAGCTATATTTAATATAGCGTATTCTTGCCGCGATAATCGGGGTATGTCCTCCCCCAAAACCCTGTTCGGCTTTCACGCCATCGGGGTGCGCTTGAAAACCGCGCCCGAGTCTGTCATTGAAATCCATTTTGAATCGTCGCGCCGCGACGCGCGAATGCGCTCCTTCATCGACCGCGCTGCAGAAGCGAAGGTTCGGCTGATCGAGGCTGACGGCCTGCAATTGTCCAAACTGTGCGGCAGCCATGGGCACCAGGGCGTGGTGGCTCGCGTGAAAGCGATTGCGCAAGTCACGTCGCTGGATGAACTGCTGGAGAACCTGGAAGCGGCCAATGCAGAACTGCCCGAGGCTCAACGAGTCTCGCCGCTAATTCTGGTGCTGGACGGCATCACTGACCCGCACAACCTGGGTGCCTGTCTGCGCGTGGCCGATGGCGCGGGCGTGCACGCGGTGATCGCGCCCAAAGACCACGCGGCAGGCATCAACGCCACAGTGGCCAAGGTGGCCAGCGGCGCGGCCGAGACCGTGCCGTATTTCATGGTGACGAACCTGGCGCGCACTTTGAATGAATTGAAAGAGCGCAACATCTGGATCATCGGCACCAGCGACGCTGCCACCAAAACCCTGTACCAGGCCGACCTGAAAGGCCCGGTCGCGCTGGTGCTGGGCGCAGAAGGCGACGGCATGCGCCAGCTCACCGCCAAAACCTGCGACGAGCTTGTCAACATCCCGATGCAGGGCGCAGTGGAGAGCCTGAACGTGTCGGTCGCCAGCGGCGTGTGCCTGTATGAGGCGGTGCGCCAGCGCGGCTTTCAGTGACCCCCGACAGTCTTTCAACAATTGGCCTACAACGTGAGGTATCCCATGGAAAAATCCAAAACTATAGCGACTTATGCAATAGGGAAAAGGGCTACAGCCTTATTTGTCTCTGTATTTCTGCTTGCAGGCTGCACCCAGGAGCAGCAAAACAAGATCAGCCGCGACATCCAGAACTGGACCGGCACGAATGGCGTTCTGGAAATCTACGCAGGCGACAAGTTGGTGCGCCGCTTCCTGAAAATCGACAAACTCTCCACCGCCATGGGCACCGACGACAACAAACCGCGCCCCTACCGTTTTGGCTATGGCGTGCTCGATGAAAACCTGAACATGATTGCCGACCCAGGTGAGAAAAAGGTTTATTTTGAGATCAGCGATTACGCGTCGAACTATGTGTTTTTTGAGAGCCCGCGCTAGTCCCCCGCGCTGATCCCCCGCGCTGAATGAAGCTAGTTTGGTATAACCCTCGCCAATTCAGGCAATCGAGATGGGAGAGGAAATGATCCAGGACATTCGCTGGAAGCAGCGCTTTCACAATTACTGCAAGGCGCTGCACACGCTGGCTGACGCGGCGCAGCTGGCTCAAACCCGCGCCTTGTCAAAGCTCGAGCAGCAGGGCCTGATTCAGGGCTTTGAGTTCACGCACGAACTGGCCTGGAATGTGTTGAAAGACTATTTGGAAGAGCAAGGCTTTGTCGGCATCATCGGCTCGAAAAATGCCACTAGGCAAGCTTTTAAAAGCAGCCTGATTGCCGACGGGGAGGCCTGGATGGACATGATCAAGGCACGCAACCAGACGTCGCACACCTACAACATTGAACTGGCCGAGGGCATTGCGAATGATATTTTGCGGCGTTTTTACCCGGCCTTTGCCGCGCTGGCTGACACCTTCGCTGCCCTGGACTCCCAACCCGATCCGGACGCGTAACGTCAGGCAACAAGGTGCGCAGCAATATGAAATACGGCCTGAGCGAAAGTACCGTTGGGAAAATTTGCGCAGTTTTCTCGGCATACCCCGCCATCGAGCGGGCAGTGCTTTACGGGTCGCGGGCAAAAGGCAATTTCAAACCCGCGTCAGACATCGACTTGACGCTGTACGGTGAGTCTCTCACGGCCCCGCAGGGCGCTACGATTGCCGACGCCCTGGACGAGTTGCTGCTGCCTTATGAGATAGACCTGTCGCTGTTTGACAGTCTGGATAGTTTGGAATTACGTCAGCATGTAGCGCGGGTGGGCGTTGTTTTCTACCAGCGCACAAGCAAGCCTGACTCAGCCGGTCAAACCCACCCCATCCCGCCCAGCACCGCCCCCACCCCCAGCAGCCACAGCAGGTGAATTTTCGTGCGCCACACCAGCACGGTGCTGACGGCGGTTAGCAGCCACAGGGGCCAGTCTGTTTTGGGGTTGCCATGCGCGCTGGCCAGTACCCAGCCGGTGGAGACCAACAGCGCAATCACGATGGGGGCCATGCCCTGCTTGAAGGCGCGCACTGCCCGCAGATCGCGGTTGCGGTGGCCCCAGCGCGCGGCCATGAAGGTCAGCGTGGTGCTGGGCAACAGGATCCCAGTCATGGCAATGGTCGTGCCCATCAGCGCCATGCCCCAGGCCTGCGGACCCGCGCCAATGCCGCCTGCCGCGTTGAGCCCGATGTTCCAGCCCATCAGCGCAATGAACAGCACGTTGGGGCCGGGCGCGGCCTGCGCCAGCGCGATGCTGGAGGTGAACTGCGCGTCGCTGAGCCAATGCGCCTCGTCCACCAGGTAGCGGTGCATGTCGGGCGCGACCGTGATGGCCCCGCCCACTGCCAACAACGAGAGCGACATGAAATGCGTGAGCAGCGCCAGCCAGTCCGTAGCGGTTAATGAAATAGTCAACATGGCAGTCGTGGCGTAGGACACCGCATCATCAGGATCATCGGTCAGGGCCGCCGATGCAGCGCGCGGGCGCTGCCCAACTGCCGGTAAGCCCATGTGCAGGCCAGGGCGCCCACCAGCAGCAGCACCCAGGCCAGACGCAGCCTCAGCAGCGCTATAGCTATGAATGTAGTAGCTGATAGCGCATAGCAGACAACGGCTCCCATGGTATTTGAGCGCAAAGCGCTGATCAGCTTAAGCCCGGTAGCGGTGATCAGCCCTGCCGCCACCGCGCCCATGCCGCGCAACGCGCCCTGCGCTGCAGGCAGGTCGGCGATGCCCGCAAATGCAGCCGCGAGCACCAGCACCAGCAGCAGCGGAAAAGCCAAAATGCCCGCCAGCGCAACCAGCGCGCCGCGCAGACCAAAGTAGCGGTCGCCCATCATCAGGCAGAGGTTGACCACATTCGGGCCGGGCAATATTTGCGCCACAGCCCAGTCTTCCACAAACGCGTCACGCGTGAGCCAGCCTTTCTTCTCCACCAGTTCGCGCTGTGCCACGGCGAGCACGCCGCCAAATCCTTGTAACGCCAGCCAGGTGAATGACCAGAACAAATCGCTGAGGGAGGTGGGGCGAGGGCAGGGCGAGGGCGGGGTGGCCGCAGGGTCTGCAAGGGCGGTGACGGGCATGGTCGAATTATCGCCGTGTGGTCGCAGTTGCAAGCCGCTATAGGGATTCCAGCGATATCCCGTGGGCGTGTCCCGGCCAGCCCGTCAATGCAAGACAGTCACTGCCAGGCCCATCACAATGGGTTAATCTCAGGCGAGCCTATCAATCGCCAATACCGTACACCCCACAGGAAACCGCCATGCCCTCTCAATCCCAGGCAGACATCGGACTCATCGGCATCGGCTTGATGGGTGAAAACCTGGCGCTCAACATCGCCAGCAAGGGCTTCGCTGTGTCAGTGTTCGACATTTCAAACGAACGGGTTGACAAGTTCACTTCGGGCCGGGGCAGTGCAGGACGAACGGGTGGCAAGCCGATCATTGGCTGCCATTCACTCCAGGCGCTGGTGGAGTCGCTGGCTAAAACTTCGACAGTCGCCAGAAAAATCATGCTGATGGTGCCCGCCGGCAAGCCCGTGGACGACATCATCGCGGCGCTGGCTCCTCTGCTTGCCAAAGGCGACATCCTCATCGACGGCGGTAACTCGCACTTTGCCGACACCACGCGGCGACTCAAGATGCTGGAAGCGCGTGGCCTGCTGTACGTCGGCGCGGGGGTGTCGGGCGGCGAAGAGGGCGCGCTGCTGGGGCCGTGCATCATGCCGGGTGGCTCGGGCGCCGCATGGCCGCACATCAAGCCGATCTTTCAGGCCATCGCAGCCAAAGTCGATATTGACGTGAATGGCGGCGTGCCCTGCTGCGACTGGATTGGCGCAGATGGCGCAGGCCACTTCGTAAAAATGGTCCACAACGGCATTGAATACGGCGACATGCAGCTGATTTGCGAAGCGTATGACGTGATGCGCAACGTGCTGGGCATGACGGCCGCCGAGATGCACTCTGTGTTCAGCTCATGGGCCGAAGGCGAACTCAAAAGCTTTCTTGTTGAGATCACCCGCGACATCCTGGCCACCCACGACGAAGACGGCCTGCCGCTGGTCGACAAAATCCTCGACAAGGCGGGCCAAAAAGGCACCGGCAAATGGACGGTGAACCTGGCGCTGGACATGGCCGTTCCGCTAACGCTCATCACTGAATCGGTCTTTGCCCGGGTGCTGTCGTCCATGAAAGACGAGCGCGTGCTGGCATCCAAAACGCTGGCCGGGCCTAGCCCCGTTTTTGCGGGGGCGCGACAAGGCTTCATCAATGACATCGGCCACGCGCTGTACGCTGCAAAAATCATCTCGTACACCCAGGGTTACCAGTTGCTGCGGGCGGCAGCAGAGCATTTTGGCTGGACGCTGAACTATGGCGGCATCGCCATGCTGTGGCGCGGCGGCTGCATCATCCGCTCGGCATTTTTGATCAAGATCAAGCAGGCGTTTGACGCCAACCCGGCGCTTGCCAACCTGCTGCTGGACCCGTTTTTCACGCAAACAATCGGCACGGCGCAGCAGTCCCTGCGCAACGTCCTCGTGCAAGCCCTCCAACACGGCACCCCCATGCCCGCTATGTCGTCCGCACTGGCCTACTACGACGGCTACCGCTGCGCCAACCTGCCCGCCAACCTGCTGCAAGCGCAGCGCGATTTCTTCGGCGCGCACCAGTACGAGCGCATTGACCAGCCACGCGGCAAATATTTTCATACCAACTGGACCGGGCGGGGCGGGGAGACGGCTTCAGGGGTCTACGCTGGTTAGAGCTGGACCTGGCGCAATCAGGCGTCAAGCTGCTGCTTGAACACGCGCCGTGCAATCGCAGACCGATGAACCTCTGATGCGCCGTCGTAAATCCTGAACGGCCTTAAAAACCGCTGGATCATCGACAGCGGCCAGTCTTCCGAGATGCCCAACGCACCGGTGATCTGCACAGCCGAATCCGCCACCCGGTTGACCGCTTCGGACACAAACACCTTGGCCATGGAGGAGTGATGGCGCAGGGACTCACCCGCATCCAGCCTGCGCGCCGTGTCAACCGTCATCAGGCGTGCGGCATGCAATTCGATATGGGCATCGGCCACCATGGCCTGAACCATCTGATGCTCAGACAACAGCGCGCCGTGAGACGTGCGCTTGCTGGCATACGCTTGCGCCAGATGCATGGCCCGTGAAGACAGCCCGATGAGCCGCATGCAGTGAAACAGGCGCGCGCCTTCCAGCCGGAGCTGGGCATAGTCCAGGCCCCGGCCTTCTTCTCCCAGCAGTGCGTCCGCCGACACTTTGCATTGGTTCAGGCGAATTTCGGCGTGGCCGCCCAAGTCGAACGGCTCCATCGTGGGCACATCGCGCAGCACCTCAAAACCGGGCGTGCTGGTATCGACCAGAAACAGCGACACACCCGCATCGGCTCGGGCCACCACGATGGCGAAGTCCGCGATGGCACCGTTTGATGCGAACCACTTATGCCCATCCAGCGTCCAGCCGCTGTCGGTGCGTGTGGCGCGGGTCAGCAGCATGCGCGGGTCTGATCCGACGCCCGGTGCAGGCTCCGTCATGGCAAAGCAGGAGCGCTTGTCGCCCGCCACCAGCGGCTGCAGAAAGCGCTCGCGCTGGTTGTCATTTGCCAGCGCCTGCAACAAGACAATGTCAGGCTGGCCCGGTGCCGCGCACTGCAAGGCCGTGGGCCCGAGAAAACTGCGCCCGGCCACCTCCAGGTAGGCACAGCATTCTTCCCACGACAAGCCCAAGCCGCCATCTGCCGCAGCGCTGCGGGGTGAGGTCAGGCCCTGGGCCGTGGCCAGCGCCCGCAATTCCTTGCCAGTGCTCAGCAGGTAGTCACGGTTTTTGGCCTGCGACAAATCCTCGCGCGGGATCACCACGTCGTCGATGAATTCCCGCGCCTGCCGCACAAGCGCTTTCAATTCCTGGGGAGAACGGGTGGTGCTCATGGGGACAGTCTCTGTTGCTTCACTTGGTGAGTGTTTTGTTGATGCGTTCCCAGCTCTGCGTGTCGGTGCGCAGGAAGCCGGTGAAGTCGCTGATGTTCAGGTAAGACGACTCGCCACCGGCAGCCATCAGGCGCTCTTTGACCTCGGCACGGCTGGCCGCAGACTGGATGGCGGCATCCAGCTTTTTCAACACGTCCGCCGGTGTGCCCGCTGGTGCATGCAGGCCATACCAGGAAGTCACCGTTACCTCGGGAAAACCAGACTCGGCCATGGTCGGCACATCGGGCAATTGGGTAGACCGTTTCGAGCTGGTGTTGGCCAGGGCGCGAACCTTGCCCGCCTTGATCTGCGGGTAGGCCACACTCGACGGAATCACGGCGACCGCAAAAATGCCGTTGATCAGGTCCACCATCATGGGCGGCGCACCTTTGTAGCTGATGGCTTCCATCTGGATTTTGGCGACCGACTTGAGGATCTCGGTGGCCATCGTTTGCGGCGTGCCGCCGCCGCCGTCGCCGTACTGGAGCGTAGGCTTTGCCTTGGCGGCAAGCTCGACAAATTCCTTGACCGTGAGGGCCGGGGACGACATGGGCACGCACAGGTAGCTCGGTGACATCGAGAACCGGCTGACCGGCACAAAATCCTTGGGTGCCCAACGCAGATTGGCTTCCTGCATCGGGTTGTTGATCATGAAGGACGCCGACACAATAAGCGTGTAGCCATCTGCCGGTGAGCGGGCAACGGCTTCGGCTGCAATGTTGCCATTGGCACCAGGCCGCGCCTCCACCACAATCGCCTGGCCCAGTTCGGTGGCCAGGCTTTGCGTGAGCGCGCGGGCCTGCACGTCCACCACGCCGCCAGCGGGATAGGGCACGATCACCTTGATAGGGCGTGAAGGATAGGCATCCTGGGCATGAGCCAAGAGGGGTGCCAGCAATGCGGTCAACGCACTGGTGAGTGCAAGAGATCTTCGGTTCATGTTGAGCCTCCAGTTGCGCTCCTGACGGCTTTCAACGTTTCGGGAAATCGCTGGCGTCAGAGCGATGTCATCCTACTACGCCTTGCTTGGCTCTCGTGTCGCCAGCCAAAGACCCACAACGATCAGCCCTGTCGCACCCAGCATCCAGCATCCAGGCATCTGAAGTTTCATGCAGCAACAAACTCCCCAAAATGCCCGCAGTGACTGGGTTAAGCGCCAAAAAGACGGTCACGCGGGTGGGCGTGTCGTCTGAGAACGCTACATATTTAATAGCTGTTCATGCACTATGGTCGGGGGCTAGAGGCCCAAAAGGCCGGAAAATGAAAGGAAGCAGGCATAACAGGCCGATGGCGTAGCGCGTCATGGCCAATGTGAGCGGCGGTACGTCGGCCACCACCATGCGCGATGCCACAAAGGCCGCGCCCACCTGCACCCCGGTTGCCGCTGCGGCCGGCAGGGCAAGGTTCAAAGCGTCAGTTCCCAGGTTTCACTCACCAGGTCTTTTTGCCCAAACCCTTCATAGGCTTCGCTTTTGACGAGCTTGAAGCCGCGTTTGGCGTAGATGCCTCGCGCTGCGGTAAGGCAGCTATTGGTCCACAGCACCATTTTCTTGTAGCCCTTGCTGCGCGCAAAGGCGATGCATTCATCCGTCAGGCGCGCGCCCAGGCCCACGCCGCGCGCGTCTGGCGTCAAGATCAGCATGCGCAGTTGCGCCACGGTTTTGGACTTGCGCACGACAAACGCCGAACCCACGCGCTGGCCGCTGACCTCAGCCATCCAGCAGCGCTCCCACGCGGGCTGCCAGTGGCGCAGGCTCTTCGCCATGATGTCGGCCACCAGGGCTTCAAAGCCGGCGTTCCAGCCGTACTCCCGCGCGTAAATTTCCCCGTGCTGCTGCACCACCCACCCCATGTCGCCGGGTTGGGGGCTGCGCAGGGTGACCGTGGGCTGTACCGCCGCTTGTTTTGCGACCGAGACTGATTCAGATCTTGGCCGGCGCAGGTTCGCAGTTTGCGCGTTGCCGCCGCCATCGCCATCGCCATCGCCCCGGCTGATCAATGCTTGCAGGATGTTCTTCAGCGCCGTCACGTCGCGTGCGCTGAAGGCCGAGAGCAACTGCGCTTCATGTTTCTTGGCCTGCTTGAGCAGCCCCGCCACAACGGTGCGGCCTTGCGCAGTCTCAAACACCAGCGTGCGCCGCGCATCCAGCGGGTCGGCGCCCCGGCGCACCCAGCCGGCT
Source organism: Rhodoferax sp. (assembly GCA_025358555.1). Classification (GTDB taxonomy): domain Bacteria; phylum Pseudomonadota; class Gammaproteobacteria; order Burkholderiales; family Burkholderiaceae_C; genus JANYCG01. The sequence continues at coordinate 47,908 of JANYJD010000363.1, forward strand.
TTTTCCATACGCTGCACCAGCTTGGTCAGCGTCGGCTGTTGGGTCAACACCTCGCGCGCCAGGTCGCCAATCGTCAGGCCGTCGCCGTCGGACAGCGTGGCCAGCACCCGCCATTGGAGCGAGGTCAAGTCAGCGGCTTGCACCGTGGCGTGAAACTCCCGGTAGACCGTGTGCGCTGCCCGCGAAAGCAGATACGACAGGTAGCCGTCAATGAAGCTCGCGGGGCGGCGGTTCAGTTTGGCGGGCGGCACGTGATGAACTTGTTTTTGCATGAATTTTCATATATTATCCGACGCATGCGCGTTTTAGCAACCCCTGAATCACAGCAGCAGTTACAGGCTGAGGCTCCAACTCTGGTCGGTGCCCCGCCATCCATCCGGTCCATCGATGCGAAAGCCTTGCGCCATTGCCTGGGCCAGTTCGGCACGGGTGTGACCGTGATCGCCACCCGCGCTGCAGACGGCCATCTGGTGGGGTTGACGGCCAATTCGTTTGGCGCGCTGTCGCTTGCGCCGCCGCTGATCACATGGGCGCTGCGGGTCTCGTCCCCCAGCCTGCCGGCGTTTGATGCGGCCGAGCGCTTTGTGGTGAGCGTGCTGGCCGAGGCGCAGGTGGAGGTGTCGCGCCAGTTTGCGTCGCATGGGCAAAACAGGTTTGAGGGTGTGGACTATGCGCAAAACCAGCACGGGCTGCCGTTGATCCATGGCGCAGCGGCCTGGTTTGAATGCCGCACGGTGTCGCGCCAGATGGCGGGGGACCACTGCCTTTTCATTGCCGAGGTGGAGAGCTTCACCAGTGCCGACACGGCCCCGCTGCTGTTCCATGCGGGTGGGTATTTTGCGCTGGGGTCGCGGCTGTAGAGCAGGTTTTATGGCGGCTTGCACGACATCTTTTATCGCAACTCCAGACATCAGAAATTGAAAGAACCCGATGCTCCAACAACGCATTGAAGCCCGATGGATCGACTGCTTCGCCGAAGCCTTTGCGCTGTGCGGCGTAAAGCCAGGCGACACGGCTGCGATTCTGTCGGAGACACAGTCGCGCCCTGTCAACGTGCAACTGGCCGAGCTGGCACTGGCACGCTTGGGTGCGCGCGCCTTCCACGTGGTTTTGACCAGCCCCAAGCTGACAGCGCCGGTGCCGGTTCGCTCCACCGGCGCTTCAGACTCAATTCAGGCCATAGCCCCCGTCATACATGCATTGTCAGCTTCTGTATTTGTAGCAGACATGACGGTGGAGGGTTTGCTTCATGCGCCCGAATTGCCGCAGATTCTGGCTGGTGGCGCGCGCGTGTTAATGGTCTCCAACGAACACCCCGAGGTGCTGGAGCGCTGTGTGCCCAACGCTGCGTTGGAGCCCAAGGTGAAGGCAGGCATGAAGCGCCTGAAGAACGCCAAGCTGATGCGGGTGACGTCTGCTGCGGGCACTGACCTCGCCATCAGCCTGGCGGACGCGCGTGTGGGTGGCGGCTGGGGCTACACCGTGCGGCCGGGCAGCATCTCGCACTGGCCAGGCGGCCTGTGTCTGGCGTTTCCGGCCAATGGCAGCGTCAATGGCACGCTAGTGATGAATGAGGGCGATGTCAACCTGACCTTCAAGCGCTATCTGGAAAAGCCTGTGGCGCTGACCATTGCCAACGACTTTGTCACCCATATCGCAGGCCACGGCCTGGACGCCGATTTGATGCGCAGCTACTTTGCCGCCTGGGGCGATGCCGAGGCCTATGCGGTGTCGCACGTGGGCTGGGGCATGAACCCGCAGGCGCGCTGGGACTCTATGGCGTTTTATGACAAGAACGATTTCAACGGCACCGAGCTGCGCGCCTTTGCAGGCAACTTTTTGTATTCCACCGGGGCCAATGAAGTGGCTGGGCGGCACACGCTGGGGCATTTTGATTTGCCTTTGAAAGGCTGCACGGTCCTGCTGGATGGCGAGACCATGGTGGATGCCGGCCAGTTGTGTGGTGATTTGAAGTAGCGCAGGACTCTATTCACCATGACACTGCCCAACTATTCAGAGCAAGGAACTGGCGACACCGCCGTCTTCCTGCTGCACGGGGTGGGCGGTGGCCGACAGGCCTGGACGCAGACGCTGCCCGCATTGGCCAGCCACGGCTACCGGGCGATTGCCTGGAACGCGCCCGGCTACGGCGGCTCAGCTCTGGTTGAGCCGTACACCACGCTTGAGTTGGCCCGCGCGCTGCACAGGGTCATTGCACACGTGGGCGCGGGGCGCAATGTGGTGCTGGGCCACAGCATGGGCGGCATGATTGCGCAGGAAGCGGTTGCTCTGGAGCCCTGCAACATTCATGGTCTGATTCTGTTTGCCACGTCGCCCGCGTTTGGCAAACCGGATGGTGACTGGCAGCAGCAGTTTTTGCAGTCGCGGTTTGCGCCGCTGGATGCAGGGGCAGGCATGGCAGGCCTGGCACCAGAGCTGGTGCGCCTCATGTTTGCACCGGGTGCTTCAAACATTGACATGGCCGCTGCAGTGGCGTTGATGAGTGGCGTGCCAGAGGCCACCTACCGCGCCGCGCTCTCGGCCATCGTGTCATTCAACCGGCTGGACAACCTGCCCCACATCAAGGTACCCACACTGTGCCTGGCGTGCGAGCTGGACAAAAACGCCGCGCCGCTGGTGATGGAAAAGATGGCAGCGCGCATCACAGGTGCCGAGTACGCGTGCCTGCCGGGCGTGGGCCACCTCGGCAGCATGGAACAGCCCGATGAGTTCAATTCTGCCGTCCTGAAATTTTTGAAACAGCATTTTCCGACCTGAGGAGACACACGATGTCTGAAACCCTTGAATCTCCCGCCTCAACCGGGTCACTCGCACCGAAAGTGACTCCCGCATCGGCATCCGCTGCGCCCCGCCCCGTGTCACCCGCCAGACGCTACGTTCCCCCCGGCATCGCCGGCGACTATACCGAGCTCACACCCAAGCAGAAAGAGCTTGTGGCCATCGCAGCAGATTTGGGCAAAAACAAATTTGCACCGCGTGCTTTTGAGATTGATCGCAACGCCGTTTTCCCGTTTGAGAACTACGCCGACATGCGCGCGGCGGGCCTGCTCAAAATCTGCGTGCCCGAGCAGCATGGCGGCTGGGGTGCAGACTTTGCCACCTATGTGATGACCGCTGCCGAGATTGGCCGCCACTGCGGTGCCACCGCGCTCACCCTCAACATGCATGTGAGTTCCACCATGTGGACCGGCTTCATTGCGGATGACCTGGACATGACGCCGGACCAGCGCGCCGACCATGAGTTGCACCGCGCCGTGCATTGCAAGCGCGTCGTCGATGAGGGCAAGATTTACTCCCAGCCATTTTCCGAAGGCGGTGCGGCAGCGGCTGGCAAAGCGCCGTTCGGCACACTGGCCAAAAAAGTGGAGGGCGGCTATGTCATTAACGGCAAGAAGATATTTGCATCGCTGTCTGGGGCGGCAGACTACTACGGCATTTTGTGCACGCTGGACAAGCCCGGCGCCACGCAGCGCGATTCGCTCTATCTGGCGGTGGACCGAACCCTGCCAGGCGTCACGGTCACCGGTGACTGGGACCCGTTGGGCATGCGCGGCACGGTATCGCGCACGCTGATTTTCAAGGACGTGTTTGTGCCCGAGATCGAACGGCTGATTCCTGAGGGCATTTACGCCCAGGCGGCAGTGCGCTGGCCGCACATGTTTGCCACGCTCTCGCCCACCTACATGGGGATTGCTCAGGCAGCCTATGACTTCACCGTTCAATATCTGCGCGGCGAGGTTCCCAACACGCCGCCCGTTAAGCGCCGCATGTACCCGACCAAGCAAATTGCCGTGGCCGAGATGAAGGTCAGGCTGGAGCAGACCCGCGCCATCTTTTTGCAAAATGCACGAGCCGCGCGGGTGGATCCTTCCAAAGAGATTCGCCTCGGGTTGTATGCCGCGCACTACACCATCATGGAAAACGCCAACGAGATTTGTCGCCTTGCCGTGCGCACCTGCGGCGGGCAATCGATGCTCAAAACCCTGCCGCTGGAGCGCCTGTACCGCGACTCGCGCTGTGGCTCGCTGATGCTGCCGTGGACGGCCGAGCTGTGCATTGACCGCTTGGGGCGCGAGTGCCTGTATGAAGCGGGCGAGCAGGATGAGCCAGACGTTTTATAAGCTGTATGCCCATGACCGACCTGGTGTGCGACCTGAGCCTGGCCGACGTCATTGCGGGATACGCGCTGCGCACGCCACACAAGACGGCACTGCATTTCGCGGGCGACGACATAAGCTACCGGCAGCTCTGGCAACGCATTGAAGCCGCCACGGCCACGTTGGTGGGGCAGGGCGTTAAAGCCGGTCACCGCGTGGCCTGGCTGGGTTTGAACGATCCTGCGCAGCTCGTTCTGCTGTTTGCGCTGGCCCGTCTGGGCGCGATTTTGCTGCCGCTCAATTTCCGCTTGGCCGAGGCCGAGCTGGAGGCGATTCTGGCGCACGCAGGCGTGTCCCTGATCGTGGCCGATGCGCACCACGCGACGGTTGCAGATGCGCTGCCTGCCGCCCACGCCAGCACAACCCATTGCAAAGTCGTTGACGCAGCATTGTTCCAGGCCAATGCTGGCACCTTTGCCCCCACTCACGACAGCCCCCGGCTAGCGGGCGCCAGCGCTTCCCCAGTGCTGCTCGTCTACACCTCCGGAACCACCGGCAAACCCAAAGGCGCATTGCACACGCAGGCCGGGCTGATCGCCAATTGCGCCATCTCGGGCGATGCGCACGCATTCACCGGCGATGACCATGTACTCACCGTGCTGCCCCTGTTCCATGTAGGTGGCCTGTGCATCCAGACTCTGCCCGCCCTGTTTGCGGGCGCGGCCGTCACGCTGCATGCCCGATTTGATGCAGGCGCGTGGCTGGCCGACGTGCAGGCGCGCCGCCCCAGCATGTCGCTGGTGGTGCCCGCCACCCTGCGCGCGGTGATTGATCACCCCAATTTTGCGGACACCGACCTGTCGTCGCTCAGGCTGCTGAATGCCGGCTCATCCAGCATTGCGGCGTCGCAGATTGCGGTCTTCCATGGGCGCGGTGTCCCGGTGTGCCAGGTCTATGGCGCGACGGAAACCGGCCCGGTGTCAATCTACCTCAAGCGTGAAGACGCGATGCAGCGTGCGGGAAGTGCAGGCAGGGCGGGGTTGAACGTCCATGTGAGGCTGGTGGATGCGAATGCAGAGGCGGCGGTGCCAGGCTCGACGGGCCAGAACGTAGCCCCTGGCATGGTCGGCGAGCTCTGGATACGTGCCCCCAATGTCATGTGCCATTACTGGAATGACCCGGCGAACCCGGCCTTCCAGGACGGCTGGTTCCGCACGGGTGATCTGGCGCGTCGCGACGAAGACGGCTTCTACTGGGTGGTGGGCCGGTCCAAAGACATGATCATCTCGGGCGGCGAGAACATCTACCCGGCAGAGATTGAAAACGTGCTGGCCGATTGCCCGCTGATTCTGGAAGCAGCGGTGATCGGGCAGCCGGATGACAAGTGGGGTGAGGTGGCGGTGGCCGTGGTGGTGAAAAAGCCCGGCGCAGCGCTGGATGCTGCCGCAGTGCGGAAGCTGTTCGACGGCAAGCTCGCCCGCTTCAAACATCCCCGGCGCGTGCTGTTCGTGAATTCGCTGCCCAAGACCGCTTTGGGGAAAGTGCAGAAGTCACAACTGGCTGCGCTGGCCCAATCGACGCCGCATTGAGGGCCGCTGGCCGGGTGCCAGCGGGTGCTTGGTCAGTGTTAACCCGCAACGCCGCCAGCTGGGCTTGGACTTAACATGCGTGCTCCGGCAAAGACGTGTCGGGCAAACATTCGTTTTCAACATTCATTTTTTGGGAGATATCCATGAGAAATTTCAAATTTGTGCTTACCAGCCTTGCAGTGGCCGCGTTGGTGGCAGCCTGCGGCGGCGGTGACGATCCCAAGCTGTCGTTCTCGTCGGTGGTGTCTTTTGGCGACAGCATCAGTGACGCCGGCACCTACCGCGTAGGAACCATCGCGCAACTGGGTGGCGGCAAGTTCACCGTCAACAGCGCTGCCGACAAAAACGACAAGGTCTGGACCGAGGCTTTGGCAGTCTCTCTGGGCGCACCGGCGCAGTGCCCCGCGCAGACCGGTCTGCTGCCCAACAATGGCGTGACGGGTGCTGCTGTGGTCAACTTTGCGGCGTGCAACAACTACGCACAGGGCAGCAGCCGCGTCACGTTCAATGGGTCAGGCCCGAATGGGGTTGCGCTGCAGAAAGCGCCTTACAACCAGGTCAACCTGGGCTTGATTGCTGATTCCATCCTAAACCAGGTCAACCGTCACATCACCAAAGTCGGCACGTTTGCCGGCAGCGAACTGGTCACGGTCAATGGCGGCGGCAATGACTTCTTCATGCAGCTTGGCGCCGTGGGTGTTGCTGCGGGCGGCGGTGCGGCAGCAGCCGGTGCTGGCACCATTGCCGGCTGGTCGGCAGCCACCATCGCGACCGTGCAGGGCGGTGGTGCTGCGGCAGCCAACGCGGCAGCGGCGGCGGCAGTGGCCGGCATGGGGCAAGCCGGGGCGGAACTGGCCAGCTACGTCAAGGCGTTGATTGTCGGCAAAGGCGCCAAGTACGTTGTGGTGCGCAATCTGGTCGACCTCAACAATACGCCTTTGGGTGCGACGTTTGACGCGGGAACCAAGCAGCTGTCGACAGCGATGGTGACAGCCTTCAATACCCAGCTAGCGCAGGGTTTGGCGGGTGTGGCTGGCATCTACCTGTTTGACGACTTTGCACGAGGCCAGGCAATTGCGGCCAACCCGGCCGGCGCGGGTTACACGAATGTTGCACGTCCCATTTGCGGACCGGATGCCTTCAGCGCGCCTGGCGATACAGTCGGCAGTTCAATTATTTGCACTGCCAGGACGCTGATTGCCGGCGACACCAGCAAGTACGCGTTTGCAGACAGCGTGCACCCCACGCCGTATGCCCATCAATTGACCGCTGATTTCACCATCGAGCTGTTGCGCAAGGCGGGTCTGCGGCTGTAACCCAAGCCAGCTGACCACGAGGTCAGTCAGCTTGCAGGCCTGCGCCAGGGATGGCGCAGGCTTTTTTTACTTTTGGCAGAGCTTGAATGCTTCAATAAACCGGCTGGTGGCGCGCAATGGCATCCTTCACGTCGGCCGTCAGCGCAAACCCGTCGCCAAACTTGCTTGCCAACTCGTTTGCGCGCTTCACAAACGCGTCAATGCCCATGCCGTAGATGAACTGCATGGCGCCGCCGGTCCAGGCCGGAAAGCCGATGCCAAAGATGCTGCCAATGTTGGCATCATGCACGGTCGTCAATACGTTTTCGCTCAAACAGCGCGCGGTTTCAACGGCCTGGCGGTACAGCAAGCGGTCTTTCAGGTCGGTGATGCTCCATGCTGCATCTGACTTTTCAAACAGCGGCTGCAGTTGCGGCCACAGAGATTTTTTCGCACCCTTTTTTGCATCGTCCTTGCTGGGGTAGTCGTAAAAACCGCCGCCGCCTGCGCGGCCTGGGCGCTTGAGCTCCTTCACCATTTTCTCGATCAGCAACTGGCCTGGCGTCGCCTTGTAGGGCTTGCCTTCGGCTTCAAAGTCTTTGCGCGTCTGGTCCATCACGTGCACGCTCAAGTTAAGCGATGTCTCGTCAATCACCGCCAGCGGCCCCACCGGCATGCCGCACTGGACGCCCGCGTTTTCAATGGCTGCGGCGGGAATGCCCTCGCTCAGCATGGCCGTGCCCTCCATCACAAACGTGCCGAACACGCGGCTGGTGAAAAAGCCGTGCGAGTCGTTCACCACAATCGGGATTTTGCCAATCGCCTGCACGTAGTCAAAAGCGCGGGCCACGGTCTCGTCATCCGTCTGTTTGCCACGGATGATCTCAACCAGCTTCATCTTGTCCACCGGGCTGAAGAAGTGGATGCCAATGAATTTCTCGGGCTTGGCCGATGCTTTGGCCAGCCCGCTGATAGGCAGGGTGGACGTGTTGGATGCGAAGAAGCCGCCCTTGGCCAGCATCGGCTCGGCTTCTTGCGTCACCCGGGCCTT
>JANYJD010000030.1 GCA_025358555.1 Rhodoferax sp.
CGCTGACTATCCCAAAGGGACCATCGTTCCTGATGAAGACTTCGATGCCATCAAAATTGAGCGTGACAACTTCCGTGGCGACTGGAACTATTGCATTCGATCAAGTTAAAATTGATCATGTTATTTGTTAACGCTCTCTTACGTGTATTTTGGCAACCGACTGGGCCAGGCTTTCGGGGTCTACCGGCATTCGCTAACTGAGGGTGAGCTGCGCATCAAGCTCAAAGCGGAGGACCCGCGCGCCTTCTACCGCTTCACCGGCATCAGCGGAGAGCCGGTGCTTGCCTCGCGCGAGGCCAAGCTGTTCGATCCACGTGAGCGTCCGTGGTACAGGGCCGCCGCTGCCGCGAGCGCCCAAACATGGACCGCCGTCTACATTGATTTCAGCACCAACGACCTAGTGGCCACACGGGCGCGCCGCGTCCTGGGGCGGGGGGGCGAGTTTGAAGGTGTGGTTGCCACCGATGTGAAGCTGCGGGCGGAGAATGACTTTGTCCGTCGGCAGCGCGTCTCGCAAAATGGCCTGGCTTTCATCGTGGAGCCGGATGGACAACTGATTGCATCATCGGCGGGCCCCAACATCAAGGCATTGCCGGATGGCCGCAAGATACGCATCAGCGCGGCTGACAGCGAAAGCCCAACGGTTGCGGCGGTCTACGCAGAAGTCCGTGTGCGCATGGCCGCGCAAACTGCCGCAGCTGGCGCGCAGGAGCTGAATTTCCCGCTTTCAAACGGGCAGATGATCCACGCCGCCTTTGACCGCATCAAGGATGACGCCGGACTGGAATGGATCACCGTGGTCGCCATGCCGCGCAGCGATTTCATGACCGGCGTGACGGAAAACCTGGTCCGCACTGCGGTGCTCAGTGCGCTGGCAGCGCTGGTGGCCATCGCCCTTGGCACGCGCATCCTCGGCTGGGTGGCGCGGGACCTCAAGCACCTGTCAGAAGCCGCATTGCGGGTCGGCGATGGGCAGCTTGACTGGCCGGTCGGCGTCCAGCGGCCCGATGAAATCGGCCAGCTCGCCAGGAGTTTTGAGACCATGCAGCAGCGCCTGCAAACCGATGGCCTGACCGGCTTGGCCAATCGGGAAGCCTTCATGTTGCGCCTGCGCCAGAAAATCAGGCAGGCCTTGCAAGCGGCAAAGGAAGCAAGCGCGCCTGCCGGGTCCGGCGAGAGTGGATTTGCCGTGCTGTTCATCGACCTGAACCGCTTCAAGCTCATCAATGACCAGTTTGGCCACAGCGTGGGTGACCGGGTGCTGATCGAGATCGCACAGCGCTTGCGGCGCACCGTGCGCGCCCAGGACCTGGTGGCCCGTTTGTCAGGCGATGAGTTTGTGATTCTTCTGGAACGGGTGGAGAACCGCGACAACCTGGAGCGCGTGCGCCAGCAAATTCAGGCTGCGCTAAAAGAGCCGTTGCTCGCCCTTGGCAACGAGTCTCTGGCTGACACCGACTTTGGCGGCTCGGTCGGTGAAGCGTTGTTTCCCGATGACGGCGATGACGCCGAATCCCTGCTGAAGAAGGCCGACCGCAGAATGTACGGCCAGAAGTTTGCAGGGCAGCCCGATGGGGGTACGGCCCTGCTGCGGCGCGCGTCTGACTCGTCAGACGCAAGCAGGCTCGGCTAACACGTGCACTACCACCCGCACTACCACTCGCGCTACAGTTCCGCCCCCAGGGCAATCGCGGCAGCCTTTGATTCAGCCAGCGCTTTTGCATCGGGCGCGGCTAGCGTCGGCCAACCCGCCAGATGCTGCGCCGTGATGTTGCACAACGCGGTGATCCAGGCATCGCCATCGTTCAGGCACGGGATGTAATGAAACTCCTTGCCGCCCGCCGCCAAAAACGCCGCACGGCCCTCCTGGTCAATTTCTTCCAGCGTTTCGAGGCCATCGCAGTTGAAGCCGGGGCAGATCACATCGACCCGGCTTACACCCGCCTGGCCCATGGCGATCAGCGTGGGCTCGGTGTAAGGTTGCAGCCACTTGGCTCGGCCCAGGCGTGACTGGAACGTGACCTTGTACTGGTCTTTGGCCAGACCCAAGTGTTCGGCCAGCAGCCGCGCGGTCTTGAAACACTCGCAGTGGTAGGGGTCCCCCAGATGCAGCGTGCGCTCGGGCACGCCGTGAAAACTCATCACCAGCTGGTCGGGTTTGCCATTGGCCAGCCAGTGCTTTTTGACGTTGCCGGCCAGCGCGGCGATGTAGCCGGCATCATCGTGGTAACGGTTGACAAAGCGCAGCTCGGGAATGAGCCGCGTGCGGCCCGCCCAGGCATATACGGCGTCAAAAATGCTGGCGGTGGTGGTGGCGGAGTACTGCGGGTAAGCCGGCAAAATCAGCACCCGTGTCACACCCTGGTCTTTCAGCATGTCGAGCTGCGAGGCGATGGATGTGCTGCCGTAGCGCATGGCGTGGTGCACCTTGATGTGGTGCCCGCGCTGGCCCAGCCAGCCCTGCAACAGCAGCGCCTGCTTTTCAGTCCACCGTTTCAGCGGTGAGCCTTCGGCCGTCCAGATGCTGGCGTATTTTGCGGCGGACCGTGCGGGGCGCACGCGCAGCACCAGGCCGTGCAGGATCAGGGTCCAAAGCAGTTTGGGTATCTCCACCACGCGCGAGTCGCTTAAAAACTCGGCCAGAAAGCGCCGCACCGCCGCCGGGGTGGGTGCATCGGGGGTGCCCAGATTGCAAAACAAAACCGCTGTTTTGGGGGCTTGACCGTGGGTAAAGGGGGGTTCCGCAGCAAACTGGGCGGGTTTGAAAAAAGGCATGCGTTATTCTCACGCACTTATGCTGCAAATTTCAAAAATCAGGGCAATAACCCTCGACCTGGACGATACCCTGTGGCCCATCTGGCCCACCATCGAGCGGGCCGAGCTGGCGTTGAACCAGTGGCTCGGCAAGCGCGCACCCGCTGCCGCAGCACTGGTGGCTGACCCGGTGATGCGCCTCAAACTGCGCGACCAGGTGCTGCGCACACGCCCCGGGATTGCCCATGACATGAGCTCGGTGCGCTGCGAGTTGATCCGCCTGGCGCTGAACCGCTGCAATGAAGACGCACGGCTGGCCGACCCGGCCTTTGAGGTTTTTTTTGAGCACCGCATGAAGGTGGACCTGTTTGCCGATGTGCTGCCGTCGCTGGAATTTTTGGCGCGGCGCTTCCCCTTGGTGGCGGTGTCCAACGGCAATGCGGATGTGCACCGGGTTGGCATTGGCGCGCATTTCCATGCCAGCATCAGCGCCCATGAGTTTGGCGTGGGCAAGCCGGACCGGCGGATTTTCCATGCCGCCGCTGCCGCTGCCGGGGTCGCGCCCAGTGAGGTGCTGCACGTGGGCGATGATGCCGCGCTTGACGTGCTCGGAGGGCTGGACGCGGGCATGCAAACGGTGTGGGTGAACCGCGGCCAGCATGATTGGCCGCACCAGGCCATGCCGCACCTTACCGTGTCGGATCTGGGGCAACTGTGCGCGGTGTTGTGACCGCTGTTGTGACCGCGCCCATGCCTGAATTTGCCTGCGCCTCCAGTTTTTCTCGCACATAGTCAACGTGCTGGCGCAGCGTGAACACCCGGTCAGAGAAATCAAGCGCAAATTTGTTGGCAATGATGTCGCGCTCCATGCGGACAAGCTGGGCGAACGCGGCCTTGGTTTCATCCGCACTGAACACGCGCGACGACATGTCGCCCTCAAGGAATTTCAACTCGCCATAGTGGCGAAAAAGCTTGTTTTGCTGGCGCCAATCCAGCAGCGACGGCAGAAACTTGAACACCGGCACCAGCACGGCAACCAGCGGTACCAGCACCAGGATCAGGCGCTCTACAAAATTGGCCAGCCAGAAAGGCAGGTAGCGCTGCAAAAATGGGCGGCCATTCTTGAAATAGCGCTCGGCTTCTTGTGCCAGCGGAAAGTCTGTGCCTTGGGGGCTGGGGAAGTCGCCTGCGCGGCTGACCAGGCTGGGGCGGCTGTGGATTTGGCGGGCGGCGTCCAGCAGCAAATAGGCCAGCGCCGGGTGCAGGTCTTCTGGCGCCACCAGGTTGGCCGTGGTGGCGATCATGGCGATGTCTTTCAAAGGCAAATTGCGTTGCGGATCGATCGACCCGCGTTTCAGGCTGACTACCTGGAAGTACGGAAACCGGCGTGCCAGGCCTTCCACATGGCGCAGCGAGGCAAGCTCAACCGTGGCGTCTTGCAGCAGCAGCGCAACCGCCTGCGCTTGCGGTGCAGCCACCAGGATGACCGCGTCCGCCTGCCCAGTCTGCAACTTCGCCGCAGCGGCCATGCCGCCTTCCAGAATCAGCTGTGTGGCACCGGACGATTGGCCAGAGGAGTTTCCAGGTAGTGTGGCCACCGGCGCGCCCTTGGCATTCAGTACGCCGTAAGTAGCAAGCAGGCTGGTTGCCACTGTGTAGTTGCCGCTGTCGGCCGCGCCAACGGCAATCCGCTTGCCCACCAGCGCGCTCAGGCCACTGGACAAATCAAGCTTGCGCGAAAAGATCCAGACCGGCTCAAACGCCACTGTTGCCAGCGACCGCAGGTTGGTGTCGGACGCGCCCTTGAGCGGGTCCAGCGCCAGCAACCCCAAACCGCCCTGGACGAAACCCACAGAGGCACTGCCATCGCCGAGCCGCTTGAGGTTTTCAACCGAGCCACTGGAGGGTGCCAGTACCAGCGAGACGCCGCTCTCCTTCAAGATGGCCTGGTACTTGAGCCCAAACTGGTGGTAGGCGCCGTCCGCGGTGCCCGTGCTCAGGGTCAGCGTGCGCGGTGGCGACGGGCTGACAAAGCGCGCCACACTCCACGCGCCAGCGGCGGCCAGCAAAGTCAGCATCAACAGCAGGGCCAGGCGTTGGCCACGGTTCATTGGGCGAATGGTCATAGGTCAAAATGCCCGTCTGGGTAACGCTGTGGCCCGGGCAGCGGTCTGGCATGGCGGGTTGCGGCTTGCGCTGCTGCAATGCCGCTGCGCACCGCGCCTTCCAGCGTGGCGGGGTAGGGCCCATCAATGTAATCACCACAGGCCAGGAGGCCGCGCGTTATGTGCGCTGACGGGCGCACCAGGCCCGGCGTGCAGGCAAATGTGGCGTGTTTCTCGGTGATGGTTTGAACCCGCTGCAGCGTCAGCCCCAGTTGCCGGCTGGCCTGCGCCAGCACCTGCGCCTGGAGGGACTCGCGCTCGCCCGTGCTGGCGCTCACCACAAAGGCGAGCAGGCCAGGCGGGCCGCCAAGCTGTCCACGGTCAAACACAAACTGGGCGGGTGCTGATTTTTTTACGTTGCTTCGCAATGTGAGCATCGGTTGGGGCAGGCGGGCTCCCTGGCCCCAGGCGTACACCGTGGTGATGGCTTCAAAGCGCAAGGCATCTGTGGCCTGCACCCATTGCGCTACTTCGTTTGCTACATTTTGAGTAGCGAACAAATTAGAATAGGTAAGGGCCCGGACTGCTTCTGACGGTGAAACTGCAAGAATGACGGCCTCATACCCTTCCTGTTCCACCTCCCACAGGCCGGTGCGCTTGTCAAACTCGACCGTATGCACCCGGTGGCCCAGACTGAGTTTGCTGCCCCCTGTTGGCCAGCCATCCTGGTCGCGTTGCTCTTCGCTGTGCCGCGCAATCCAGCCCGCTGCTGCCTGTGGAAACAGCTGTGACAAGTCAACCCGGGGCAGCAGCAGGTCTGAGCAGCCCGGCACGCCAAACAGGGCGTCCCGCATCACCCGCAGGAAAACCTGGCCACTGGCCCGCGTGGTCGGTGTATTGAGCGCAGACACACACAGTGGCTCAATCAGCTCGGCCATCAGGCGTGGCGTCAGGCCCTTGCAAACTTGGGCAACGGTGTGGGTTTTGTCGCATTTGAATCCGCGAAGTCGCCAGCCTGTGGCGGCCAGCAGAAGCGAGGCTTTGTCAGCGGCGCGCCAGCCTGTGGCGCCCAAAATGCCGCCAAGCGCATCCAGCGGCGCGGGCCAGCGCGCAAACTGAAGGCCTGCGCCGTCCGGGAATTTCAGCGTCAGCGGCAAGCGCATGAGGGCATCATCGGGGTTGACGCCAACTTGGCGCATCAGCCCCAGGGTCTCGGTGTAGGCGCCAATGAGAATGTGCTGGCCATTGTCAAGCACCACCTCCGAACCATCGGGCAAAGTTTCAGTAACCGCTCTGGCTCTTCCCCCAAAAGAACGCGATGCCTCAAAAACAATAGCATGATGCCCGGACTGCGTGACCTGCACCGCAGCCGCCATGCCAGCCCACCCGGCCCCTATGATGGCGACTCTCATACTTCAGGTACCCACGCGAGCGTGAACACTTGGTTCAGGTACCGACGCGAGCGTGAACACTTGGCAATTTTTCGACGGGCCGCCCCGAGAAAAATTAGCCCCCTCGGGGGGCAGCGTATTACACGAAGTGAAAAGCGTGGGGGTCATATACCCAATGCCTGCACCCGCCACGCCAGCCAGAACTTGCGCAGAGGCGTAAGGCTGACGCGCTGGTGCAGCACCTGGAAGTTGTCGCGTTCGATTTCGCGCAGCAGCGTGCGGTAGATGCTGGCCATCATCAGACCGGGCTTTTGGGCGCGGCGGTCAGCGGCGGGCAACATGGCGAAGGCGTCGTTGTACAGCTGGTGCGCGCGGGCGGCCTGGAATGTCATCAGCGCGGTGAAACGGTCTGAGTAGCTGCGTTTGAGCACCTCATGCGCTTTCACATCAAATTGCTGCAATTCATTGACGGGCAGGTAAATGCGGCCGCGCAGCGCGTCTTCACCCACGTCGCGGATGATGTTGGTGAGTTGCAGGGCCTGGCCCAGCGTGTGGGCGTAGGCTGTGGTCTGCGGTTGGGTCTGGCCAAAGATGCGGGCCGCAACTTCGCCCACCACGCCGGCCACCAAGTGGCAATAGCGCTGCAGGGCGGCAAAATCAAGATACCGCGTTTGCGCCAGGTCCATCTGGCAGCCTTCGATGATGGCGTGCAGGTGCCGCTGCCCAATGCCGTAGTCGCCAGCCAAAGGCATCAGCGCTTTCATCACGGGGTGGCTGGGGTTGCCGCCAAACGCCTTGCCCACCTCGGCCTGCCACCAGGCGAGTTTGGTTGCCGCCACGCTGGGGTCCACCATGTCATCCACCACGTCGTCCACCTCGCGGCAAAAAGCATAAAACGCGGTGATGGCGGCGCGCCTGGGCCGGGGCAGAAATAGAAAAGCGTAGTAGAAGCTGCTGCCCGAGGCAGCGGCCTTTTGCTGGACATATTGCTCGGGCGTCATGCGGTGATTGTCATTGCCGCTGATTGTCATCGCATTTGCGCGTTAATCACATCAGAGTCGCCCTGAAAAGCATCACTGGGACATCCCGCGCCGTGAGTTTGGGCCGGGCGTTGAGCGTGGCGAAGTCCATGGCTTCAATCTTGTCCAGAATGCGCAGGCCGCCCTGAACCACGAGGCGCAGCTCCCAACCCGCCCGGCCCGGCACTTTTTTTACCAATTGGGAGCCATTTAGCATGGTAGCCCTTGCCTGACGTGCATGATTAGCTATTAATTTAGTAGTATTTTCGGTCTGGCGCAAAGCCTTCAATTCAGCCTGGCTGACGCCGTGGGCTGCGCAGTCTTGACGCGGCAGGTAGTAGCGCCCGCGTGCAATGTCCAGCCCCAGGTCTTGCCAGAAATTGATGAGCTGCAGCGCGGTGCAAATGCTGTCGCTCATGTGATGCGATGCCGTATCTGTCACGCCATACAGGTGCAGCACCAGACGGCCCACCGGGTTGGCCGAGCGGCGGCAGTAGTCCAGCAGCTCGGCGCGCGTCTCGTAGCCCGCGCCATCGCGGGTTTTTACAACATCCTGCTCAAACGCATCCAGCAGGTCTGCCAACAGGCCAACGGGCAAATGGAATGCCGCGATCATTGCGCCAAGCGCAGTGAACACCTGCGGCCAGCGGCCGCTGCCACTGCGGCCGGCGCTTGCGGCCAGCAGGTCAGAGCGCATAGCAGCCAGGTCGGCCAGCCGTTGGTGGGCTGGGGCGTCGCCCTCATCGGCAATGTCGTCGGCAGTGCGCGCAAAGGCATAAATCGCCGCGACAGGCGGACGCAGCCGGGCCGGGCACAGCCATGAGGCGACCGGAAAATTCTCGTAGTGGAGGGTGTGGGCATTCATTGGGATGCAGTCGGCGCAATAAAAAGGGAGATAGGCTAAAGGTATGCGCTGGCAGAGCCATGATCTGATTTGCGGGGACCATGAAAGCTGCACGGATGTTACCCTTGGCGATAGAGGGCGTTTCGCTTTGATAATCGGTTGTGCTCCCGCCGGTGGGTCATTGGCTTGCAGCGGTCTGCCTTGCTTTCTATTTTTGGTCTGCCCTTCTCCAGGGTTTTTTTTTGGGTTCGCCATGCCTACACAGCCGTGTGCCTTGTCGCGTCACAGTTTCCTTCCTGCACATCAAACTTCTTCCTTTGGCATGGCTGCGAGACCGTCCTTCCCCTCCTCTGGCTCTGTCCGGCTTATTGCGGCTGCTGGTTGCGCGGCACTGTCCGTGCTGCTGGTTGCCTGCTCCAAGCCTGTGCCCACCGAAGAGCCGGTGCGTGCGGTCAAGGTGGTGACGGTGGGCGTGCAAAACATTCAGTCTGGGGCCGAGTTTGCAGGTGAGGTGCGGGCTCGGGTTGAGTCCCGGCTGGGTTTTCGGGTGGCTGGCAAGATCATCCAGCGCCCGGTGGACGCCGGGCAGCGTGTCAAGGCCGGGCAGCTTCTGGCCCAGCTTGATGCGCAGGACTACCGCCTTGCCGCCGATGCGGCCAGAGCCCAGGTGGCAGCGGCCGCCACCAACCGCAATCTGGCGGATGCCGATTACAAGCGCTTCAAGGAACTGAAAGACCAGAATTTCATCAGCGGCGCCGAGGTGGAGCGCCGCGATACCACGCTCAAGGCGGCACAGGCGCAACTTGACCAGGCCCAGGCGCAGCTCTCATCGCAGCGCAACCAGGCCGCTTACACCAACCTGCTGGCCGATGTATCGGGTGTGGTGGTGGCGGTGGAGGCCGAGCGGGGGCAGGTGGTCGCAGCCGGCACCACAGTGTTCCGAATCGCGCAGGACGGGCCGCGCGATGTGGTGTTCGCGGTGCCAGAAGACCGCGTGGCCATGGTCAAGATTGGGGCCCCGGTGGCGGTGCGCACCTGGTCAGCCGGAGCCGCGTTGAAGGGCACGGTGCGCGAAGTGGCGGCCAGTGCCGACCCGGTCACGCGCACTTACCAGGTCAAGGTGGCGCTGGACGCAAGGGATGCCAGGGATGCTCCTGCGCTGGGCGCCACGGTCTACGTCTCGCCGCAGGTGTTCGCGCGCTCCGGCATGCAGGTCATCAAACTGCCAACGAGCGCGCTCAAGCAGGATGGCAAGACCACCGCCGTATGGGTGCTTGACCCCGCCAGCATGACGGTGCGCTCGCAGCCAGTGGAAGTGCCCACGGCCGATGGCAATGACGCCGTGATTGCCAGCGGCCTGGCGCCCGGAATGCTGGTGGTGGTGGCGGGCGTGCATGTGCTGCAAGCCGGTCAAAAAGTCACCATATATAAGGAGAAACCGGCTGTAGACCCCGATAATAAAGCACAAAGCGCTATTGATACACTAGCGCCAGCCGCGCCAGCCGCGCCAGGTGCTGGTGCAGCTGTGGCCGCGCCCAAACCCGCCCGGCCGGCTTCCAGGTGAGGTTGGGATGACAACACCTCAACCCAAAGAGAGTTTCAACCTCTCGCGGTGGGCGCTGCTGCATCCGGCGTTGACCCGCTACATGATGATTGTGCTCATGGTGCTCGGCTTTGCGGCCTATTTCCAGTTGGGCCAGGATGAAGACCCGCCATTTGCCTTCCGCGTGATGGTGGTGCGCACGGTGTGGCCCGGCGCCACGGCACAGCAGGTGGCCGAGCAGGTGACCGACAAGATCGAGCGCACGCTGCAGGAGGTGCCCTATGCCGACAAGATACGCAGCTATTCCAAGCCCGGCGAGTCCACGGTCATCTTCCAGATCAAGGATTCATCCAAGGCGTCCGAAGTGCCCAACACCTGGTACCTCGTCCGAAAAAAAGTAGGCGACATGCGGCTGACGTTGCCCGCAGGCGTGCAGGGCCCGTTTTTCAACGACGATTTTGGCGACGTCTACGGCGTCATCTATGCGCTCGAGGCCGATGGTTTCTCGAACGCCGAAGTCAAGGGATTTGCCGACGATGTGCGCCAGGAGCTGCTGCGTGTGCCGGACGTCAACAAGGTGGCGCTGTTTGGCGTGCAGGACGAAAAGCTCTACATTGAAATCTCGCAAAAGAGGCTGGCCCAATTGGGCTTGGACATGAACCAGGTGCTGGCCCAGCTCGGCCAGCAAAACGCGGTCGAAGGCGCGGGCACGGTGCAGACGCCACTGGATGTGCTGCAGGTGCGCGTGGGCGGGCAGTTTGAGCGCGTTGAGCAGCTCAAAAGCATGCCGATCCGTGGCAGCTCGGGCAACCAGCTGCGGCTTGACGACATTGCCGACATCAAGCGCGGCTATGTGGACCCGGCGGAGGTCAAGGTGCGCCACCAGGGCCGCGACGTGATTGCGCTGGGCGTCTCCATGGCCAAAGGCGGCGACATCATTGCGCTGGGAAAATCGCTGAAAGTGACCACGGACAAGATTGCGAGGTCGCTGCCTGCTGGCATCAGGCTGGTGCAGGTGCAGGACCAGCCCACTGCCGTGACAACATCGGTCAATGAGTTCGTGCAGGTGCTGATCGAGGCCATCGTGATTGTGCTGGCGGTGAGTTTTGTCAGCCTGGGTTTTCACCGGCGCCGCGGCAACGTGCCCTGGTACCGGCGCTACTACGTGGATATGCGCCCCGGCCTGGTAGTGGGCATCACCATCCCACTGGTGCTGGCGTTGACCTTCCTGGGCATGTATTACTGGGGCATTGGCCTGCACAAGATATCGCTGGGCTCGCTGATCATCTCGCTGGGCCTGCTGGTGGACGACGCCATCATTTCGGTGGAGATGATGGTGCGCAAAATGGAAGAGGGCTACGACAAAGTCCGCGCCGCCACATTTGCCTACGAGATCACGGCCATGCCGATGCTCACAGGCACGCTGATCACCGCCGCCGGGTTTCTGCCGATTGGCCTGGCCAAGTCGGTGACTGGCGAATACACCTTCGCCATCTTTGCCGTCACCGTGCTGGCACTGGTGCTGAGCTGGATTGTGTCGGTGTACTTTGTGCCGTACCTTGGGACCGTCCTGCTCAAGACGCCGGCCCACGCCAAGGCCTTGCCGCCGCTGGAAGGGGCCATTGTTGCTGCGCCTGCAAAACCGGCCGCGTTCGACCAGACAGTGCGGATAACCGCCGACGGGCCAGCCTCCCTGGCACAGGCGCCGCACGAGAGTTTTGACAGCGCTTTCTACAACACGTTCCGCAAAATGGTCAACTGGTGCATCAGGCACCGCTGGATCACCATTGCCCTGACGCTGGGCACGTTCGCGCTGGGCATTGTCGGCATGGGGCGCGTGCAGCAGCAGTTTTTTCCGGATTCCAGCCGGCCCGAGGTGCTGATGGACATCTGGTTTCCTGAAGGCACCTCCTTCGCCGCCAATGAGCGGATCACCAAGCGCCTCGAAAAACGGCTGATGGACGAAGCAGGCGTGACCAGCGTAAGCACCTGGGTAGGCTCGGGCGTGCCCAGGTTCTACCTTCCGCTGGATGTGATCTTCCCGCAGACCAACGTGTCGCAATTCATCATCCTGCCCGAAGACCTCAAGGTGCGTGAGACGCTGCGCATTAAGTTGCCGGCCTTGCTGGCGCAGGAATTTCCTGAGGTGCGGGGCCGGGTAAAGGTGCTTCCCAACGGCCCGCCAGTGCCCTACCCAGTGATGTTCCGTGTGGTGGGCAGCGACCCGGCGGTGCTGCGCCAGCGGGCCGATGAGGTCAAGGCCGTCATGCGTGAAAGCGCCAACACACGGGGCGTCAACGACAACTGGAATGAGTTCGTCAAAGTGTTGCGCCTGGAGGTTGACCAGTCCAAGGCGCGCGCGCTGGGTGTGACCAGCCAGTCCATCGCGCAGGCTTCCAAAACCATACTTTCGGGCACCACGGTAGGCCAATTCCGTGAGGGCGACAAGCTGATCGACATCGTGCTGCGCCAGCCTCTGGAGGAGCGCAGCGCCATTACCGACATTGCCAATGCCTACCTGCCCACGGCGTCTGGGCGTTCGATTCCCCTGTTGCAGATTGCCAAGCCGTCCTTTGGCTGGGAGTCCGGCGTGATGTGGCGGGAGAACCGCGACTACGCGATCACGGTGCAGAGCGACGTGGCCGAGGGGATGCAGGGCGCGACGGTGACAGCTGAGCTGAGCCCCCGCTTGAAGGCGCTTGAGGCGCAGTGGGCGCAGCAGGGGATGGGCGGCTACCGCATCCAGACTGCGGGTGCCGTGGAAGAAAGCAGCAAAGGCTCGGCGTCCATCGCGGCCGGCGTGCCCATCATGCTGTTCATCACGTTCACCCTGCTGATGCTGCAGCTACACAGCTTCAGCCGCGCGGTGCTGGTGTTCCTGACCGGCCCGATGGGAATTGCGGGGGTGGCAGGCGCCCTGCTGCTGCTGGACCGGCCGTTTGGATTTGTCGCGCTGCTGGGCGTGATTGCGCTGATGGGCATGATCCAGCGCAACTCCGTGATCCTGATTGACCAGATCGAGCAGGACCGCGCAGCGGGTGTGCCGACCTGGGACGCGATTGTGGAGAGCGCCGTGCGCCGGCTGCGGCCCATCGTGCTGACTGCCGCTGCGGCCGTGCTGGCCATGATTCCGCTTTCGCGATCGGTGTTCTGGGGCCCGATGGCGGTTGCCATCATGGGCGGGCTCATTGTGGCGACCGTGCTCACCCTGCTTGCCTTGCCAGCGATGTATGCCGCCTGGTTTCGCGTGAGGCGATGAACCGCACGCAGCAGGTGCGCGCAGCAGGTTAAAATGGAAGGCTAACCGATTTCTGGGAGGGTGTCCGTGTGACGCCTCCCCATTTATTTTTTTGCGCGGGTGGCGAAATTGGTAGACGCACCAGGTTTAGGTCCTGACGCCAGCAATGGTGTGGGGGTTCGAGTCCCCCCCCGCGCACCACGACAAACCCTGTCCCCCACTATTTTGGAGACCTAGCATGGCCGTTACTGTAGAAACCCTTGAAAAGCTGGAGCGCAAGATTACGTTGGTCCTGCCCCGTGGCGCGATCCAGTCCGAAGTTGACACCCGCCTCAAGCGCCTTGCGCGCACCGTCAAGATGGATGGCTTTCGCCCCGGCAAGGTGCCGATGGCGGTGGTGGCCCAGCGCTACGGCTACTCGGTGCACTACGAAGTGATGAACGACAAGGTGGGTGAAGCCTTCTCGAACGCCGCCAACGAGGCCAAGCTGCGTGTGGCTGGGCAGCCACGCATCACCGAGAGCGAAGCTGCGCCGGATGGTGAGATGGCTTTTGATGCCGTGTTTGAGGTGTTTCCTGAAGTCCGCATTGCCGACCTTGGCGACGCAGAAGTTGAAAAGCTCTCGGCCTCGGTTGGAGACGCTGCGATCGACAAAACGCTGGATGTTTTGCGCAAGCAGCGCCGCACCTTTGCCCAGCGTGCCATGGACGCCGCCGCACAAACCGGCGACCGCGTCACAGTCGACTTCGAAGGCAAGATTGATGGCGAAACCTTTTCCGGTGGCAAGGCCGAAGACTTCCAGTTCATTGTTGGCGATGGCCAGATGCTCAAGGAGTTTGAAGAAGCCGTGCTAGGCATGAAATCTGGCGAAAGCAAGACCTTCCAGCTCGCTTTTCCCGCTGACTACCATGGCAAGGACGTCGCCGGCAAAACCGCCGATTTCATGGTGACGGTGAAAAAAATGGAAGCGGCGCATTTGCCCGAAGTGAATCCCGCGCTGGCCAAGTCCCTTGGCATTGCAGACGCCAGTGTGGATGGTTTGCGTGCTGACATCCGCAAAAACCTGGACCGCGAAGTCAAAAACCGCCTGCTGGCCCGCAACAAGCAGGCCGCCATGGACGCGCTGGTTGCGAAGGCGGAACTTGATTTGCCCAATTCCACCGTGCAGTCCGAGGTGGACCGGATGATTGAAAGCGCCCGAGCTGACCTCAAACAGCGCGGCGTCAAGGATGCCGACAAGGCACCGATTCCTGATGACGTGGTACGTCCTCAGGCAGAGCGCCGGGTGCGCCTGGGCCTGGTGGTTGCGGAGCTGGTGCGCGCCAATGCCCTGCAGGCCAAGCCAGAGCAGATCAAGGCCCATATTGATGACCTGGCGGCCAGCTACGAAAAGCCGGCCGACGTGGTGCGCTGGTACTACAGCGACAACAAGCGCATGGCCGAAGTCGAAGGCGTCGTGATTGAAAACAATGTGACCGAGTTCATTCTTAGCAAAGTCAAAATCACTGAAAAAGCGATTAGCTTTGATGAGTTGATGGGGCAGAATTGAAATAATGGGCTTGGCCCTTGCAGTTGCCTCTTATTAGCCCCATGTCCAAAACAGGCAACGCTTTTCGGTGATTTGCCGCCCCATTTTCTGCAGCCTTAACTGAAAGAACGACATGAACTTCCAAAATAGCGCATCTGAAACCCAGGCCCTTGGCTTGGTGCCCATGGTGATTGAGCAGTCGGGGCGCGGTGAGCGCGCTTACGACATTTACTCGCGCCTCCTGAAGGAGCGGGTGGTTTTTTTGATCGGGCCTGTGGAAGACTACATGGCCAACGTCATCGTTGCCCAACTCTTGTTCCTGGAAAGCGAAAACCCAGACAAGGACATTTCCTTGTACATAAATTCTCCGGGAGGGTCGGTCAGCGCTGGGCTGGCGATTTTTGACACGATGAACTTCATCAAACCCCCGGTATCCACGTTGTGCATGGGTATGGCGGCCAGCATGGGCTCGTTCCTACTGATGGCAGGGGCAAAAGGTAAGCGCTTCGCACTGCCCAACTCAAAGATCATGATCCATCAACCCTCGGGTGGCACCCAGGGCAAAGCCACGGACATTGAAATTCACGCCCGTGAGATCCTCAAGACGCGCGAGCAGCTCAATCGGCTGTACGCCGAGCGCACCGGCCAGCCAGTGGAGAAGATTGCAAATGACATGGAGCGCGACTTCTACATGTCGGCCAACGAATCCAAAGAGTATGGCCTGATTGACCAGGTGATTTCGAAGCGGCCTTGAGCCACGGCTGGCGGGAGCCGCTTTGCCCGGCATGCCGGGCTCGGCCTTTCCCGCATCGGCGCAGCGGTGTTTCCCCAACACGGGAAGCACCGCTTTTATTTGAGTATCATCCGGTAATTACCGCAATAAGGCACTTCAAACATGGCCGATAAAAAAGGCTCTTCCAGCGAGAAAACCCTCTACTGCTCTTTCTGCGGCAAGAGCCAGCATGAGGTCAAAAAGCTGATTGCCGGGCCCTCTGTATTTGTATGTGATGAATGCATTGACCTGTGCAACGAGATTATCCGCGATGAGTTGCCTGCCAATGTGGATGCGCGTGACGGCCGGGGCGAACTGCCCACGCCTTCCGAGATCAAGGCCAATCTTGACAATTACGTGATTGGGCAGGAGCCTGCCAAGCGCACGCTGGCGGTTGCGGTGTACAACCACTACAAGCGCCTTCGCCACAAGGAAAAAGCGAAAAAAGACGACGTTGAACTGTCCAAAAGCAACATCCTGCTGATCGGCCCCACGGGCTCTGGCAAGACGCTGCTGGCGCAAACCCTGGCCCGCATGCTGGATGTGCCCTTCGTCATGGCCGATGCCACCACCTTGACCGAGGCCGGGTACGTGGGCGAAGACGTTGAAAACATCGTCCTCAAGCTGCTGCAAAGCTGCAACTACGAAGTAGAACGGGCACAGCGCGGCATTGTCTACATTGACGAGATTGACAAAATATCCCGCAAATCAGACAACCCGTCCATCACCCGCGATGTGTCAGGCGAGGGCGTGCAGCAGGCGCTGCTCAAGCTGATCGAAGGCACCATGGCGAGCGTGCCGCCGCAGGGCGGGCGCAAACACCCCAACCAGGATTTTGTGCAGATCGACACGACCAACATCCTGTTCATTTGCGGCGGTGCGTTCTCGGGGCTTGAGAAGGTGATTGACAACCGCACGGAGTCGTCAGGCATCGGTTTCGGCGCCAAGGTCAAGAGCAAGGCGCAGCGCAGCCTGACCGAGGTTTTCAAGGATGTTGAGCCCGAAGACTTGATCAAGTTTGGCCTTATTCCTGAGCTCGTAGGGCGCATGCCGGTGGTGGCCACGCTGGCGGAGTTGAGCGAAGACGCGCTGGTGCGCATCCTGACAGAGCCCAAAAATGCGCTCGTCAAACAATACGGCAAGCTGTTGGCGATGGAAGGCGTGGACCTCGAAATCCGCCCGTCCGCCCTTAAAGCCATTGCCAGGAAAGCGCTGGCACGCAAGACCGGCGCCCGGGGCCTGCGCTCGATACTTGAGTTGTCGCTGATTGACACCATGTTCGAGTTGCCCAACACCTCCAACGTTGACAAGGTGGTGGTGGATGAAGCCACCATCGAAGAAAATAAACCGCCGCTTCTGGTGTACCGGGAAGTGGCCAAGAAGGCCTGAGAACAGGTAAAGAAAGAGGTTCCCCATGTCTGGTCATCCCCCACTGCCTGCCATCCCTATCAACCTGCCGCTGCTGCCCCTGCGCGACGTGGTGGTGTTTCCCCACATGGTGATACCGCTGTTTGTGGGCCGGCCCAAGAGCATCAAGGCGCTGGAAGCTGCCATGGAGGCAGAGCGCCGCATCATGCTGGTCGCGCAGAAGACGGCCGCCAAAGACGATCCACTCGTGTCCGACATGTTTGATGTGGGCTGCGTCTCCACTATTTTGCAGATGCTCAAGTTGCCGGATGGCACGGTCAAAGTGCTGGTGGAGGGCCAGCAGAGGGCCACAATCAACAGCATAGAGGAGGGCGAGCTGCATTTCTCGGCCGTCATCACGCCGATTGAAGTGATGCCGGAAGCCGTCGAAAAGGCGCGTGGCAAATCCAGTGAAATTGAAGCCCTGCGCCGGGCCGTGATGCAGCAGTTTGACCTGTACGTCAAGCTCAACAAGAAAATCCCGCCCGAGATTTTGACGTCCATTTCCAGCATTGACGATGCAGGTCGGCTGGCCGACACGATTGCGGCGCACTTGCCCCTCAAGCTGGAGAACAAGCAGGCCGTACTGGGGCTGTCGGGCATCAAGGAACGCCTGGAAAATCTGTTTGAGCAGATTGAGCGCGAGGTTGATATCCTGAATGTCGACAAGAAAATCCGTGGCCGGGTCAAGCGGCAGATGGAAAAAAACCAGCGCGATTTTTACTTGAACGAGCAGGTCAAGGCGATCCAGAAAGAGCTGGGCGAGGGCGAGGATGGCGCTGACATCGACGAGATCGAGAAAAAGATCAAGGCCGCCAAAATGCCAAAAGAGGCATTGAAGAAGGCCGAAGGCGAGATGAAGAAGCTCAAGCTGATGTCGCCCATGTCAGCTGAGGCCACGGTGGTGCGCAACTATATCGATGTGTTGGCGGGCCTGCCGTGGGCCGCCAAGACCAAGATAAAGCACAACCTGACCAACGCTGAAACAGTGCTCAACGAAGACCATTTTGGGCTGGACCGCGTCAAGGACCGCATTCTGGAATACCTCGCGGTGCAGCAGCGCGTGGACAAGGTCAAGGCCCCGATTTTGTGCCTGGTCGGCCCGCCTGGCGTGGGCAAGACTTCGCTAGGCCAGTCGATTGCCAAGGCCACGGGCCGCAAGTACGTTCGCATGGCCCTGGGCGGCATGCGCGACGAGGCAGAGATCCGCGGCCACCGGCGCACCTACATTGGCGCCATGCCGGGCAAGGTGCTGCAAAGCCTCGCGAAAGTGGGTACACGCAATCCGCTGTTTTTGCTCGATGAAATCGACAAGCTGGGCACTGATTTCCGGGGTGATCCGTCCAGTGCGCTGCTGGAGGTGCTGGACCCGGAGCAAAACCACAAGTTTGGCGACCATTACGTGGAAGTTGACTTTGACCTCAGCGACGTGATGTTCGTCGCGACGTCCAACTCCATGAACATTCCGCCCGCCTTGCTGGACCGCATGGAGGTGATCCGCCTGTCGGGCTATACCGAAGACGAGAAAACCAGCATCGCCTGCAAGTACCTGCTGCCCAAGCAGTTGAAGAACAATGGCGTCAAGGAAGAAGAGTTGCTGGTCACCGAAGAGGCGGTGCGTGACATTGTTCGCTACTACACGCGCGAGGCCGGTGTGCGTTCGCTGGAGCGCGAACTCTCCAAGATTTGCCGCAAGGTCGTCAAGGGCCTTCAGCTCAAGAAAATGACGCCGCAGGTCAAGGTGAATGGCGACAACCTCAACGATTTCCTGGGAGTGCGCAAGTTCAATTACGGCCGTGCCGAGGCGGGGAACCAGGTCGGCCAGGTGGTGGGTTTGGCGTGGACTGAAGTCGGCGGCGATCTGCTCACTATTGAAGCGGCGCTCATGCCCGGCAAAGGTGTGATCACGCGCACCGGCTCGTTGGGCGACGTGATGAAAGAGTCGGTTGAGGCCGCGCGCACGGTGGTTCGCAGCCGCGCGCGTCGGCTCGGCATCAAGGATGAAGTGTTTGAGAAAAAAGACATCCACATCCACGTGCCCGATGGCGCAACACCCAAAGATGGCCCAAGCGCCGGCGCGGCCATGACCACCGCATTTGTATCGGCGCTGACCGGTATTCCCGTGCGCGGTGATGTGGCCATGACGGGCGAGATCACTCTGCGTGGCGAGGTGACTGGCATCGGCGGATTGAAAGAAAAACTGCTGGCCGCGCTGCGGGGTGGCATCAAGACCGTCATCATCCCCGAAGAAAACGCCAAGGACTTGCAGGAAATCCCCGAGAACGTCAAGAACAGCCTTGAAATTGTGCCGGTGCGCTGGATTGACAAAGTGCTGGAAATTGCTCTGCAGCGGATGCCCACGCCGCTGCCTGATGAGGAGCCCGTGGCGGCAGCAGTGGCTCCTGATGTGGTGGCTGCAGCCGTAAAGCCGACGCTGGACATTGGCGGCACCATCAAGCATTGACGGATTTGGGGATTTGGGTAAGGTGCCGAAAAGTACGCTATAATTTGAGGCTTGAAACGCGGGAGTAGCTCAGTTGGTAGAGCGCAACCTTGCCAAGGTTGAGGTCGAGAGTTCGAGACTCTTCTCCCGCTCCAGATAACAAAAAGGGAAGCTAACTGCTTCCCTTTTTTGTCAAGAAAATCTGGCGCGATAGCAAATCGGTTATGCAATGGATTGCAAATCCATCTAGCCCAGTTCGACTCTGGGTCGCGCCTCCAGAACTGCCAGCGCATCGAAACAATGCAAGCAAATTGGCCCTGTCAGCAGATTGTTGGTGGGGCTTTTTGTTTCACAATAGCGTTTGCCGACGTCACTGCTCATCGGCAGTATCGTCATGGGCCCGAGTGGTGAAATAGGTAGACACATCGGACTTAAAATCCGCCGCTTCGTGAATAACGGGCGTACCGGTTCGATTCCGGTCTCGGGCACCACCACTTGACATCCATGACGCAGCGCCAATTCGCGTGAACCGAAACCCCTCGGCACCAGTACACTAGCAAAACTATGCAACGCCAAAACGCCCCTTTTGAGATCCATGTGCACGGACAGGTGCCTCTGCGTGCCGACGTGGCCTTTGAACAGATTCAGGACGCACTCAAACCCCTGTGGAAGTACGCGGGAGCCCGTTCCCTGGCCGACGGAGCCACGAGCGCGTATGAAGATGAGCCCGGCATCAAGTTTGATGCCGAGGAGCACGTACTGCAGCTTTGCTGGACGGTAGCGGGTGATGAAGACTTCCGCCAGTCGCTCGATGAGATGTGCATGAGCCTCAATGAGCTTTCAGAGGCTGGCGCCACCATCGAGGTGACCTTTTACGACACCGAATTCGACGAAAACGATGAAGACGACGACGAAGCCGAATCCCGCGACGATTTCATGATGCTGTTTGTCGGCCCCAACCCCGCTGCCATCATGCAGGTGCAGCGCGATCTGCTGGTGCAGGACATGATCGGCCTGCTGGAGCGGCATTTTGACGGCGCGGAGCTGGGCGGCGTGGTGGCTGAGGTAGACAAGCTGTTTGCGCAGCGGTTTGATGCACTGGTCAATTCCCTTGAGATTGGCCGCCCCCCACGAGGTTCTGGGGGTTCTGGGGGCTCTGGGGGTTCTGGCGGGCCTGGCCATGGCGGCCAGGGCCATGGCGGCGGGCGCAAACCGCGGCATTTGCACTAAAAAACCTCGAATTCCTGCTTGCTATGTAAAAAAAGTAGCTAACTATGCACTGTGGACGAGGGCTATAGGCCGATTTTACTTATTTTTTTCGTAATTTCCTGCAGTTTTCAGCCGTTTCCCATTTTTTTCAGGCCCGGCCACATTCCTAGCGCTTTTGGTATTGCGCAGCCCCAAAAAGGACGTTTCGCTCTTTGTCCCCGGTGAGCGGCTTGCGCAGGCTGGCCAATACATCCACACCACGCACAACGGCCGGGCGCGCCGCAATCTGATCAAACCACTTTTTCAAATGCGGGAAGTCGGCCCAGTCAATGCCCTGGTTTTGCCAGCTGCGCAGCCACGGGAAAATCGCGATGTCGGCAATCGTGTACTGGTTGCCCGCGATGAACTTGTGGGTTGATAGCTGCCGATCCATCACGCCATACAGGCGCTTGGCTTCATTGGTGTAACGGTTGACGGCGTATTCGATCTTCTCGGGCGCATAGATGCGAAAGTGGTGGGCCTGGCCCAGCATGGGGCCGACGCCGCCCATCTGGAACATCAGCCACTGCAACATCTCGTATTTTTGCCGGTCAGTTTTTGGCAAAAATTTGCCGGTTTTGGCCGCGAGGTACAGGAGGATGGCACCCGATTCAAACACCGAGATCGGCTTGCCATCCGGGCCATGCGGATCCACGAGCGCCGGTATCTTGTTGTTCGGGCTGATTTTCAAAAACTCGGGTTTGAACTGGTCGCCTGTGCCGATGTTCACCGCATGGGCCTGCCAGTCGCGTCCCAGCCGCAAACCGCACTCTTCCAGCATGATGTGGACCTTGTGGCCATTGGGTGTGGGCCACGAATAGACGTCAATCATGGGGTCAGTCTTTGCGCTGGTGATGGATGTTTTTGTCATCTAGCCGCCGCGCGTGATTGGCATTTCTACTTCCTTGGGGTTCACCGCGTACTTGCCAAGTTCGAGCTTGGCAATCGCGTTGCGGTGCACTTCATCCGGGCCGTCGGCAAAGCGCAGCGTGCGCGCGGCGGTGTAGCTGTAGGCCAGCGGGAAGTCATCGCACATGCCGCCGCCGCCGTGCACCTGGATGGCCCAGTCGATGACCTGGCAGGCCATGTTGGGGGCGACCACCTTGATCATCGCGATCTCGTTTTTGGCGACCTTGTTGCCGGCAATGTCCATCAGCCAGGCAGCTTTGAGCGTGAGCAGGCGCGCCATGTCGATCTTGCAGCGCGCCTCGGCAATGCGCTCCTGCGTCACGGTTTGCGAGGCCACAGTTTTGCCAAACGCGACACGGCTGGAGGCGCGCTTGCACATGAGTTCGAGCGCGCGTTCTGCCAGCCCGACCAGGCGCATGCAGTGGTGGATGCGACCAGGCCCAAGGCGGCCTTGCGCGATCTCGAAGCCTCGGCCTTCGCCCAGCAGAATGTTGGTCACCGGCACGCTCACGTCCTTGAACAAGACCTCCATGTGGCCATGCGGTGCATCGTCGTACCCAAACACGGTGAGTGGGCGCACGACAGTGATGCCGGGCGTGTTGGCCGGCACCAGCACCATGCTCTGCTGGGAGTGGCGGGGGGCTTCGGGGTCAGTCTTGCCCATGGTGATGTAGACCGCCATGCGCGGGTCGCCCGCGCCAGAGGTCCACCATTTGCGGCCATTGATGAGGTAGTTGTCACCCTGGCGCTCGATGCGGGTTTCGATATTGGTGGCGTCGCTTGATGCCACGTCCGGCTCGGTCATGGCAAAAGACGAGCGGATTTTGCCTTCCAACAGCGGTTTGAGCCAGCGCGCCTTGTTGGCTTCATCGCCATAGCGGGCGATGGTTTCCATATTCCCCGTGTCCGGTGCCGAGCAGTTGAAGACTTCGCTGGACCACAGCACGCGGCCCATGATTTCGGCCAGTGGCGCGTATTCCTGGTTTGTCAGGCCGGCCCCGGTGTAGCCGGAGGCTGCTGCGCTGTCGACCGGCAAAAACAGATTCCACAAACCGGCGGCCTGCGCTTTGGGTTTGAGTTTTTCGATGGTCTCCAGCGGTGTCCAGCGCTTGCCCGCTGCCGTGTTGGCGGTAATCTCTGCGTGGTAGGCGGGCTCAGCCGGGTAGATGTGCTCGTCCATGAAGGCCTGCAGGCGGCCTTGCAGCGCTTTGGTTTTGGGGGAATAGTCGAAATCCATAGGGGTCTCCGTTTGGTTTGATGGGCTGGACGATTGAATGACTGGTCTGGCGGACTAATGACTGCGTCGCTGATCGTTGATTGAGGTTCTGGATCAAGCTTGTTGCGCAAATTTCCAGGCCAGTTGCGCCAGCGGCTTTGCACCC
Organism: Rhodoferax sp.; assembly: GCA_025358555.1. Taxonomy (GTDB): domain Bacteria; phylum Pseudomonadota; class Gammaproteobacteria; order Burkholderiales; family Burkholderiaceae_C; genus JANYCG01. The sequence goes on from JANYJD010000030.1 coordinate 22,584, forward strand.
GCGCCGGAGCTTACCGCCTGCGCACTGGCCGCAGTGCCCGCCTCAACCCGTTTGGCGATGCCCTGCAAAATGGCGGCGATGCGGAACATGTTGTAAGCCAGGTAAAAGTTCCAGTCGGGCTTGAGTTCTGCGGGCGTGGTGAAGCCGGTGCGCTCGCAGTAACGCTGGATGTAAGCCTCCTCGGACGGAATGCCCATGGCCGCAAAATCCAGCCCGCCAATGCCCCGCCCCAGGCCCTGCGGAATATGCCAGGTCATGCAGTGGTAGCTGAAGTCTGCCAGTGGGTGGCCCAGCGTGGACAGTTCCCAGTCCAGCACGGCAATCACGCGCGGTTCGGTGGCGTGGAACATCAGGTTGTCCAGCCGGTAGTCGCCGTGCACGATGCTGACCATGGACTCCGAGCGCGCCATTGCCGGGATATTTTTGGGCAGCCATTCCATCAGACGGTCCATCTCGGGGATGTCTTGCGTGACCGAGGCCACGTACTGCTTGCTCCAGCGGCCAATCTGGCGCTCAAAATAGTTGCCGGGCTTGCCGTAGCCGCTCAAGCCGCGCTCGGCAAACTTGACCGAATGCAGCGCAGCAATAACGCGGTTCATTTCGTCGTAAATCTCGCCGCGCTGCGGGTTGGTCATGCCCGGCAGGGATTGATCCCACATCACGCGGCCCTGCATGAATTCCATGATGTAGAAGGCACGTCCAATCACCGACTCGTCCTCGCACAGGCAGTGCATCTGCGGCACGGGCACGCCACTGCCGTGCAGGCCGCGCATCACCGCAAATTCGCGCTCCACGGCGTGGGCGGAGGGCAGCAGCTTGGCCACTGGGCCGGGCTTGGAGCGCATCACGTAGCTTTTGGCGGGCGTGACCAGCTTGTACGTGGGGTTGGATTGCCCGCCCTTGAACGACTCGACGCCGAGCGGGCCGGCAAAGCCTTCGAGGTTTTTTTCCAGCCATGCTGTGAGAGCTGCAACGTCAAATGCGTGTTTATCGGAGACAGGTTTGGTACCGACAAAATGGTCAAAGTCGCTCATGTGGATGTCACTCAGTTATCTGAATCAATGATACGCATCAGCGCTTCGCGATTGCGCACAATCAGGCCGGCGGGCTCGACGCGGATGGCTTCTTCGCGCTCCATGGATTTCAGTTCCTGGTTGACGCGCTGGCGCGACGCGCCCAGCAACTGGGCCAACTCTTCTTGCGCCAGATGCAAGCTGATGCGCATCTCGCGTGCGTTGCTCAAGGACGGCACGCCGTAGCTGCGCACCAGGTGCAGCAGCTGCTTGGCCAGGCGGGCGCGCAGCGGCAGGGTGTTGAGGTCTTCCACCAGGCCGTAGAGCTGGCGGATGCGCCGCGCGTGCAGGCGCAGCATGGCCTCGTACAGTTCCGCGTGCGACGCCAGAATCTTCTTGAAATCGGCTTTGGCAACGCACAGGATGGTGCTCTGCCCATGCGCGTAGGCATCGTGGGTGCGGCGGTCGCCGTCGAAAATCGACACATCGCCAAACCAGATGCCTGGTTCCACATAGGTGAGCGTGATCTGCTTGCCCGAAATCGACGTGGAGCTCACCCGCACGGCACCGCGCGCGCAGGCGATCCATTCCTCGGGCGGATCGCCGCGCGCTGCGATCAGCTCGCCGTCTTTGTAGCGTTTGACGTAGGCACATCGCAGTATGTCGTGGCGAAGGGAGGGGGAGAGTGTAGAAAACCAGCGGCCACCGTTGATGGCCTCGCGTTCCTCGATGGTAAGAATAGGGTCGTCCATGGGCTGTCTTGTGAGTGACTGGTGCTGGGGTGATTGTCGCGCGAGGGACGACGGGGTTGTCTACGCCAAAGTCGGTGAAATGTAATAGCTATGTATTTAGTAGCTGACTGTGCATATTCAACGAGGGCTAGAGGCTTATTTTGCTTCCAGTCACGGCAAAACCGGCTGCCAGCGTACCACCTACAGTTTATTCCTCCTCATGCAAGAGGCTCAGGCCCATCGCGCCACGCCTGCGCAGCCAGGGGCTGGGGCGGTAGCGCGGGTCGCCATAGACGGTTTGCATGTTGAACAGCACTTCAAGGATGCTGGACGGCCCATACAGGTTGCCCATGGCCAGCGGGCCCAACGGGTAGCCCAGGCCCAGCGTGACGGCGGTCTCCAGATCGGTGGGAGTGCAAATGCTTTGCTGGCAAATGTCAGACGCAATGTTCACGATGGTGGCCACTACCCGCTGGCTGACGAAGCCCGCGCTGTCGCGGATCACACTCACCGCTTTGCCATCCCGCGCCAGCAGCGCATGGCCTGCTTCGCGCATGTCGGGCCGGGTGGCGGGGTTGGTGGCCAGCACGCGGCGTTTGCTGGCCGCGTCATCCACCAGCATGTCAATGCCCAGGGTGCGCGTCGGGTCCAAGCGGTCTACCACGGCCACGGTGGTCACGTCAAAACCGAGGGGTGCGACCAGTGTGAGCGCCTGCGAAGAGGGCGCTGCAGCGGTCTCAATGGTGGCACCGAGTTTCTTCAATAGCAGCAACAGCTCAGGCCGCCGGGCCGCGCGCGGCGACACCCACACAGGTGGCATCTCGTCCACCTGCGGCACGGCGGGCTCCGGCGCGATTTGCGCGGCACCATTCACATACTTGTAAAAGCCTTCGCCCACCTTTTTGCCCACCACACCGCCGGCCAGGCGCTGCGCGGTGATGACGCTGGGGCGGTAGCGTGGCTCTTCAAAGTACTGGTGGTAAATCGATTCCATCACCGGGTGCGACACATCCAGCGCAGTCAAGTCCATCAGCTCAAACGGCCCGAGCTTGAAGCCAATCTGGTCTTTCAAAATCCGGTCAATGGTGGCGAAATCTGCCACGCCTTCGCCCACAATGCGCAGCGCCTCGGTGCCATAGCCCCGGCCCGCGTGGTTGACGATGAAGCCGGGCGTGTCCTGTGCCCGTACTGGGGTGTGTCCCATCTGGCGGGAATAGGCGAAGAGGCGATCGCACACGGCCGCCGCAGTTTTCAGCCCGCCAATCACTTCCACCACCTTCATCAATGGCACCGGGTTGAAGAAGTGCAGGCCTGCAAAGCGCCCGGGGTGTTTGAGTTTGGCGGCAATCGCGGTAATGGAAAGCGACGAAGTGTTGCTGGCCAACACTGCGTCTGCCCGCACCGTGTCTTCCAGCGCGGCAAACAGGCCGGTTTTGGCGTCCAGCCGCTCGACAATCGCCTCAACCACCAAGTCGCACGGGGCCAGTGCCGCCAGCGATTCGGCGCAGATGAGGCGGGTTTTAAGCAGCGCGGCCTCGGCCGCATCCAGCCGGCCTTTTTCCAGCAACTTGTCCCACTGGGCAAAAACCGCCGCTTGCGCGGCAGCGGCAGCGCCGGGCTGGGTGTCAAACAGCAGCACGGTGCTGCCCGCCTGGGCGCAGAGCTGGGCAATGCCCCGTCCCATGGCGCCGGTGCCAACGATGCCTGCGGTTTTGAATAGAGGTTCCATGCCGGAATTATGTGCGAATCCGCCGCGTGCCCCAAGTGGCGGAAAATCGCCGCCAACGCCGCAACCCTGGGCGGACAATGTCAGATTTGGACTGCCCGTCGGTGTGCCAAAATAGGCAGCAGCCATGAATTTTCTCCTTCACAACAAAAACAGTCTCGTTGGTATCGCACTGGTTTGTGCCGCCATTGGCAGCAGCGCCCTGACGCTGGGGCGCCTGCGTGGCGCGGCGCTGCTGGGGCAGCCGCTGGACGTTGTGATTGCAGTCCAGGCCGGGCCGGATGAAGATGTGGCGGCCCTGTGCTTTGAGGCCGAAGTTTTTTATGCCGATGCCAGGGTAGACCCCAGCCGGGTTCGCCTGAAGGTCGAGCCTGCGGTGCAGGCACAGGGTCCAACCATACGCGTGTCCTCCTCCGTCAAGATCGACGAGCCTGTGGTCACCGTCAACTTGCGGGCCGGTTGCACCCAGAAAACATCGCGCCGCTATGTTGTGCTTGCCGAACTGGCGAGCGACGTGGCGGACCTGCCCCCTGCGACCGCGTTGCCTGCCCCATCCGCCGCGCCGATGCCGGGCCTGACGGCTGCGCCAGGCGCAGTCCCGCGTGCGCTGGGCGTCCCTGGCGTTGCGGCTTCCCCAGCGGCGGTGCGCAGCCGCCGCCCTCCAAAGCGTGCACAAGGGGCGCCAGACGCGGTCGCGCAGTCTCCGAATGCGGGCCCCGCCAGAAAGCCGTCCGCCCGCAAGCAGACAGGAGACATTGGCAACCCAGGCCGTGGCGCCACGCCAACGACCCAAAGCCAAATTCCCAACCAGCGCCAGAATCAACCCCAAGCCCTGCGGCCAGACCCCAGCGTCAAAACCGCCAAGGCCCACCTGAAACTTGACCCAGCCGATTTGGTGGTGCCGGACGACCTTGGCCTGAGGCTGTCGCAACAGCTCAATGTGGCCAGCGTCGGGAACGAGAAACTGCGGGCAGAAGCGATTGCGCTGTGGCGTGCTATCAACGCCAATCCGGTGGACATGCTGCGCGACACTCAGCGCGACACTCAGCGCGTTGCGACGCTGGAGGGCAACATTGCCACATTGCGCACCCTGGCGGACAAGAGCCAGGGCACATTGGCCGATTTGACGCTGCGCCTGCAAAAGGCGGAGTCAGAGCGCTCATCGAACACACTGGTTTACCTTTTAGCTGCCCTGGCGGCGCTGGCGCTGGCGGCTGCCACGTACTTCTGGAGCCGCCAGCGCGGCAGATTTGCAGGCGGCGGCGACTGGTGGCATTCGTCCAACCCCGCGCATGATTCGATCAACCCCAAGCCGGTGCCGCGTGAACGAGAGCCTGCCCTTGCCAGTGCGCCGCGCCCGGCGGTTGCATTGTCGCCCACGGCTGCGGCGCCGGTGCTATCCGACGATGTAGACCTGGAAGGCCTCGACCTTGATTTGAGTGTCGCGGGGCCGCTCGATAGCACCCGCCAGACCCTTGCAGGCGTGAAGGCCCGGCCCACCGCCGTTCCCCGCGCCATTGCCCCAACCCGCCCTGCGGCGATGGCGTCGTTGCCTGCCGCCCCGCCGGATTCACGGGGATTTGCGCATAGCATGGGCGGGGCGTTGCGCGCCATCAATACCGAAGAGCTGCTGGACATCCGCCAACAGGCGGAGTTCTTTGTGTCGTTGGGCCAGCATGACCAGGCGATCCAGATACTGGAGGCCCGCATTATTGAGTACGGCGATTCCAGCCCGCTGGTCTACCTGGATCTGATGAAGATATTCCATGCGCTTGACCGCAGGTCCGAGTTCCGGCAGTACCAGCAGGATTTCAACCGGCGTTTCAATGGCCGGGCGAACGATTTCTACAACTTTGCCGACGAGGGCCAGGGCCTGATGGACTATCCAGCAGCGCTGACCCAGTTGGCGGCGCTGTGGCCGTCTGAGCCAGCCCTTGAATTCATGGAAGACTGCATTTTCAGGACCGCAGAGGGCAACGCGGGCCAGTCATTTGACCTGGCCGCGTTCCGTGACCTGCTCCTTCTGCACGTGATTGCCCGCGACCTGGACGCAGACAACAGCGGCCCGGCGGCCAGCGGTCACGCCCGGCTTGCCCGGGGCCCAAAAGTCAACGCAGACACGGTGGTGGGCGCCGTAGCTTCTGCGCCGCCAGCCGATGCCAACCGGCGCCACACCGGACTCGCACTTGACATCGACCTGGACTCGGCAGCCTGACCGTAGCCTGGCGCGAACGCTGTTCATCTTTCGCCCGCCCCGCAGACACGGCTGCCCAAACTTTTTTTTGAGCGAGAATAAACCCAACTTGCGGGGCTGCGTGTGAACCTTCGTGCCGGGATTGCTGGATTGACCATGCTGTGTGCCGCTTTCAATAGCGCAGCACTGACGCTTGGGCGCATGCGCGGCGCAGCCATCGTAGGGCAGCCGCTGGAGGTGGTGATCCCGGTCCAGCTTGACAGCGAAGAGAACGCCTCGGCGCTGTGCGTCGAAGCCGATGTTTTTCACGCCGATGCAAGGCAGGACGCAAGCCGGGTTCGGGTGTCGGTTGAAGCGTTGCCGCAGCCACAGGCCGCCAGCGTGCGGATTTTCTCGTTGTCGCCGGTTGATGAGCCCATTGTCACGGTTTACCTGAAAGCCGGTTGCGGGCAAAAGAGCACGCGCAGGTACGTGCTGCTGGCAGACGTTCCCAGTGCAACAGCGGCACCGGGGCCAAGTACTGCAGCCTTGGCAAATGGTTCGATAGCGGCTCCAATAGTGCCTCCGATGGCGGCCCCGGTGGCAGCCGTGCCAATTGCCTTGGCAGGAGTTCCAGCTGCGCCGCCTGCTGGCGCCCCGGCCCCGCTTGTTGCGCGCGGCGAAACCCCTGCGCCTCTGCGCTTGCGCAGCGAGACGCGCAAGGCCCCGGCTGTGAAAACGCCGGTAAAAAATCCTGAAAAAGCGGCTGAACAAGCGGGCGGTAAAACTGTTGACAAAGCAACCAGGAATGCGCCTGCGCCAACCCGCGTGGGCGTTGCCGAGAAGCCCAAGGCGGCTCCGCCCCCGCCCCAGCCACGGCTGAAACTCGACTCGCTGGTGATGCTGGCCGAGCGGGTTGCCAGCCTTGAGTCTTCGCCCGCCGCGCCGGTGGAACAAGTGCTGCGCGACTCGCAAAAACTCCAATCGCTGGAAGCCGACATGAAGGCCCTGGTGGCGCTGGCCGCCAGGAATGAGGCCAACTTGATGGCCCTGCAAACGCGCATTCAACAGGCCGAGGCCGAACGTCTGCCGGCGCAGTGGTTTTACGGCCTGCTAGCGCTGATGGCGGCGTGCCTGGCGGCAATGGCTTACTTCTGGCGGCGTCCGAAGGCACGTGTAGCTGCTGTTGCGCCCGCCATTGCCAATGATGGCTGGTGGAGCGGGTCGCGCGCAGGCGCGCTGGCGCCGGCACAGCCAGCGGGGCAACTCCTGGAGGTGTCGGGGCCTGCGCCTTTGGCGGCCGATTTGCATGAGGCTGCCGCCGCGCGCACGGCGGCACACGCAGGGAGTCCGGCATCCGGCCCGAGCCTGCTGTCCCCGTCGTTGCCACAACCATTGCCGCGACCAGCATCGCAATCACTGTCGCACTCAGCATCGCAACCCCTGGGCAGGGGCTCGGGCCATCCGGGTTTGCGCGATGAACCGGAGTCCCAGGTGGACGTCAGCCTGGTGGAAATGAGCGAGTCGAATTTTGACAAACTCATGGCTTCGGGCCAGGCGCAAAGCGCGTTGCGCCGGGGGCCGCTGCCGCCGGCAGCTGAAATTTCGCGGCCCCAGGCGCTGCAGGTGGAGCCAGCCCGGTCGATCAATTCGGAGGAGATATTTGACATCCGCCAACAGGCGGAATTCTTTGTCTCGCTGGGGCAGACCGACCAGGCAGTGCGAATCCTTGAAAACCGCATCATCGACGATGGCGAATCCAGTCCCCTGATTTACCTGGACTTGCTGGCCATCCTGCACACGGTGGGGCTCAAGAGCGATTACCGCCAGTTCCGTGAAGACTTCAACCTGCTGTTCAACAGCAAGGTTCCGGAATTTGCCGCGTTCCGGGAGGAGGGCAAAACCCTGGAAGCTTATCCCCACGTGCTGGCGCACATCACCGCGCTGTGGCCCAAGCCAAAAGTGCTGATGGTGATTGAAGCGTCGATTTTCCGCGACCCGTGGGACGACAAGAGCCCGCCGTTTGATTTGGCAGCGTTTCGCGACCTGCTTTTGCTGCACGCCATTGCCCAGGGCATCGTCAGCCAGGACAGCGCCGTGTCCCGCCCTGGCGGATTGCGGGCGGCCGGGGGTGCCCCCGTGGCGTCAGGATCCGGCGGCGCGCACGGTTCGGGTCTACAAACCCGCGCCGGGTTTTCGCAAGTGTCTGCACCCGCTGCCTTGGCGTTTGACGGCGAGGAAGTGGCTGCACCTCAATCTGTGAGCCTTGATCTGGACCTGACGCAGGCTGACGGACCCAGCCTGCGCCTTAGAAGCATGCCCAATCGGGGGATCGATTTTCCGTCAACGATGCCCGGCATTGGCCCGGCTGCTGGCCCGGTGCCGGGTCCCGCCGCAACGCCGCTGCCAGGCCATGGCAATGGCTTCTTGCCGGGCCATTCACTGGGCCATTCACTGGACCATTCGCCAAGTAACTTACCCGAACTGTCGGCGGCAGATGACAATTTCATCAACCTGGATTTGCCGCTGCAGGACGACGTGCTGCCTGCGGCCAGGCCAAAGCATTAATGCCGGTGCGCCGGCCCTAACTCCGCAACTGCAGCGCGTGTTGTTTCATCGGCGCACCTGGAGCGCGCCTGGGTTGACGATATTGGTCGGCGTGCCTCTGATGAAGTTGATGACATTGTCAAAGGCCGCGCCGAAGTACATTTCATAGCTGTCCTGCTCCACATACCCGATGTGGGGTGTGCAGACGCAGTTTTCCAGGCGAAGCAAGGCGTGCCCCTGCAGGATGGGCTCGGTTTCAAACACGTCCACGGCGGCCATGCCGGGACGGCCCCGGTTGAGCGCGCTGATCAGTGCATCGGCTTCAATCAGTTCGGAGCGCGAGGTATTGACCAGCAGGGCTGTTGTTTTCATGCACGCCAGGTCCTCGACCTTCACGATGCCGTGGGTTTCTTCATTAAGCCGCAGGTGCAGGGAAACCACGTCGCAGTCCTGGAAAAAAACCTCGCGGCTTGGCGCCGCCAGAAAACCGTCCTGCGCGGCGCGGGCGCGTGACGCCTCGCGCCCCCACACCAGCACGTTCATGCCGAAAGCTGCGCCATAGCCCGCCAGGATCTGGCCAATCTTGCCGTAGCCCCAGATGCCCAGCGTCTTGCCCTTGAGCACGGTGCCCACACCGAAATTGGCCGGCATGGAGCCGGACTTGAGCCCCGATTGCTGCCAAACACCGTGTTTGAGGTTGCTGATGTAATGCGGCAGGCGGCGTGTTGCCGCCATGATCAGAGCCCAGGTCAACTCGGCGGGTGCGACTGGTGAGCCGGTGCCTTCTGCCACCGCAATGCCGCGCTCGGTGCAGGCCTGGATGTCGATGTGGCTGCCCGCACGGCCGGTTTGCACGATCAGCTTGAGCTTGGGCAGTTTTTCAATCAACGCCCCGGTTATGTGGGTGCGTTCCCGGATCAGCACGATGACGTCAGCGTCTTTGAGCCGCACCGACAGTTGCCCCAGGCCCTTGACGGTATTGGTGTACACCTTGGCGGTAAAGTCCTCCAGCTTGGTCGCGCAGGCCAGCTTGCGCACGGCATCCTGGTAATCATCAAGAATCACAATATTCATGCCGGTATTGTGCCTTGGCGTTGCCCGGCGATCAGGGGCTGCCGCAACCTGTCCAATCGGAGCTTGGCGCTGCGCCGCAATTGTGGTTTGGCGTGATCCACCCGTCACCGCTGACAGCAGTGGCGGATGCTGGATGTAGGGTATCGCGCGGCGGGTGGCGGGTGTCAGTGCAGCAAAGCTTCGCGCGCGGCCAGCCGGTCAAGCTCGGCGCACACATCAACCATGCGGCCAGAAATCACCATGCGCCCCACGCTGGCGGGTGCCTGACCGGCTTCCAGCACGCGCATGACGCGCAGCACAGGTGAAGCATCTGACTTGGGCGATGGCCGCATGACAGACCTTGCCGATTGCGTTCGAAATGGCGTGACAGCCCTGATTTGGGTGCTATTTATGCCTCTAGCCCTTGTCGGTACTGCATAGTTAGCTATAGTTGTAATAGTATTTGACTTGACATCGCCGTTGCCGTTGCCGTCGCCGTTGCGCACGCCCGCAGGCTGCACCGTGCACCGCCTGGGCAGCGCGCCCGCCGCAAACCAGCGAAACAAACCTTGCAGGGGTGCCAATATCCCCGGAACGGCGAACAATGCGGTGGTCATTTCATGCTCCGTTTACATCAGCATGGTGTTGCGAATCAGCCCCACCGCCAGGCCCTCAATCTCAAAGGGCTCGCCGGGCTCCACCACGATGGTCTGGTAGTCGGGGTTTTCGGGGTGCAGCTCAATCAGGTGCTTGTTGCGCTTGAAGCGCTTGACGGTGACTTCATCACCCAGGCGGGCCACCACAATCTGGCCGTTTTTGGCGTCTTTGGTGGCCTGCACGGCCAGCAAGTCGCCGTCCATGATGCCGGCGTCGCGCATGGACATGCCGCGCACCTTGAGCAGGTAATCGGGCTTGCGCTGGAACAGGCTGTTTTCAACGTAATAGGTTTTGTCAACATGCTCCTGCGCGAGAATGGGCGAGCCTGCTGCCACCCGGCCTATGAGCGGCAGGGCAAGTTGGGCAAAGCTGGACAGCGAGAACTGGTGGCCACGCGACTCGTTGATGGAGCGCAGCGCATCGCTCTTGAGGCGGATGCCGCGTGACGTGCCGCTCACCAAGTCGATCACGCCTTTGCGGGCGAGCGCCTGCAAGTGCTCTTCGGCGGCGTTGGCGGATTTGAAGCCCAGCTCGGTGGCGATTTCGGCCCGCGTGGGCGGTGCGCCGGTGCGGGCGATGGCGCTCTTGATGAGGTCCAGAATCTGCTGCTGGCGGGCAGTGAGTTTTACCGGGAAGCTGGGCAAATCGATCATGATCACTCCTTGGTTGACTGAAAGGCCACCTGTAGCACTGTAATGTGCACTGGCTTAATAACCAGTAACTGTATTTTTACCCAGTTTTTGAAAGTTTGCAAGCGATGTTGTCAAAAATCAACAAAATAGTGGTGGTGCTTGGCACCGGCGGCACCATGGCGGGCACCGCCGCCGAGCCGGGCGACAACATTGGCTACACCGCTGCCCAGGTGGGCGTGGCGCAGTTGCTGGCGGCCATTCCCGCGTTGGCGCAGTTGCCTTGCACGGTGGTGGCTGAGCAGGTGGCGCAGGTGGACAGCAAAGACATGGATTTCTCCATTTGGCAGGCCCTGGCGGCCCGTGTGGGGCATTTTCTGGCGTTGCCTGAGGTGCAGGGCGTCGTGATCACCCACGGCACCGACACGCTGGAGGAAACCGCGTATTTTTTGCACGCGGTGCTCCCCGGTGAATGGGTGGCCCGCAAACCCGTGGTGTTGACCTGCGCCATGCGTCCGTCCACGGCGATGGCACCCGACGGCCCGCAGAATTTGCTGGACGCTTTTGCCGTGGCGCTGGCCGATGGGGCGGCTGGGGTGCTGGCCGTGTGCGCGGGCACCCTGCACAGCGCGATGGACGTGCAAAAGGTGCATCCGTACCGGCTGGATGCGTTTAACTCGGGCGATGCTGGTCCACTCGGCTTTGTTGAGGAAAACTCCCTCCGTTTGACACGTAATTGGCCTCTAGCCCTTGTGCACAGTTCGCAAGCAGCTACTGAAAAAGTAGCGTCAGCCAAATCCTGGCCGCGCGTTGAGATTCTGATGAGCCATGCCGGCGCCAGTGGCGCGATGGTTGACGCGCTGCTGGCCCAGGCTGCTGCTGGCTACCCTGACCCGGTGCGCGGCATGGTGGTGGCTGCCACCGGCAACGGCACGGTGCACCATGCGCTGGAAGCTGCCCTGTTGCGCGCCCAGGCGGCTGGCGTCAAGGTGCTGCGGGCGACCCGCTGCACAGAGGGGCGCGTGCTGCCGGTGCCGGGCAGCAGCTTGCCGGACTCGCAAGGCCTCTCGCCGGTGAAGGCAAGAATCGCCTTGATGCTCTCTTTGCTGTAGCAGTTCGGCCAGCCCCGTCAACCAGCAAAGCAAGCTGGGGAGGCAGCCGGAGATGCAATGCAGCGGCGCAGTTGCCGGATCAGCCAGCCAGCGCGGCAAACGCCCGCGCGGTGATTTCATCGACGCGGCCGGTGCCGTTGATGGCGTGGTACTTGGGCGCGGCATCCGGCTCGGCGCGCGCCCAGTCGGCGTAATAGGCCACCAGCGGGCGGGTCTGCGCGCTGTACACGTCCAGGCGCTTCTTGACCGTTTCTTCCTGGTCATCCGCGCGCTGGATCAGCGGCTCGCCCGTCACGTCGTCTTTGCCTTCAATCTTGGGCGGGTTGAATTTGGTGTGGTAGGTGCGTCCGGATGCCGGATGCGAGCGCCGGCCGCCCATGCGTTCGATGATGGCGTCAAACGGCACGTCGATCTCCAGAACGTAGTCCAGCTTCACGCCCGCCGCCTTCATGGCGTCGGCCTGGGGCAGGGTGCGCGGAAAGCCGTCAAACAGAAAGCCGTTGGCGCAGTCTGGCTGCGTCAGTCGGTCTTTGACAAGGTTGATGATGAGGTCGTCGCCCACCAGGCCGCCGGCATCCATTATCTTTTTGGCCTCAACGCCCAGCGGTGTGCCGGCCTTGACGGCGGCGCGCAGCATGTCGCCGGTGGAAATTTGAGGAATGCCGTACTTTTCGCAGATGAAGGTGGCCTGGGTGCCTTTGCCCGCGCCGGGTGCGCCCAACAGAATCAGTCTCATGGAATTCCTCAGATAGTTATGAACGACAGCGCGCTGGTTGCCGGGCTGCGATGTATCTTCGTGCCGTTGCTTCGTGCCGCTGCTTGATGCCGCTGTTTTGCGCCGACAGTTTTTTTCTTGCCCGCCAAGAATAGCATGCGTCGCCCTTGCGTGGGCTTACAGAAAGGGCATGCAATGGGGCCGACTGCCCTGCCGCCCGGCCGTCAATGCGGGGGGTCGCATTTAATGTCGCTGGCTGGCGCCAGCGCGCAGTCAAAGCTGGAAAAGTTTGCGCACCCGAGCCAGGTCATCCGGCGTGTCCACGCCTGGCCCGGGCGCGTGCGCCGTCACATGCACGGCAATGCGGTGGCCGTGCCACATGGCGCGCA
>JANYJD010000060.1 GCA_025358555.1 Rhodoferax sp.
TGCGGGTTGGTCAGGTCCAGCTTGACCAGTGAGCTGAAGGTGTCGGATATGCTGGATGGAAAGTCACTCGCCGCTGCCTGGTTCACCGTGAAATCATTGCCCAGGCTGGGCTGCGAGACGTGGATGTTGGACGGCGAATACTGCTGGCGGCTATAGCCCCACGAGAAATACCAGTTGCCGTCTTCCTTCAGGGCGCGCTCGATATTGGCCCGCTCGGCATTTTGCGGTGAGACACTGGCCGGGCTTGCAATGGGTGCCACCGGCTGGGTTTGCGCCAGCACCAGAGAACAAGGCAATACGGCAAGGACCGCGGCGGAAAGAAAACGCTGTGTGAATCGTGTGTTCATGGAGTGCTGTTCAGGGAATACGCCAATTGTATTGGCCCAACTCACAAGGTCAGCACCGAACAACCGGTTGTTTGGCGTCCCTCAAGGTCTCTGTGCGCCTGTTGCACGTCTTCCAGTGTGTAGCGCTGGCCAATGTGGATCTTGACCTTGCCGCTTTGCACCACCGCAAACAAGTCGTCCGCCATGGCCTGGGTGCTTTCGCGCGTGGCGATATGGGTGAACAGCGTCTGGCGCGTCAAGTACAGCGAGCCCTTGGGGCCTAGGACCCCAGGCGCCATGGGTGCCACCGGGCCTGATGCATTGCCGAAACTGGCCATCAGGCCAAACGGAGCCAGGCAGTCCAGCGACTTGTCCCACGTGTCCTTGCCCACCGAGTCGTACACCACCTTGACGCCCTTGCCGCCGGTGATCTCCTTGACGCGCGGCAAAAAGTCTTCCTTGTTGTAGTTGATCACATAGGCAGCACCATTGTCCTTGGCGAGCTGGCATTTGGCGTCCGAGCCGGCAGTGCCGATGAGCTGCAGGCCAAGGGCCTTGGCCCATTGGCAAGCGATCAGGCCCACACCGCCGGCAATCGCATGGAACAGCACGTGGTCGCCCGGCTGCAGGCCCTGGACCGGGAGCGTCTTTTTGAGCAGGTACTGCGCCGTCAGGCCCTTGAGCATCATGGCGGCGCCGGTCTCAAAGCTGATCGCATCAGGCAGCTTGCAGACGGTTTTGGCAGGCATGACCCGCACTTCGCAGTAGCTGCCGGGCCCGCCCGCATAGGCGGCGCGGTCGCCCACCTTGAGGTGCGTCACGCCGTCGCCAACCGCCTCTACTACGCCAGAACCCTCACCGCCGAGGATGAGCGGCATGGGCAGGGCGTACAGGCCCGTGCGCTGGTAAACGTCGATGAAGTTCAGGCCGATGGCTTTGTGGCGGATTCGGATCTCGCCTGCGCCGGGCTCGCCCACGGTCACATCGACCAGCTTGAGTTCTTCGGGGCCGCCGTTGCGTTCGATCTGGATGGCTTTGCTCATTTTGAATTCTCCTGTTGTATTGTTGCGGAATGCGTAAAGTGGCTTGCACCGGGCTGGAATTGATTTGCAGCCGCGCAATGTTGCCATGGATTGGAAAGCCGTGCCGGGGCTGAACCCGCATCATCTTGTTAAAGTCTCCCGCATGAATCAACACCTCACACCCGCCACCGCCGCGCTGCTGGTGGTGCCACCGCTGCTGTGGGCTGGCAACGCCGTGGTGGGCCGCATGGTGAACGGCCTGGTGCCGCCCATCACGCTGAATTTTTTGCGCTGGGCGCTGGCGTTTTGCCTGCTGCTGCCACTGGCCTACCCCGTGCTGCGCCGAAGCAGCGTGCTATGGGCGCACTGGCGGCGCTATGCGCTGCTGGGCCTGCTGGGCGTGGGCTGCTACAACGCGCTGCAGTACCTGGCGCTCAAGACATCCACACCCATCAACGTGACGCTGGTAGCGGCCAGCACGCCGGTGTTCATGCTCGGCATGGGTCGGCTGTTTTTTGGGCAGACGGTGTCGCGCCGGCAAATCTGGGGCGCGGTGCTGTCGATTGCCGGCGTGCTGCTGGTGCTGTGCCGGGGTGAATGGGCGCTGCTGATGCAACTGCACCTGGTGCCGGGCGACCTGTATGTGCTGCTGGCCACGGCCGCGTGGGCCTGGTACAGCTGGCTGCTGAGCCGCCCGGTGGACCCGCCTGCCATCCGCAACGACTGGGCTGCTTTTGTGATGGCACAGATGGTGTTTGGCCTGGGCTGGTCAGGCCTGTTTGCGGGCGGCGAGTGGGCATTGAGCGACGGCGCACGCATCGTGTGGGGCTGGCCCTTGGCGGCGGCGCTGCTGTATGTGGCGGTTGGCCCAGCCATCGTGGCATACCGCTGCTGGGGCATCGGCGTGCAGCGCGTGGGGCCAGCCGTGGCGGGGTTTTTCAGCAATCTCACGCCGCTGTTTGCCGCCCTGATGTCGGCCGCGTTTTTGGGTGAGCTGCCGCATGGGTACCACGCGCTGGCGTTTGCGCTGATTGTGGGCGGGATTTTGGTGTCGTCGTCAAACCGGCGCGCCGTGCATCAAAAGGCATTTGGCGGATGGGCACCCAATGACGATGCGCCTACGCTGGCGCAACTGCAGAGCGAGGAACGTGATTTTGGCCCTCTGACAAAGGATCCAAAAGACAGCAAAGGCCGGTCTTGAACACCCCCATCAACGCCAGCCAGATCGCAAAGCCCGAGGCCCTGCAATCCCAGCACAGCCCCGCTGCCGAGCGCAACCGCGCGCCCATTCTGGAATTGTTGCGCAAGGTGCTGCCAACAGAAGGCTTGGCCCTGGAAATCGCGAGCGGCACCGGGCAGCATGTGGCGCATTTCGCTGCCAACATGCCCGGCTGGGTGTGGCAGCCCAGTGATGCACAAGAGGATGGGTTTGCATCGATTCGCGCGTGGTGCGCGCAAGCCTGTGCAGTCAATGTGCGCGAGCCCTTGCTGCTGGATGTGATGGCAGCCCGCTGGCCGTCTGAGGGAGCCGAATTCGCCAACAAATTCGACGCCATCTTTTGCGCCAACATGCTGCACATCACGCCGTGGTCAACCTGCAGAGCGCTGATGGTGGGCGCGGCCAAATACCTCTCACCCCACGGCGTGCTTGTCGTTTACGGGCCGTATTTGGAGCGCGGTGTGCCGACGTCATCCGGCAACCTGGCCTTTGACGAATCCCTGCGCCAGCGTGACCCGGCCTGGGGCATTCGCGCGCTGGAAGATGTGGTGCGTCAGGCGGCGCTGGCGGGCCCGCGGCTGACAAACAGGTTTGAGATGCCCGCCAACAATCTGTTGCTGGTGTTCAGGCGCTAATCCCGCAGCAGGCAGGCGCCGGAAACATCTAAGGCAGCACCCGCACAAACCGCTGCGCACGCTTGCCGGTATCGACCTCAGACGTGTACACGCTGCCCTGTGCATCCACCGCGATGTTGTGCACCCAGTGGAAGTCACCCGCCTGGCGGCCCGGCCGGCCAAAGCTGCCAATCACCTCGCCGGTTTCGCGCAGCGTGATGCGCACCTCGTTGTTGGTGCCATCGGCCACCAGCAGATAGCGCTGGCTCGGGTCTTCAGACGGAACCAGGTCCCACACCGAGCCCGAGCCGCGCGTGTCGGGCTCATAGACAAACTGGCGCACAAATTCGCCACTCTTCCTGAACACCTGGATGCGGTTGTTCATGCGGTCGCACACGTACACCAGGTTGTCGCGCGTGATGCGCACGCAGTGCACCGGGTTGGCAAACTGCGGCGACTGTGGGTTGTAGTCGGCAATTTTGGCGTCGTCGGGCCGGTTGCCATACGCGCCCCAGTGCCGCTTGTAGGCCCCGGTGGCCGCGTCAAACACAATCACGCGGCGGTTGCCATAGCCATCGGCCACATAAAGCTCATTGGCTGCCGCGTCCAGCTCCATGTGCGCGGGCCGGCCCAGCTGGTCGGGCGCGTTGCTGCCCTTGCTTTGGCCCGGTTTGCCGATTTGCATGAGGTATTTGCCGTCCGCCGTGAACTTGATCAGCATGTGGTCGGTGGTGGCATTGCCGCCAATCCACACGTCGCCTTTGGGGTCCACATAAATGCCGTGCTCATTGGCCGGCCAGTCAAACCCGTCGCCCTTGCCGCCCCATGATTTCAACAGCTTGCCCTGGCGGTCGAACTGCAACACGGGTGGCGCGGCGCTGCAGCACTTTGAGCGCTTCGGCACCAACTTTGACCCATTCTCGTCCTCCGTCAAACTCAAAGGTCGGTGGATCATCCAGATCGTGCCGTCAGAAGAGGTTGCGATGCCCGCCACTTGGCCCAAAATCCAGCTGTTGGGCAGCGGCCTGGGCCAGGTCGCATCCACCGCATAACGCGGCCCGCCGCTGGCAACTGTTGCGCCTTCGATGCGCTGCGTCATGCCGTGGTGGTGGTCCTGGCCCACACTGGTGCAAGCGCCCAATGCGGTCAGCAATGCTACACCACAGACCAGAAGGGAAGTACGGATTGCGCGCATGGGTTTGTCTCCTGTGGCCCCGTCGTTAGACCTGTTTTTTAAGTTTGATTTCAAGCCGGTGCTGGAGCCGACATTGCAGCTTTGCCGGAGGCCCGTTTGGGAGATTATGGCACCCAGTTTGCCATGCGAAACTGCCATTGTTGCCGCTCAAAAATTCGTCTATGCATGCTGCGTCACAAGTGGTCCGCCATCAGCGAAATCCGGACTGCCGCCGCCCTCATGAAACACCCAAAATCGGGCGTCAACAGCCCGAATCCCGCTGATGGCTGCGGGTGCT
>JANYJD010000061.1 GCA_025358555.1 Rhodoferax sp.
GGCGGGTTGGCAACGCCGGGCTCGGCTGCTCGTAGCTGGGGCGTCGCGATGTGCTCAATCAGAGCCGGATCAATCGAATTAATGGTGGTCATTTGGGGGTATTTGAATTTAGGTTGGCGAAATGGTTGGAACGGAAGTAAGTGTCAAAACGGGTCGTGGTGCGGTTGCGGTTGGTGGCACCTTTGGTCAACATGTGGATTTTGTTCATTGCAAAAAATCTGCGAGACGACTAAACAAACATTTTCAAAAGCCCCAGCGGCGTGGGCGGCCTGGGGATGGAGAACCTCACTGACTTCCAGTCGTGCGCCGCAGGCCGATCCAGGCATCGTGCGTGCCATTCTTTGACGTGCGGCCACGCATCAAGCGAAATGCCACATTGCGGCGCCAGATCCATGACTGTGGCAATGTTCAAGTCGGCCACGGTAAAGCGGTTGCCCACCACGAAAGCATCCTTTGCAGGGTGCCGCGAACGGCTGGCCAAATGCGCGTCGAGTACTTTCAGCGGCCGGTCCAGCTTGGCAATGGCCATCAGCGCCTGCTCCTCGTCACGCGATTCAGCTTTGAAGAGTGCCCGATTGGCCGACGCAAACAGCAATGGCTTCTCAACTTCTGTCACCACCCAAAAACTCCATTGCGTGCACAGCGCGTCTTCTTCCAAATTCGCAGGCGCAAGGCCGTTGCCATATTTTTTTGCCAGGTAAAGGTTGATCGCCATCGATTCGCACATCAAAAATTCGCCGTCTTTCAGGGCTGGCACACGGCCATTTGGGTTGACCGCCAGAAACGCCGGCGTGTGGGTGCTGCCATCCAGGAAATTGGTTTGAATGTGCTCAAACGGCAGCTCCAACTCTTTGAGCATCCACACCACGCGGTGCGCGCGAGACGCCATGGCTCCATATAAAACTATCATGCTGTTCCTTGTTTGATTTTTTTCATGGCATATGCGACTGGACAAATTCGATCTCAACTTGCTGGTTGTGCTTGACACGATTCTTGAAGAGCGCAACGTCACGCGGGCCAGCGCGCGACTGCATATTGGCCAGTCCGCTGCCAGTGGCGCTCTGGCGCGCCTGCGTGACTATTTTGGGGACGACTTGCTGGTTCCCGTGGGTCGCCAGCTGGTACTCACGCCGCTGGGTCAAAGCCTGGTCGAGCCGGTGCGGGACGCCCTGCTGCGCGTGCGCTCGGCCATTTCGCTCAAGCCGGGATTTGACCCCGCCACGGCAGAGCGCAGATTTCTGATTTGTGCGTCTGACTACTTGACGACGGTTCTGATCACAGGCGTGGTTCGCCACATGGCTCGGCAGGCACCGCGTGTTGTATTGGACATCCGCCGACCTATGCCAGACTGGCTGGAGGTTTTTGAGCGAGGCAAGATTGACTTGCTTGTGATGCCCGAGCCCTACATCGCTGATTTTCCAAGCCACAAAAGCACGCTGTTTAACGACACGCATGTCTGCATGGTGTGTGCAGAAAATTCCGCCGTTGGCGACTCGCTCTCGTTTGACCAATACATGAGCCTGGGCCACGTTGCCGTGCATTTTGGCGACGAACGCAGCATGGCCTTTGAGGAATGGTTTTTGCCGCGCTTTGGAAAACAGCGCCAAGTAGAGCTTAGCGTTGACAACTTCAGCATCTTGCCGCTGGTGGTGATGGGCACCCAACGCATCGCCACGCTGCACCGGCGCCAGGCTGAGCACTTTGCGCAACATTTGCCTGTGCGTCTGCTGCCTACCCCGTTTGAGATGCCGCCGCTGGTAGAAATCATGGCCTGGCCGAACCACCTCGACGACGATCCAGCCCACCAGTGGCTGCGCAAAACCATCACCCACTGTGTGGCGGAGATGCCGATGCTGGTGTAACCGGCGCGTGGGCACGGTCATACGTCGGCAACAAAGCCCGAGGCCTTGACGATCGCGGCCCAGCGCTCATAGTCAACCCGAACCAGGCGGTCAACTTCTTGTGGGGTTGATGAAGCCGCCTCAATGCTGAGGGTTGAAAGCCCCTGCAGGTACTGGGGCGACACCAGCGCCGCGCGCACCATCTGCACCAGTCTTGCCGTGACATCCGCAGGTGCCGCACCGACCATGCAGACGGCAAACCAGTCACGCATATCCAGGCCTGGCACATTCTGCTCAGCAAACGTCGCTACGTCGGGTGCGAATTTCGATCGGGCTGGCCCGGTTGACGCCAGCAACCGCAGTTTGCCTGCCTTGGCGGGCTGAATCAGGTCACCCAAGGTCAACACCAAGCCGCTGATCTGGCCACCGATCAAATCAGTCAGCGCCGGGGTGCCACCCCGGTAAGGCACGTGTGTCATCTCAAGGCCCAAAGCGCGGCTGAGCACGTCGCCTACAAAATGCGGCGGTGCCCCAGCGGCGGGCGAGCCGTAAGTCACTTTGCCCATATTGCCTTTGGCCCATTTCGCAAATTCAGCGATGTTTTTCACGTCGGGTGGCACTGCCGGGCCGACGGCAAAACCAAAATCAATCCATGCCACAAGGCTGATGGCCGTGAAATCCTTGAACGGGTCGTAGTTGGACTTTTTATAGGTGTGAGGATTGATGGTCCACACGCCTGCGGGGTTGAGCAGCAGCGTGGTACCGTCTACCGGGCTTTGGCGCGCGATGTCTACCGCGATACGCCCGGCCGCCCCGGGCCGGTTGTCCACCACACTCCTCGCCAGCCTGCCGGTGAGTTGTTCGGCCAAGCGGCGCGCGATCAGGTCAACGCCGCCGCCCGGCGGAAACCCAACCAAGATGCGGGCCGATTCAGGCAGGTTTTGCGCAGCGCTTTGCGCCATGGCAGGCATGGCGCCCAGCGCCCACAAGCCGGTCGCGCCCAAGGCGGCTTGAACAGCGCTTCGCCGATTGATGGCAGTCATGTATGTCTCCAAAGGGTTCAGTTAAAACAAGCCCTGAAAGATACAAAAAAATCGACGCGAAGCACAACAGTTTGTGCTGATGCCTGCCATCGCGGCGGCTGATACCAAGGGTTACCCCAGCGCCAGACTAACGGCGGCAATAGTCGATAATTTGGAAATTGCTATTATTTAAATAGCTATACATGCAATTTACACGGGGGCTACCGCCATTTTTACTACTTTTTCACCCGCGTCAGCGCCTCAACGCCATAGCGGTTCATGCTGCCAAACATGGGGCTGGCGGGGTGCGGCACAAAGCGGGTGCGGCAGTCCAGCACGGCGGGCAGGCCGCTGGCCAGGGCGCGGGCCATGGCAGGCGCCACATCTTCTGCCTGCATGACGGTCTCGCCAAAACAGCCAAAGCCGCGAGCGATGGCTGCGTAATCGGTGCCATCCAGCGCGGTGCCCATCTCAAAATCAAGCTGCTTGCGCTGGCCCGCGCGGATGATGCCCCAGGAGGCGTTGTTGTGGATGACAGTGACCACAGCCAGGCCGCTGCGGCGCGCCGTGTCAAGCTCTTGCAGGGTGAATCCAAAGGAGCCGTCACCCGTGATGTTGACGACGGCTTTGCCAGGGTGCAGCAGCTTCAGCGCCAGCGCATACGGCAGGCCAAACCCGAGGTGGCTCATGCCGGGCTCATGGAAGCGGGTGCGCACGCCGTGCACCGGGGTGAAGTCGTTGCTCCAGAACGTGGTGTGGCCACCGTCGTACACGGCCAGCGCGTCGGCGGGCATGGCGTGGGCAATGGCTTGAGCCAGGCCTGCGGGGTGCATCACTTCACCCTTTTCCTGCGCCATGGCTGCCAGTGCTGCGTCATACCCGGCCCGCACCGCACGCATGCGAGGCAGCCAGGCGCTCTCGCAGGCAATCTGCGGTGCCGCGCCCAGCGTTGCCAGCAGGTCGGCCAGCGCCGTGCTGGCGTCGGCCACCATGGCCACCTCATGCAGCACGGGGGCGCCCAGGGCCGACGGGTCGATGTTGATATTGATCAGCTGGTGGTGCCTGCGCGCCAGCGGCCCCATCTCGTCCCACATCCACGATGAATAGCGGCAACCCACGTTGAGGATCACGTCGGCCTCTTCAAACGCTGTTTTGATGGGCTGCCCCGCAATGATGCCGCCATGCCCAATGAAGTGCGGGCTGCTGCTGGGCACCACGCCGAGCGCCATTTGGGTTGGCACCACGGGCGCGTGCAGCAATGCCGCCAGCGTGCGCACCGCTTCTGCCGCGCCGCTGGCAACGACTCCGCCACCCGCCACGATCAAGGGCCGTTTTGCCGCGCGCAGCAGCGCCGCCGCCTGCGCTACTGATTCGGCAGCAGGCCGCGGCCCCAGCATGGCGCGGTAGCGCGCGGGGGCCAGATCAAACTCATCGTCGGCAAATTCGCAAACGCCAGACAGCACGTCTTGCGGCACATCCAGATGCACCGGGCCGGGCCGCCCGCCCAGGGCTTCGCGGAACGCGCGGCGCACCAGCTCGGGCATGCGACGCGCGTCATGCACAACAGCGTTCCACTTGGTCAGCGGGGCCAGCACGGCGCGGGTGTCCATGTCCATGAACATGCCGCTGTGCGGGTAGGCAGCGGCGCGGTGCTGATTGGTGGTGATGGCCAACAGCGGCAGGTTGTTGTTGAACGCCACGCCCATGCCGCTGGCCAGATTGAGCCCGCCCGGCCCCATCTCACCCAGCGCCACCGCCATGCGGCCAGAACCCGCGTGCACAGCTGCGGCCATCATCGGCCCGACCGCTTCGTGCCGCACACCGACATAGCGAATGGACGGCTGCTCTGACAAGGCGTGAATCAACGGTGCCAGCTTGCCGCCGACAATGCCAAAGGCAAACGGCACCTGCTCTGCCAGCAGCACCCGCACCAGCGCCTGCGCGCCTGTCAAGCGGATCATCTCTAGTCTTCCGCAGTAAAGCCGGTGGCCTTGGCGATAACGGCCCAGCGCTCATAGTCCCGCTTGACGATGCGTGCAAATTCATCGGGCGACTGGGTCACCGGCTGCAGGCCGCTTTTGGCCAGCGCCTCTACCATGTCAGGGGCCTGCAGGCCTTCACGTACCAGTGCATTGAGCTTGTTCACCATGTCCATCGGCGTTTTGGCGGGCACAAACCAGCCCAGCCATTCCGTCAAGGCGATGTCTTTGTAACCCTGCTCGACCAGCGTGGGCACGTCAGGCAAAAAGATGGAGCGCTCGCCATTGGTCACGGCCAGCGAGCGCAGCTTGCCCGAGCGCACATGCGGCAGCACCTCGCCGATGACGTTGAAGCTCACCGGCACCTGGCCACCCATCACGTCCTGCAGCAGCGGCGCGCCGCCCCGGTAGGCCACGCTGGTGAACTCAAAGCCTGCCGCCTTTTGCAACATCATTCCCGCAAAATGCAATGCCGAGCCTGCTGCCGGAATGCCGTAGCTGGCGAGCTTGGGGTTGGCTTTGGCCCATTTGATGTACTCGGCCACGGTTTTGATCTCGGCGGGCAATCCCGGGCCTGCGGTAAACGAGAACCCATAGGTCACTGTGGAGCACACCGGGATGAAATCAGCCAGTGGGTCGTAATTGAGCTTTTTGTAGGTGTTGGGGTACAGCACCATCGGCGAGCTGGGAATTTGCAAAATCGTCAAGCCATCGGGCGCGGCGCGCTTGACGTACTCGACCGCAATGCGCCCGCCCGCGCCGGTGCGCGACTCCACCAGAACGCTGGAGGCGTATTTGCCGCGCAGCCGCTCGCTTAAAGGGCGGGCCACGTAGTCGCCCATGCCACCTGCGGGGAAGCCGGAGACGATGAAGGCATTGCCTGAACCGGTGGCACCCGCGCCCTGCGCGCCCGCGCGCCGGGCGACGGCCAGGCCAGAAAGGGCGCTGGCGCCCATGATGAGGTTTCGGCGGTTCAGCATATTTGTCTCCTGCAAAGTTTGTGCGGATGATGGTTTGCCACCCGGCCCCTGACTGTGATGTCAATTGCAAGAATCCGCCATGGACGAAACTGCCCGGGCCGTGTAGATTTCCGGCATCGGTTTATCCTGTTTCCATGAAAAACGCTGTCCACACTGACACATTCAATGATGCATCCACCGGCGCACTGCGCGACGCATCGACCAACGCTTTGCCAGCCCGCAAGAAGCCCGGTGCGCCACTGATGATGGTGCCCTTCCGGGAAGTGCGGCATTTCCAGCCCGAAGATTCGCTGTACTGCGAACCTATCAACGTGCGCGGCCAAGAGTATGAATGGACAATTCCGGCCCACCGGCACGAGGGCCTGCACCAGTTTCAATTGCTGACCGAGGGCTCTGCATGGGCCACACTGGATGGCGAGCCAGTCCAGATCACGGCGCCCGCCGCCTTGATGGTGGCGCCCGGCGTGGTACACGGTTTTGTCTATGACCGCAGCAGCGTAGGCCAGCAAGTTACGGTGCCCACCGCATCACTGCGGGCCTGGCTGGGCGGCGCAACCGCGCTGGATGCGCAGTTGCGACAGTCCATCCACGTAGCGCAGAGCAGCCATGGCGGCGACCTTCATGAATGTGAAGAACTGTTTGCATCGCTTTTCCGTGAGTTTGCACAGAGCCGCCCAGGCCGCGCAGAAGCCCTCAACGCCCACGCGTTGGTGCTGGCCCTGTGGTTCTTGCGGCATGCCGCCACAGCGCCTGGCGTGCAGCGCCAGCAGGCGATTAAAGACACCTTGGTGCAAAGGTACCGCACGCTGCTGGAGGCGCATTTCAGGCAACAGCGCCCGCTGGCTTTTTACGCCGATGCTTTGGCCATTACCGCCGACCATCTGAGCCGCACCTGCCGCGCCACCACGGGCGAGAGCGCGCTGGCGCTGATGCATGACCGCGTGGCACTGGAGGCCCGCCGCCTGCTGGCCCATGCACCGGGGTCGGTGATCGACATTGCGCGTGCCCTGGGGTTTGAAGACCCAGGGCACTTCAGCCGTTTTTTCTCGAAGCGCATCGGACAATCGCCCAGCGCCTACCGCTCCTCCATCGCCAGTGGGCTGGTGCGCGCGCCCTAAACTGCCCGCAGTAAGGGCGTGCGCATTTACTTGTTCGGCGCGGTGAATGAACACCTAATTGACGCAATTTATGCGGAGAATGAGTTGCGCGGGTGGCGTATGCAGCCCATAATCTCCGCATGAATAGCGGAGATTACACCTACATCTGGCAGGCAAACGACTGGCCGACTTGGCGCTTCGACTTGGCCACCCTGGCCCAGCCCTTAGCCGAGGTCAGCCGCGCTCAGGGGCTGTTGATGGGCCGACTGGCCGACGTCGGCATGGCGCTACGCGACCAGGCCAGTCTGTCGGTGTTGACCGAGGACGTCATCAAGACCAGCGAGATCGAAGGCGAGCAGCTCAACGCAGAGTCCGTGCGATCCTCCATCGCACGCCGCCTCGGCGTCGATATTGGCGCGCTGGCCCCGGTGGATCGTCACGTCGAAGGCGTTGTCGAGATGGTGCTCGACGCCACCGCCAACTGCAACGATCCTGTCACTCGGGATCGCCTGTTCGGGTGGCACGCCGCCTTGTTCCCCACGGGGTATTCGGGCTTGGTTCGAATTAACGTGGGCGGTTGGCGTGACGACGCCACCGGTCCGATGCAGGTGGTCTCTGGGCCGCTGGGGCGCCAGCGTGTGCATTTCGAGGCGCCACCCGCCGGTGGTTTGGCGGCGGAAACGGCTCGGTTTCTGGCCTGGGCCAACAACAACGCGTCAGGCGAGCCACCCCTGATCAAGGCCGGGCTCGCGCATCTGTGGTGGGTCACCCTGCACCCGTTCGATGATGGCAACGGCCGCATCGCCCGCGCGGTCGGTGATCTGTTTCTGGCCCGTGCGGATGCCAGTCCCCAACGCTTCTACAGCCTGTCGGCACAAATCCAGCGCGAGCGCAACGCCTACTACGACATCCTGGAGCGCACCCAAAAAACATCGCTGGATGCCACTGAGTGGCTCGCGTGGTTCCTCGCCACACTGCATCGCGCCGTCGACCAGGCACAGCACACGCTTGACGCCGTACTCTACAAGACCCGCTTCTGGCAGCGCTGGGCTACACACGGCTTATCAACCGGCTTATCAACCGGTTCATCAACCGGCTCATCATCTGCTTTAGCACCATTGAACGAGCGGCAGGTGAAGCTGGTCAACCGGCTGCTAGATGACTTCCGGGGCAAGCTCACCACCAGCAAGTGGGCAGTGATCGCCAAGTGTTCGCCAGATACCGCCCTGCGCGACATCACAAATCTGCTCACCCGTGGCATCCTGCGCAAATCGGCAGCGGGTGGCCGCAGCACCAGCTATGAGCTGAATGACGTGGCAAAGTAGGGCGATGATCGAGGAATTGCCTTGGTTTGCAGGTGGAACGGCGCCTTGATGGACTTCTTCTTGATGAAAGGTGTTAGCTGGAAACTAGTGCACGCAAAACACAAGTATTCCCGTGGCCAAACTTGAATGGCTGCCAAATTCACGTCTAATTCTAAGACTCGCCAATTCAGTTGCCGATGTCCAAAAACCTTCAAAAATCAAAACCCATCATATGTTGCACTCAAAGTCTGTCGCTGCTGTCCTTTTAATGTTTTTCGGAATTCTCCCGGTATCAGCCCAACTGTTTGGCGCTTCTACCGTGTATACAGCAGATGAAACACTTGAGAGGCGTATTGCCAACGTTAAATCTGAGGGGCTGATGTTCGCCTTGTCCGTCATTGCCGCACCTCTGTGTAAGAAGAATCGCCTCGCATGAGAAGTGGCTCGAACGGTGCGTCAGTGGGGCGGTTGCTGTTTGGGAACCTGGCTGCCGCTGCAAGCAATGCTGAGACTCGCTATGGGCAACCGAAACCGGATCTTATGGAGGAAGCGGACAAGGTTGCTTTGTGGTTGTTGGCCCAGCTATCAGTCTCGCCGCAAGAGTACCTTGACGAGATTGCTCGGCTTGATTCGGAAAGTTCAGGGCTTGCAGGTGCAGCCTACTCAACCACACGCGGCCTGAGCAGAATGCGACGGGTCACCATTGAGCGTTGGATTGATTCTTGGAAGGTAGACGGCTTGTTGCCGATGCCCCAGACCTATAGCGAAGCCGTCATGCAACAGTTCAAATCCCAGGCAATAGAGACTGGCCTAATTGCCGGTGTTAAAGCCCTTATCGCGGAAGCTCAAAATTCCAAATAGGCGTGGCGTCATCGTTTATGTTCTGCGACGTTAGCCGAGCGTCTTTTAGCCCACCCAGGTTTGACCCGCCCAAGTCCGTGCGTTGTGTCACGGCTGCATCCACGCGCCGTGCGCCGCCACCGTCTCTCCAACATCACGTGCATCGACCCCGCCGCTGTCAGGTACGCCATCAGCGCCATGATGAAGCTGATGGGGATGTCCCAATCCGGCGCTTCGTAATAGAACGAGCCAACCACCAGCAAACCAATGCCGATGGCGAACGTAGCCAGTTTCCAGGGGCGCAGCAGTTCGGTTGGCGCGCCCATTGGAGGCTATTTCTCATCAGGGTTGAAGGAGGAATCGTTCGACCCGTGCCGAAACCATTGCAGCGCTACCCATGCGACTGCCCCCAAAACACCCGAAATCGCGCACAGTTGATACACGCCGTCGTGTGTCACCAGGCCCAGCAAAGGATTTGCGTCAGAGAACGGTCGCAAGGGTTGAATATCGTGATGCATCAGGCTATCCAGCGCCACATGACTTACGGTGCCGAAAAATGCGCCCACAATCACGGCAACCTTGGGCACCGCCTCAAGCTGCACCAGCCAATGCAGCTTATGGTGAATGACTTCCTTATTCCACCTTCTTAGCAAATAACTACAAATACTGGGCGCAATGAGCAACACCAGGCATGCGATGACCAACGCGCCAAAAAAGGTGTGGGACGGGCCGTGAAGCACGGCCGAGCCGGTCAACATGCCGACACCCGGCTCAATGTCCATGGCAACCTGGGAAATGCCGAAGGTGATGACGCTGAAGTTTCGGTTAAGCACGGGCTTGGCAATGAGCGCGGCCCCCATGTGGAATGGCGTAAATGGCAATCTCTGTCTCCCACAGGTTATTCGATTGAAGTGTAGGCGGACGATTCAATGGCCGACCACTGCCAGACGCGTCGCGTGCGCGCGTTTCCAAGTTCTGCAGAGAATTTGCGCCTCGCTGGTTTCCGCAATCTTCGAATTGCCCGGGCGATGCGCGAAAACTCCCCGCGTAAGCCGGTGACTTTATTCAATGTGGGCTTGGGCGCCGGACTCTACACTTGCCCCATGCAAACATACCTGGTCGGCGGCGCAGTGCGGGACAGCCTGCTGGGCCTGCCCGTGCAAGATCGCGACTGGGTGGTGGTGGGGGCTACGCCCGAAGAAATGGTGGCGCAGGGCTTTTTGCCGGTAGGCAAAGACTTTCCCGTTTTCTTGCATCCGGTGACCAAAGAAGAGTACGCCCTGGCCCGTACCGAGCGCAAAACCGCGCCAGGCTACAAGGGTTTTGTGATCCACGCGGCACCCGATGTGACACTGGAGCAGGATTTGGCCCGGCGCGACCTAACTATAAATTCAATAGCTAGCCATGCACTACAGACAAGGGCTACAGGCGTTTTTGGCACATTTTTAGGCGAAAAACAGGCATTTCAACCCGATTTGGCCCGCCTGATCGATCCCCACGGCGGCCAGCAGGACCTGCGCAACAAAGTGCTGCGCCACGTGACTGACGCCTTCCGCGAAGACCCGGTGCGCATCCTGCGCGTGGCCCGCTTTGCTGCGCGCTTTGCTGATTTTTCTGTAGCGCCCGAGACGATGCAACTGATGCGCGACATGGTGGCGCATGGCGAGGCCGACCACCTGGTGGCCGAGCGCGTATGGCAGGAACTGGCGCGCGGGCTGATGGCCCGCAAGCCGTCACGCATGTTCGAGGTGCTGCGCGAATGCGGCGCACTCGAACGTCTCTTGCCAGAAGTCAACAAGCTCTGGGGCGCGCCGCAGCGGGCAGACTGCCACCCCGAGATTGACACGATTAAATTGGGGTCAGATTCCAATTTCATCGCAGCGCACAGCGCTGCTTCAATGCTAGGTAACTGGCAAATGAATTTGGAATCTGACCCCAATTTAATCCTGGACATGGCCGCGCGGCTGGACGCACCTCTGCCCGTGCGCTTTGCCTGCCTGTGCCATAACCTGGGCAAGGATAATTTGGGGTCAGAAAATTTGCTCAAAGACGTCTGCCAGCGCCTGCGCGTGCCCACCGACTGCCGCGAGCTGGCCGACGTGGTGGCGCGTGAGCACGGCAACATCCACCGCAGCGGCAGCTTCAACGCCGCAACCGTGGTGCGCCTGCTGGAGCGCTGCGATGCGTTTCGCAAACCCGCGCGCTTTGCCGACGTGCTGCTGGCCTGCGAATGCGATGCGCATGGTCGCCAGGGGCTGCAAGAAACCGCCTACCCTCAGCGCCAGCGCCTGCTGGGCACACTGGCGGCAGCGCAGTCGGTTGCTACTGATTCAATATCTGCTCATGCACTGTCCACGGGGGCTACAGGCATAAAAATAGGGGAAATGATCCATGCGGCACGGGTCGCGGCGGTGGCAAAACACGGGATGGTTTGAACATCGAGCACAGGGTAACCGCGTCCAACGGGATCATGACCAGTGCTGCCGGGCCTCACAATCCTGAACATACAGCACCACCAGCTTGCCGCGACTCGTCCCCACTAGTGCAGTGTTGCATTCTTGATGGCACAAATAAAACGGATGGATTTTTGGACAGGGCAAGGCGCAAACCACAGCGATACCAGTGGGTATCGCGCGGATTTGCAACGCCGCCATGGCCGAAAAGGCAACGTTTTATGTGCCAGACAGAGTGCAACACTGCACTAGGTCACCAACGCCAGCGCCGCATAGTCCCCCACCTTGTCGCCCAGCCCGGCGCTGACCAACTCAAAGCCATCAGTGAGCGCGGCAAACTTGCCGCTGATGTGCGCTTGCAGGCGCGGCAGCAAAAACTCGCGGTGGTGCCAGTACACGCTGCCGCCAATGCTGATGCGTTGCAAATCCAGCGTGACGACCAGGTTGTACAGGGTGCGCCCCATCACCCGGCAAAGTTCGTCAACATGGGCTAAAGCCTTTTTTTCACCTGATTTTGCCGCTTCCAAAAGCGCAGCAGCATCGGCATAGCCTGCGGCAGAAAAACGCCGAGCTATGGCGTTGCCCGCCACCAGGCCTTCCACATCGCCCACATTGCCGCAGCCGCACAGCGCGTCGTTGTTGTCGCTCACAAACAGATGACCGGCATGCCCGGCGTTGCCGTTTTTGCCGCGAAGAATGTGGCCATCCACGCACAGGCCCACGCCAATGCCGGTGCTCCAGGTCAGGTATGCGCAGTTGGCGATGGGCTGGCCATTGATCTGCAACGCGCCCCAGCGGCGCTCCGCCTCCAGCGCGCCGATGCCGTCGTTTTCCACTCGCACATGGGGAAAGACGGCGCGCAGCGGTGCCTCCAGCACCGCGGTGATCCAGGTGTTGGGCAAGCAGCGCGCAGGCCCGGCCAGGCCGCCGCAGATATTGGGTGCAGCCAATTCAACGCAGCCATCACGCAACACAAACGGCCCACAGGACGACACGCCGACCGCGCTGATGTCTTCAACGGCCAAGCCAACGCTGGCGCAGCTTTGCCCCACAAGGCGGATGATTTGACGCGCCAACGCATCGTTGCTGCCTTGTTTGCAAGTGGGCTCGCTGACGCGGCCGCGAATGCCGTGGCGGTCAGCCATGCTGACGGCCACTTTGGTGCCGCCAATGTCAATGCAGGCCAGCGGATGGGTGAGCGATGAAAAGTCAATGAGCGACGCGCTGTTGGCCCCGGAAACTGGGCTTGGCGAAGGGGCTGACGGCGTGGGCTGGACGGGAGAGACAACCATGGGGTGCTTCAAATGAACTTTGACACGGCGCTGGCCACAAAGCTCAGCAACAGGGTGGTGGAGAGGGGCAAAAACCAGTCGCGCCCCAGCAGCCTGAAGCGGAAATCGCCAGGCAGCTTGCCAAACCCGAAGCGCGTGAGAAACGGCATCAGGCCATTGATCAGGATCAGGGTGAAGAAGATGACGACGAGCCAGCGCAGCATGGAATGGTTGCTTGGATGCGGATGGATGCGGATGGAAAGTGGCGAAGCGGGTTGCGGGTAGTGAATTGCGGGCTGCGGCTGCGGGCTGCGGCTGCTTGGGGCTGTTGCCCACTGATTATGACTAGAGCGTATGCGTGCGGTCGCCCAGCGCAAAGCCGA
>JANYJD010000124.1 GCA_025358555.1 Rhodoferax sp.
TTGATCCTGATGCCCGACCAGATGATGCTGCAAATCCACGAATCCATCGGCCACCCGCTGGAGCTGGACCGCATCCTGGGCGATGAGCGCAATTACGCGGGCTGGAGCTTCGTCAAACCGGCCGATTTTGGCCAGTTGAAATACGGCTCGGATTTGATGAACGTGTCGTTCGACCCCGGCCGCGCCAACGAGATGGCCAGCTACGATTTTGACGATAGCGGCAACCCGGCAACGCGCGAGATGCTGATTGAAGGGGGTGTGCTCAAGCGCGGCCTGGGCTCGCTCGAATCGCAAACCCGTAGCGGCCTGCCGGGGGTGGCCAACTTCAGGTCATCGTCGTGGAACCGCGCGCCGATTGACCGCATGGCCAATATCAACCTGGAGCCGGGCACGTCATCGCTTGAAGAGTTGATTGGCCAAGTAACGCGCGGCGTGCTGATGAGCGCCAACCGCTCCTGGTCGATTGACGACTACCGCAACAAATTCCAGTTTGGCTGCGAGCGCGGCCAGTTGATTGAAAACGGCAAGATCACCCGCGTGGTGCGCAACCCCAACTACCGTGGCGTGACGGTGGATTTCTGGAGCCGCCTGGCGGGCGTGGGCAGCGAAGACGTGGCCTACGGCACCGCGTTTTGCGGCAAGGGCGAGCCCAGCCAAGTAATCCGCGTGGGTCACGCATCGCCACCCTGCCTGTTTAAGGGCGTGGAAGTGTTTGGAGGTGCAGCATGAACGCGAGACATCCTGTCCAAGACACGTTCAGCGCGCGCGTGCATTCGCACTTCAACGCGATGGCCGATGGCGTGCTGGCCGACCTGCGCGCAGGCGAAGAGCTCACCCTGAACTTGAGCGCGGAAGAGACGCTGTTTGTCCGCTTCAACAACAACCGCGTGCGGCAAAACACCGATGTGTCGCAGATCAGCCTGTCGCTGCGCCTGCAGTTTGCAGGCCGCACGCTTGAGAAAACGCGCACGCTCAGTGGCAGCCTGGATGCGGACCACCGTGCAGTCGCGCGCCTGCTGGAGGCCTGCCGCGAGGAGGCGCGCGTCTTGCCCACGGACCCGAATCAAGTGCCAATCGCCAACAACGGCATGAGCCGCGACGACTTTGCCGGCGCACTGCTGGCACCCGAGAACGTCGTTGGTGCGGTGGTGGGCCCAGCCGTGGGTGCCGACCTGGCGGGCCTGTACGCGGGAGGCGTGGTCATCCGTGCCAACCGCAACTCCAAAGGCCAAAGCCATTGGTTTGCGACGGAAACTTTCTTCCTCGATTACTCGCTGTACAACGGCACGCTGGCTGCCAAAGGCAGCTACGCGGGCAGCCGCTGGAGCGATGCGGATTGGGCTGCCAACCTGGCGCGCACCCAGTCGCTGCTGGCGCTGTTGGGTCGCCCGCAGCAAAACGTGAAGCCCGGCGGCTACCGCACTTACCTTGCACCGCGCGCGTTCTCGGATTTGATCGGCATGCTCGGATGGAATGCGCTATCCGCCGCAGCCTGGAAGCAAGGACGCAGCCCGTTCAAAAAGTTGATGGAGAAGGAGGCGCGGCTGTCGCCACTCTTGTACATCGACGAAAACTTTGAACTCGGCCTGACACCGCGTTTCAACAGCCTGGGCGAGGAGTCGGCGCAAAAGCTGGGCTTGATTGAGCAGGGTGAGTTGAAAAACCTGTTGGTCAGCTCGCGAAGCGCCAAAGAATATGGCCTGGCCGCGAATGGCGCTGGCGACGGCGAAGCGCCGCGCGCGCTCGATGTGAGGTGCGGCAATTTGCTCGAAAAAAACGTGCTGAAGGAACTCGGCACAGGACTATACCTGTCCAACCTGCACTACCTGAACTGGAGCGACCCCGTGTCCGCCCGCGTGACGGGCATGACGCGCTATGCCTGTTTTTGGGTCGAAGGCGGCGAGATTGCAGGCCCCATCAAAGACCTGCGCTGGGACGAAAGCCTGTACCAGGCCCTGGGCCCCAAGCTCATGGCGCTGACCCGCCACGCCGAAATCGACCCTGCCATCGACACCTATTTCCAGCGTGCCCTGGGCGGATCGCGCACACCTGGCGCGCTGATTGACCAGTTTACATTCACGCTGTGAGGGCAGGTCAATTACTATTAATAATATAGCTAAGTATGCATATGGCACAAGGGCTATAGCCCAATTTTTATCCATTCAGGAAAATCCATGCCGTCCACTGAAAAAATCCTCAATCTCCAGCCTCTGGGCTTCCCGTGGGCCACGATTGACCCTTTCCTGTTTTGCGTCTACCACGACGATGCCTACCCGCGCGGCAACGCACACCTGGGCCCGGATGCATCGCTGGCAGGCCGCGATTTGGGCCAGGACTTTGCCGGCAAGGACGGCTGGCGCATGTACCACGGGCTGCGCGTGCCAGGCTTTCCGTCGCACCCGCACCGCGGCTTCGAGACCGTGACCATCGTGCGCAAGGGATTGATCGACCACGCCGATTCGCTGGGTGCCGCCGCACGCTTTGGCGATGGCGATGTGCAGTGGCTCACCGCGGGCAAAGGCATCGTGCATTCCGAGATGTTTCCGCTGTTGAAGCAGGATGCCGCCAACCCGCTGGAGCTGTTCCAGATTTGGCTCAACCTGCCGGCCAAAAACAAGATGGTGCCGCCGCGCTTCACCATGTTCTGGTCTGAAAAAATTCCGCGCCGGGTGGATAGGGATGCCGACGGAAAAGCCACCGAGGTCTGCTGCATTGCCGGGTGCCTGGGTGATGCAAGCTCCCCTCTCTCCCCTCTCGCCCCTGTCTCCCCTCTCGCCCCGCCCCCCGACTCATGGGCCTCACAGCCCGATGCCGATGTCGCGATTTGGACGATCAAGATGGCGCCCGCCGCGAGATGGACATTGCCAGCGGCAGCCACGCCTGCCGCGCGAAGGCAACTGTATTTCTTCAAAGGCGTGTCGGTAACCATTGCAGGCCAAAATATCAGCAAACACGCGGCCATCGAGCTGGCTGGTTCCCAGGCGGTTGAACTCGTCAATGGCCCCAAGACGAGTGAATTCCTCCTGCTGCAAGGCAAACCGATTGCCGAGCCCGTGGCGCAGTACGGCCCATTCGTCATGAACACGCAAGCCGAAATCCACCAGGCCTATGCCGACTACCGCGCCACTGAATTCGGCGGCTGGCCGTGGGCGGACAATGCACCGGTGCATGGCTCAGCGCATGCACGTTTTGCAAAGCATGCGGACGGCAAGACCGAGACGCTGCAAGCGCAAAATGCCGAACAGTAAGCCAAAAACCATTCAACCAGGAGACAAAACCATGATTCTCGAACTCGCCGACATCCGCGTCCACCCCGGCCAGAACGCCGCCTTTGAAGAAGCCATCCAGCGCGGCGTGCGCGAAGTGGCATCCAAAGCCAAGGGCTTTCAGGGCTACAAGGTCAACCGGGGCATCGAGTCCAAAGAGCGCTACATCCTGGAAATATTCTGGGACACGCTTGAGAACCATACCGTGGACTTCCGGCAAGGCCCGCTGTTTGCGCAGTGGCGCGGCATTGTGGGCCCGTTTTTCAACGGACCGCCCACGGTGGAGCATTTTGAGTTGGTGGCCAAGTCGGATTGAGCCGGGCATGGCAGAGGCGATTTTGTCAGCCGCCCTCACCGAGGCCGCCCGCCAAACTCCCGTCTTCGGTGAATACGACGTGGTGGTGCTCGGCGGTGGTCCGGCCGGCATTGCAGCTGCGGTATCTGCAGCACGCTCTGGCCGCATCACGCTGCTGGTAGAGCGCTACGGTTTTTTGGGCGGCATGGGCACAGCAGCCGGGGTGACCAATTTTTGCGGCTTGCACGCCAATGTGCACGGCGAGATCCGCCAGGTGGTTCACGGCGTGGCGGCTGACCTGCTGGCGCGCATTGACGGGCTGGGCGGGCTCAACGCGCCGCATACCGTGTTTGGCAAAACCAGCGCGCAGGCTTACGACACTGCGGCCTACAAGATTGCGGCGGATGAATTGCTGCTGGCGGCCGGTGCCAAGCTGCTATTTCACGCGCTGGCGGTGGGTGTTTTGATGGCATCGGATCACAAAATCCACGCCCTGCTGATTGAAACAAAATCAGGCCGTGCAGCGATCTTGGGCCGCTCTTTCATTGATGCCTCGGGGGATGGCGACCTGGCCGCCTGGGCCGGTGCGGCGTTTGACAAAGGCGATGGCGCGGGCAACCTGCTGTACCCGTCCACCATGTTCCGCCTGAACGGCATTGACCCGGTGCGCGCGGGCAGCGACTGGGGCTTGATCCCCAAGCTGATGCTGGAAGCCGAGGCGGCGGGACGCTATGCCTTCCCGCGCAAGACACCCATCGTTCGGCCCCAGAAAAACCCGATCGAGTGGCGCGTCAACCTCACGCAACTCGCCAACGCGCAAGGCATGGCGATGGATGGCACCAACGCGCAAGAGCTGAGCGACGCCGAGGTGCTGGGCCGACAGCAGATTGCCAGTGTTGCCGGGTTTTTAAAGGAAGTGCCGGGCTTCGAGCAGTCGTACATCGTGGACATCGCGCCGCAAGTTGGCATTCGCGAAACCAGGCGCGTGCGGGGCAGGTACCAGCTCACCGAATCTGACGTGCTGGACTGCGCCAGTTTTGACGACACCATCGGCGTCAACGGCTGGCCGCTGGAGCTGCACCTGAAAGGCGATGTGGAATTTCGCTGGCCCAAAATCCCCGAAAGCCGGGGCTTCAACCACCTTCCCTACCGCATGACCGTGCCGCCGGGCCTGGACAATTTGTGGGTGGCTGGGCGTTGCGCTTCGATGACGCATGAAGCACAATCTGCCGCGCGCGTCACCGGGGCTTGCTTTGTGATGGGCCAGGCGGTGGGCACAGCGGCTGATCTGGCGTTGCAGGCGGGCTGCGTTGCGGGCGAGGTCAACGTGGGCCTGCTGCAATCCCGGCTTGAATCGGCGGGGGCTTATTTGGGCACCCGGTGGTAGGCCCAATTCATGGCAAACTTCATATCAGATTCAATTCAGGCAGTCCAGTTTTCAAACCACCCGGTGTGTCAGGCATCGGGCATCCACAAAGAAGATAGAGAAAAAAATCATGAGCTACGTATTCAACCCCGCCCCCACAGTGTCCGTGCCCGTGGTAGGCAAAACCGAGCGCTTCCCCGTGCACCGCGTTTACTGCGTGGGCCGCAACTATGAAGAGCACGCCAAAGAGATGGGCTTCACAGGCCGTGAGCCGCCGTTCTTTTTCCTCAAACCGGCCGATGCGATTGTGGTGGTGAACCCAGGCGAGACCGGCAGCATCCCCTACCCCAGCCTGACCAAAAATTTCCACCATGAGATTGAGCTGGTCGTGGCAATTGGCACGGGTGGCAAAAACATCAAAGCCGCAGACGCGCACAAACACATTTACGGCTACGCCGTGGGCCTGGACATGACGCGGCGCGACCTGCAGGGCGAGATGAAAAAGCAGGGTCGCCCCTGGTGCATCGGCAAGGCGTTTGACCACTCCGCTCCCATCGGCCCTATCACGCCAACGGCGCAGGCCGGTGACGTGGTCAATGCCGAGCTGTACGTGCAAGTCAACGGCGCAGACCGCCAGCGCAGCAACGTGTCAAAACTCATCTGGAACATCGGCGAAACCATTGAACACCTGTCCGCCGCGTGGGAGCTGCAACCCGGCGACTTGATCTACACCGGCACGCCCGAAGGCGTGGCGGCGGTGGTGGCGGGGGACGTGATGGTGGGGGCGGTGGCGGGGCTGGGAGAACTTCGCGTCAAAGTCAATTGATTCGCCGGCACCATTCTGGAGACAAACCCATGCTGGAAAAACTCGCAAAGGTCTGCGCGATTGCCGCAGGCCTGCTGATGAGCCTTATTACCGTGCTGACCTGCCTGAGCATCATCGGGCGGGAATTTCTGGCCAAAACCGTGCCGGGCGACTTTGAGCTGGTGGGGCTGGCCACCGGCGCGGCGGTGGGCCTGTTCATGCCGCTGTGCCAACTGCGCAATGGCAACATCATTGTTGATTTCTTCACGGCCAAAGCGCCGCAGAACGTCAACAACGCGCTGGACCGGCTGGGTGCGCTGACCCTGGCGCTGAGCTTTGCGCTCTTGACGTGGCGCTCTGCGCTGGGTGGCCTGAACGCCTGGAACACGCACTCGGGCACCATGCTGCTGGGCGTGCCCGAATGGATTGCTTACGCCACCATGGTGCCCGCGTTTGGGCTGACCGCCATCATTGGCCTGTCGCAATGCCTGTTTGGTTTTGGCAATTACGCGCGCCACGGCCATAGCGGGACGGCCGCATGAGCCCGCTTTGGATCACCATCACCTTGTTGGCGATGATGTTCGCCATGATGGCGCTGCGCACGCCGATTGCCATTGCCATGCTGGTGTCGGGCTCGATTGGCTACGTCATGCAGACCGGCTGGTCGCCGTTTGCCAATTTCATGAATGGCATGGCCTTTGCGCGGTTTGCCAGTTATGACCTGTCGGTCATTCCACTGTTCATTTTGATGGGGCAGTTTGCCACGCAGGGCGGCATCAGCAAGGCGCTGTTTGAATTCACCGCCGCCATCACCGGGCGCATGAAGGGCGGGCTGGCGATGGCTGCCGTCATGGCCAGCGCGGCGTTTGGGGCGATTTGCGGCTCGTCGGTGGCCACCGCGGCCACCATCACCGGCGTAGCCTTGCCAGAGATGAAGCGCCACGGCTATTCGGGCCGTTTGGCCACCGGCACGCTGGCCACGGCCGGCACGCTTGGCATTTTGATTCCCCCATCGGTGCCGCTGGTGATTTATGCGATTTTGACCGAACAAAACATTGCCAAGCTGTTTCTGGCGGCCACCATTCCCGGCATCATCGCCATGCTGGGGTACATGATCGTGATCGCCATTTATGTTCGCGTGGCGCCAGGCCATGCGCCCGAGGTGGCCAAGAATCCGCCCAAGCTCAGCCTGCCGCTGGTGATTGGCCTGATTCCGATTGCCGTGGTGTTCGTGCTGGTGTTTGGCGGCATTTATGGCGGGTTTTTCTCACCCACCGAGGGTGCGGCTGTGGGTGCGGCCACGGCCTGCCTGGCGGCGGTTGCCAAGCGCGAAATGACGTGGGCCAAGTTCATGAGCTGCTTCTACGCCACGGCAGAAAGCTCCGCCATGATTTTCCTGATCTTCATCGGGGCCGACGTGATGAACTCGGCGCTGGCGCTGACGCAAATCCAGCACCAGCTCGTGGGGCTGATTGCCAGCTGGAACCTGGCCCCGATCTGGGTCATGGTGGCCATCGTCGCGCTGC
Organism: Rhodoferax sp.; assembly: GCA_025358555.1. Lineage (GTDB taxonomy): Bacteria > Pseudomonadota > Gammaproteobacteria > Burkholderiales > Burkholderiaceae_C > JANYCG01. The sequence continues at coordinate 7,259 of JANYJD010000124.1, forward strand.
ATATCTTTTTGGGCACCGTGACCGAAGAGCTGTCGATCATTTTGCTGACGATTCCGATCTTCTTCCCGGTGGTGATGAGCCTGGACTTTGGCATGCCCAAGGAGTCGCTGGCCATCTGGTTTGGCATTTTGATCCTGATGGTGGTGTCGTTTGGCATGCTGGTGCCGCCGATGGGGCTCAATGTTTACGTGGTCAACGGCATGGCGCCCGGCGTGCCCTTGAGCGAGAGCTTTCGCGGCGTGCTGCCTTTCCTGGTCAGCGATGCGATCCGCATTGTGTTGCTGCTGGCGTTTCCCGGCATTGCGCTTTGGCTGGTGAAGTTTTTGAATTGAAGCCTGGCAGCTGAACCGGGAGCATTCCTGCCCTTTTGCCGTGCGCAACAAGCGTATCTACCGATTCCCATTTGCCGCCCGCACGGCTAACCTTCCATTTTTGGCTTTTTGGAGACACTCATGATTCAACGTCGCACCCTGCTCAAAACCGCTGGCGCCGCCGCACTGGGCGCACCAGCCCTCTCAGCTTTGGCGCAGGCCGCCGTTACCCTTAAATTCCACACCTTCATGTCGCCCACCTCCAACGTGTGGCTCAACATGCACAAGGCCTGGATGGACAAAGTTGAAAAAGACTCTGGCGGCAAGATCAAGTTTGAGGCCTACCCCGCCATGCAGCTGGGCGGCACGCCGGTACAGCTGTATGACCAGGTGCGCGATGGCGTGGTCGATGTGGTGTGGACGCTGCCAGGCAATACGGCGGGACGCTTCCCACGCGTTGAAGTGTTCGAGCTGCCGTTCATCATGAACAACGCCGAGGCCACGTCCAAGGCGTATTGGGAATACGTGCAGACGTTTGCGGCAGACGAATTCAAGGACACGCATTTGCTGGCACTGCAAGTGCACGGCCCGGGCGTGATCCACACGGTGGACAAAGCCGTCAAATCAGTGGAGGACTTGAAAGGCCTCAAATTGCGCGCGCCCACCCGCCAGGTCACCAAACTGGTCAGCGCCCTGGGTGCCACGCCAGTGGGCATGGCGCTGCCCAATATTCCCGACGCGCTGAGCAAAGGCACCATCAGCGGCTGCGTGATTCCGTGGGAAGTGGTGCCATCGGTGAAGGTGCATGAGCTCACCAAGTTCTCCGCCGAGTTTGACCCGGCCGGCGGCGCGCTTTACACCACCACTTTTGTGATGGCGATGAACAAGGCCAAATACAGCTCGCTGCCGCCTGATCTCAAGAAGGTGATTGACGCCAATTCTGGCCTTGAGACCTCGGGCTGGCTCGGCAAAACCCAGCAGGCGGGCGATGTAGCAGGCCGCAAAGCCGCCAGCGACCGGGGCAACACGATCTTCACCGTGAGCGCAGATGAGGCGCAGAACTTCCGCCGCAAATCCCGCGCGATTG
>JANYJD010000183.1 GCA_025358555.1 Rhodoferax sp.
CCAGCCGCTCGCTGTCGGGCGCGTTCTCCAAAGAAATCCATGTCCTGCGTGACGCCCTGATTCACCTGCGCATGCTGGTGGAGGCGACGCTCGACTTTCCCGAGGAAGAAATTGACTTCCTGCGCCAGGCGGACGCGCACGGACAGCTATCAAAACTGCAGCAAACCCTGCAAACGGTTATGCAACGAGCCCGCCAAGGCGCCCTGCTGCGCGAAGGCATCAAGGTGGTGATCGCCGGGCAGCCCAACGCGGGCAAGTCGTCGCTGCTCAACGCCTTGGCGGGTGCCGAGCTCGCCATCGTGACGCCAATTGCCGGAACCACGCGCGACAAAGTGCAGCAAACCATCCAGATCGAGGGTGTGCCGCTGCACATTGTGGACACGGCAGGCCTGCGTGACAGCCAAGATGAAGTCGAAAAGATTGGCATTGCGCGCGCATGGGACGAGATATTTGCCGCTGACGCCGTTTTGTTCCTGCACGACTTGACGCGCGCATCAATTCCTAGTTATATAGCAGAAGATGCAGATATCACAAGGGCTATAGCCCTGAAACTTCCCAAAACCGTGCCGGTGGTCGATATCTGGAGCAAGGCAGACGCGGTGGCGGCGGTTGATGCCGCCGCTTCGCGCCAGGACACACCGCCACAGCCTACACATCTGCGTCTATCGGCCAAGACCGGCCAAGGGCTGGCCACCCTGCGCCAGCGCCTGCTCGACATTGCGGGCTGGCAGTCTGGCGCTCAAGGGCTCTACATTGCGCGCGAGCGGCATGTGCAGGCGCTCAAGCGCGTGCAGCAGCACCTGGCGCAGGCGGCCATCCAGCTGAGCCACCAGGCGCAGGCGCTGGACTTAATGGCAGAAGAATTGCGCCTCGCCCAAAATGCGGTTAATGAGATCACCGGGGAATTCACTTCAGATGACCTTCTGGGGGTCATCTTTTCCAGCTTTTGCATAGGAAAATAGGCGCGCCAGCCACTGCGCGGGCGCGAGGCAAGGGCGCAGGCGCCGCTGATTTCAATGCCAGTGTCAATTGCCAGTTGCGTGCGACAAAAAATGAAGGTAACGTAGAGGAACCATGAACGCAATTTTCACGCAGTCGAGCGCACCCGGCGCACCCGGCATCAAAGGCCTGATCGAGGCCGTTGCACTGAATTCGGCGGATGACTCGCTGGGCAAAATCATGACGCCGTTGCAGTGGGAGGCCATGCTGCCTTTCCTGCTGCCCTTTTCGCTGGGGCAGGGCCAAATGCTGATTGCCCAGGGCTCGCTTGACCAGACGCTTTATTTTCTGGAGTCTGGCAGCCTGAGCGTCCACTACGAAGATGAGTCCGGACGCGTGCACCTGGCAATCCTCAATGCTGGTTCGGTTGTCGGCGAGGGCGGGTTTTTTGCCCACACGCCGCGCAATGCGACGGTTCAGGCCGTGGGCGATTGCAAGCTCTGGAACCTCACACACAGCCGGTTTGCGGATCTTTCGCAAAAGCTGCCGCGCGTGGCCCTTGCGCTGGCAATGGCGCTGGGCGCCATCGTGTCCAAGCGCATGATGGACCGGCGCAAACGCATTGCAGTCACCTGACGCCCAAGAACCCAATGTCCCTGTTCAGCTGGTTTTCCAAAAAAGCAACGTCCAATCCTGACAGCCCGGCGCACAGCTTTGGGCAGCACAACTCCGGTCTTGACCCGGAATTGTCCACCATGCCCCTGATGGCGTCAGCCCGTCCAACGGCCAGGGCCACAGCGCAGCCAGTTGAAGCACCGGGCACCCGCAAGACCGAGCGCATTGAGCGTCGCGAGCAGCTCTACGGCGTGGTGCGTGATGCCATGACCCGGGCCGGCATACTTTCTGCCAGCTACAAGTTCAAAGTGCTGTCGCTGGACCCGCGCGGGCGGCAATATTTGATCATGATGGATCTCTCAAACCAGTCGGCGGGCGACACTGACCGCTTGGCCGAGATCGAGTCCCTGATCGCCCAAAGCGCCAAGTCACGGCACGAGATATTGGTCACTGCTGTTTATTGGCGGGTCAATGCAAACGTTACGGCGGGCCTGTCTTCTGCCAGGCCCAGCGTTTTCGGCTCCCCGTCGCGCCCAGCGCCCCTGACGGCGCGCCAGCCTGCTGCTGCGCCCGTGGCCGCGCAAGCGTCCCGGTATGAGCCGCTGCAGGCGGACGAGGTCATCGCTTTCAAGAATGCCCTGGCCACAGCAGCCCCTGCAACGGCATTGTTCGCCTCAGGACAAATCGTGAAATCAGGGCGGCGAAATCCTGCGCAGCAACCCGAATTCGAGAATACCGAGCTGATAGACCCCGAGGAGAAAGCTTCGCCGCTGAGCGGCACCCAATACGGCGACTTGCGTTGATTGAACCCGCCCGCCTTTGGCGCGGCGATCAGCGGGGCCGTCAATGCCCGGAAAAATCCACCAGCGTGAACAGCGGCAGCCCGCTTTGGCGAAGTTTTTCCGAGCCGCCCAACTCGGGCAAATCAACAATCGCAGCACCTTCCATCACCTGTGCGCCGAGCTTTTCGAGCAGCTTTTTGCCGGCCATCATGGTGCCGCCGGTGGCAATCAGGTCGTCAATCAGCAGCACCCGCTGGCCGGGCTTGACGGCATCGGTGTGCAGCTCGACGGTGGCGCTGCCGTACTCCAGCTCGTAAGTTTCCTCCACCGTGGTGAAAGGCAGCTTGCCCTTCTTGCGGATCGGCACAAAACCCACGTTGAGCTCATACGCCACCACCGCACCCAGAATGAACCCGCGCGCGTCCAGCCCGGCCACCACGTCGGGGCGCATGGCCGGGTCCATGTAGCGGTGCACAAAAGCGTCAATCAGCACCCGGAACACCTTGGCGTCCTGCAGCAGCGGCGTGATGTCGCGAAACTGCACGCCTGGGGTTGGCCAGTCGGGCACGGTACGGATATGGTCACGCAGGTATTGGTTGACGGAGATGTTTTTCATGCGGGGCCTGTTGGATCTGGGGTGCGCGATTCGAGGCGGGTGACCGGCGATGGGTGGCGGACGGCGGCTGGTTGCCCAGCTTCACGCGCCCTTGAGCAGCTTCTGCTCGGCCACGGCAAGCATTTCTGCCTTGCCCGACAGCACCAGTGTATCGCCGCCCTCAAACAGCAGTTCGTCTGCTGCAGTAATTGTTTTCCCGCTGCTGCGGCGCAGGCTGACGATGCGCACCCCCAGCGCGTGCAGCGCAAGATAACCCAGTGGCTTGCCGACCGACCTGGACCCCAGCGGCAAGGTCAGTGTGGCCAGGCGCTCCTGGTGCAGTTCATCAACCGAGTCATCATCCGCCCCGTGAAAATAGCCGCGCAGAAGGTTGTAGCGCGCATCGCGCTGGTCCTGCACGATGCGGATCACGCGGCGCATCGGCACGCCCACCAGCGCCAGCGCGTGGCTGGCCAGCATCAGCGAGCCTTCAATTGCCTCGGGCACCACCTCGGTGGCGCCGGCCTTTTGCAGCGCTTCCAGGTCATGGTCGTCCTGCGTGCGCACAATCACCGGCACCTGCGGCGCGTGGGCGCGAATGTTGGCCAGCACCTTCATCGCGCCGGGCACCTCCAGGTAAGTGACCACCACGGCGCTGGCGCGGGCCAGGCCGGCGGCCATCAGGGCCTGCAGGCGCGCGGCATCGCCAAACACCACCGAATCCCCAGCCGCTGCCGCTTGCCGCACCCGGTCCGGGTCCAGGTCAAGCGCCATGTAGGGGATGCCTTCGCCATCCAGCATGCGCGCCAGATTCTGCCCGCAACGGCCATAGCCGCAGATGATTACATGCTTGTTGGCGTTGATGGACTTGCGCGCGATGGTGGTCATCTGCAGCGATTGCTGCAGCCACTCGCTGCTGACCAGCTTCAGCACAATGCGGTTGCTGTACATGATGATGAACGGCGTAGCCAGCATCGACAGCACCATGCTGGCCAGAATCGGGTTCAGCAGCGACGCCGGCAGCAGCTTGTTTTGCTGCGCCAGCGTCAAGAGCACAAAACCAAACTCCCCGGCCTGCGCCAGGTACAGCCCGGTGCGCAGCGAGACCCCCGCCGTCGCGCCAAAGCCGCGCGCCAGCAGCGCCACCAGCACCGCCTTGAAGACCACCGGCAGCGTCACCAGCAGCAGCACCAGAGGCCAGCGTTCTGCCACCTGCCGCCAGTCCAGCAGCATGCCAATGCTGATGAAAAACAGGCCCAGCAGCACGTCGTGGAACGGGCGGATGTCAGTTTCCACCTGGTGCTTGTATTCGGTCTCCGAAATCAGCATGCCCGCAATGAAAGCACCCAGCGCCAGGCTCAAGCCCGCAAGTTCAGTCAGCCAGGCCAGCCCCAGCGTGACCAAAAGCAGATTCAGCACAAACAGCTCCTCGCTCTTGCGCCGCGCCACCAGCGTGAGCCACCAGCGCATGACCCACTGGCCACCGACCAGTAGCACGGTGATCAGCAGTGTCGCTTTGACAGCCGCGACGGCCAGGGCCTCAAATAGCTGCTCGGTGGAGGCACCCAAGGCCGGAATCAGCACCAGCAGCGGCACCACTGCCAAGTCCTGAAACAGCAAAACCCCCATCACCCGTTTGCCATGCTCAGACTCCATCTCCAGCCGCTCCGACATCAGCTTGACGACGATGGCCGTGCTGCTCATGGCCAGCGCGCTGGACAGCGCCAGCGCCGTCTGCCAGCTCATGCCCCACAGCTTGGGCGCCAGCGCGGCCAGGCTCAGCGATGCCACAGTGGCCCCCAAGATGGTCAGCATCACCTGGAACAGCCCCAGCCCAAAGACATGGCTGCGCATGGCGCGCAGCTTGGGCAGGTTGAACTCCAGCCCAATTACAAACATCAGGAACACGACGCCGAACTCGCCGACGTGGCGCACGCCTTCAGAATCCTGCGAGAGACCCATGGCGTTGGGCCCAACGGCAACGCCTACAGCGAGGTAACCCAACATGGGTGGCAGTTGAAAATAGCGACAGACGACCACACCCGTTACTGCGGCAAGCAGATAGAGAAGCGTTATTTCCAGTCCGGTCATGTCGCCATACTAGCAAGATGCGTGCTGGTCTATAAAATGCCTGAATGATCGAACACGCCACGCGGCATACCGCAACCTCGGCCCAACGCGCTATCGCGTTGGCGCATGAGACTTTTGACATTGAAGCCGCTGCCGTGCTGGGCCTCAAAGGCCGGGTAGGTCCGTCCTTCGCGCAGGCGGTAGACCTGATCTTGACCATCAAAGGTCGGGTTGTGGTGATGGGCATGGGCAAGAGTGGCCACATCGGCCGCAAGATTGCGGCGACGCTGGCGTCCACCGGAACCCCTTCCATGTTTGTGCACCCGGCCGAGGCCAGCCATGGTGACTTGGGCATGATCACCGCAGTGGATCTGGTACTGCTGATTTCCTACCGGGGCGAGTCGGACGAGATAGCGGCCATTTTGCCGGCACTCAAGCGTTTGGGAGCGCCGATTGTTGCGATAACTGGCGGCCAGGACTCGACATTGGCCCAACACGCCGACCTGTGGCTGGATAGCGCGGTTGACAAGGAAGCCTGCCCGTTGAATCTGGCACCTACCGCCAGCACTACAGCCCAGCTGGCTCTGGGTGATGCACTGGCCGTGGCTCTGCTGGATGCGCGGGGTTTCCGCGCCGAAGACTTTGCACGGTCCCACCCTGGTGGTTCGCTGGGGCGCAAGCTACTGACGCATGTCAGCGACGTCATGCGTTCGGGCGAAGCCGTGCCCAGTGTGGCAGCCACTGCCAATTTCAGCGTCCTGATGCGCGAGATGA
>JANYJD010000242.1 GCA_025358555.1 Rhodoferax sp.
AGGTTGGCCAGCATCTTGGGGAAGCGGTCGACATCGAGGTTGCCGCGCACGTCGGTGGGCAGGCGAAACGGCGTGCCGGTCATCACAATCTCCACGCCGCCCTGGCCATCGTCTTCTTCCCATGAATTGGACACGTGGTACATGTAGGTGGGCTTGGCTTCAAACCAGCGAATCTGATCGGGCGTGCCATGGCGCGGCACGATGCCAAAGCGCGAGGGCAGGGTGTGGTGGAATTTCAGCTTGTGGCGCCCCGCCGCAAATGCGTCCATGTCGTAGAACAGTGGCAGGTCATGCAGGATGGTGTAGTTGGGCGTGATGGCCATGTCGTGCGGCAGACGCGGCCCCGGCAACTGCACCGGCATGAAGGTATTGAGTGCACCGTGGCGGTCCATCACGCCGTAGTGCATGTAGGGCGCTTCCTTGCCATAGGCGAAGAACAAAAACTCACCCGTGCGCTCGTCCACCTTGGAGTGCGCCGATATCGGCAACCCTTGCAGGCGCGGGTCCACCGCCAGCTTACCAATGGTGGACAAATCGCCCGGCCGGCACTGGTACACCGCGCCGCCCAGGTACCACATGGACACCAAGGTGCCCGCGTAGAACTTGATGTCGGTGTTGGACGTGTTTTTGACCGGCATGTCGGGCCGGTCTTTGCGCGGCGGGTCTTTGATGCCTTGCCACAGGGCGCTGCCAGCCGCAATTTCTTCCTGCAGGCTGTCGGTCATGACCCAACGGTTTTGATATTGCACTTTGCCGCCTTCAAAACGCACGGCGTGCAGCATGCCATCACCATCAAACCAATGGTAGCGGCCGGGCGCTTCAAAGCGGCGGTTGGGCCCGTTGCGCACGTACATGCCGGTGAGGTCTTTGGGCACCTCGCCTTCGATGTCCGTCAGGTCCATCGTCAGCTCATGCATGATGGGCGCAAAGCCGCCTTGCAACACGGGGACGTCGCTCAATGCGTTGATTTCACTGGCTCCCATGGGGTTCTCCTTTAGACGATAGCGTGGATTCGGTGAGCGCTGGTCGGGCTGGCCGGCGCGACTGCGTGATGCAAAAACGGCTGGCCACAAAGGCCAGACTGGTCAGCGATGCGTTGCCCGCCGGGTTGAGCCCGGTCACGTGGTAATCGCTGTAGGCTGCGGCAAAGTTCAGCGGCATGGCGCCGGTGAGGTTGATGGTGAGCTGCGCACCGGCGCGGGCGTAGGCGGCTTCTGCTTTGGCGATGAAGTCTTCATCGGTTGAATACACAAACGCTGTGAGCCCACCGAACTCTTTCACGTCAGTCGTAGCCTGGTGCAGCGCATCCAATGCGTCATCGCAGGCAATCACAAAGCTGATGGGGCCAAAGCGCTCTTCGCCATACAGCGCGCGCTGTGCCGTGCCCACTTGCAGCATCAGCGGTGTGCTGGTGCGGGCCTTGGGGAAGTCTGGATGGGCGTAGGGCCCCGGTTTAAGCAATGTTTTGGCCTCTAGCCCTCGTCCATTCTGCATAGTCAGCTCTATATTTGATAGTAATTCCAGGGTTTGTGCTGACTGGAGGGTGGCCAGAATCATGGCCGCTTTTTTGGGGTCAGCTGTCAATGCCGCTACGGCATCGGCCAGGCGGCGCGCCACCTCGTCCAGCGGCAAGGTGCCCTGCGGCGTCTTCACGCCAAGCGCTGGCACGTAAATATTTTGCGGGCTGGTGCACATCTGCGCGCTGAACATGCACAGCGTGGTGGCCAGGCTGCGCAGCACGGCGTCCAGGTCATCCGCCGATTCCAGCACCACGGTATTGCAACCTGCCGTCTCGGTAAAACACAGCGCGGGGTAGGCGTTTTGCTCCACCCACTGGCCAAAGCGCACGCTGCCGGTGAAATCGACAATCGCGGTTTTGGGGTGCTTGACCAGCCGCTTGCCAATCGGCTCGGCGGTGGTGTCCAGCGCCATGGTGACCAGGTTGGCATCAAACCCAGCAGCGGCCAACACCCTTCGAAACACCCGCACGGTGATGGCCATCGGCAGCACTGTGGCCGGGTGCGGCTTGACGATCACCGCATTTCCCGTGGCCAGGCTGGCCATCATCGACGGCCAGGCGTTCCAGGTGGGAAAGCTTGCACAAGAGAAGCACACTGCCACGCCACGCGGAACCAGCCGGTAGGTTTTGTCTAGCACGATCTTTGACGGGCCAAATTGCCGCTCCCACCGCGCGGTGGGCGTCACTGCCGCCATCGCCTGGTGCGCATACACCAGCGCCTCAATGGCACGGTCCAGCGCGTTGACGCCGGAGCCCGCATACGCCATGTTGAAACTCTGGCCGGCGGTGTGCATAACCGCCTGGGCGATCTCAAACAGGTGCTCGCGGTACAGCGTGTCGATGACTTCCATCAACACGCCAATGCGTGTTTCGAAAGGCGCATCTGCCCACTTCGGCATGGCGGCTTGCGCTGAATCAAACAAGGTGTCGATATCGGCCTGCGGGTAGCGAATGCCAAGCGCCTCCTGCGTGTACGGCGAAACTTCTTCGCCTACTTCATTCACCGCACCGGGCTGGTCCAGCAAGAAGCGGCTGCCCAGATGCGCCTGGTAAGCAGCCAGGCCCGCCACTTGCGCGACTGCTGCATTGGGGTATTTGTTGGGCAGTTCGGGGAACGGGCTCCAGCAATGGCGCTCGCGGCAGGCGGTTTGTGCGCGCTCGAATATTGCTCGGTGCATTTGGAAAAGATCCGGCG
>JANYJD010000244.1 GCA_025358555.1 Rhodoferax sp.
CGCTGGCCTACGAAATGATGGATGCCGCCGAAACCAGCCCCTACCCGCTGTTTGCTGCCTGACGGCTACCCGGCTGGTAGACCAAAACAAGGACGCGCATGAAAGTTTGAAATACTGTATCAACTAAGGGGTATCCACTTAGCTCCAGTGTTGCTAATTACTGGGCAAGTATCCAGCACTCCATTGATACGCCTTCAGTGCCGACGGTCAAGCCTTTTTCACCATATCCCGGTACGTCAGGGGAGCAGTCAAGACTGCTTGTTGCAGCAATCGGATCGACCGAATTGCCGCGCTGGTGCCGCCACCGCGCAGCCACCGGCACGCCGATCTGCCTGTTGATCAAAAACACCGACCAGCGCAGCAAAGACTACGGCAACATCCTGCGGTCTTTCAGGCCCGGCCATGCCGACTACACCTACCTGCACAAATACGGCTTGCGCGACCCGCGCGGGGGAGGGCGGGCATCTGCCCGGCTGACCGCGCCTATGGTGGCAGCCGGTGCGGTTGCCAAAAAATGGCTGGCGGAAAAATATGGCACCGTGTTTCGCGGCTGCATGACGCAGATTGGTGACATGCCGATTGGCTTTGAGTCATGGGCCCACGTGCCCAACAACCCGTTTTTTGCCCCGGTGGCTGACGTGCAGGCCTTCGAAGACTACATGGACGCCCTGCGCAAATCGGGCGACTCGTGCGGTGCCCGCATCCGCGTGATGGCCAGCAATGTGCCCGTAGGCCTGGGCGAGCCGCTATTTGACAAGATGGATGCCGACATTGCCTGGGCCATGATGGGCATCAACGCCGTGAAGGGCGTGGAGATTGGTGCTGGCTTTGGCAGCGTGACGCAGCGCGGCAGCACGCATGGCGATTCGCTTTCGCCCCAGGGTTTCAAATCAAACAACGCGGGCGGCGTGCTGGGCGGCATCAGCACCGGGCAAGATTTGGAGGTGTCGATTGCCATCAAACCGACCAGTTCCATCCTCAGGCCGCGCGAGTCGATTGACCTGGCGGGCAACCCGGTCGAGGTGTCCACCAAGGGCCGTCATGACCCGTGTGTGGGCATCCGCGCCACGCCGATTGCCGAGGCCATGCTGGCGCTGGTGGTGATGGAGCACGCGTTGCGCCAGCGTGCGCAGTGCGGTGATGTGGTGGTGGCCACGCCCGATGTGGAACTGCTGCACAGGCAGGTCTAGAGATCTGACCAGTGCCTCAAACCGTTCTTGGGCGATAAAAAATGCTTTTGCCCTTGTCATGTATGGATAGTTTGCTAATTAATAGATAGCATTCTGACCATTCGTAGTCTGCGTGTTTACTGAGCGCCGCGTTCAGTGACGTAGTCAGTGCCTGTAACTGCCGTCAATGCGGTCCAGCTTGCGCATCAAGGCTTCAAACTCAACCACGCCCTCGCCATCCGGATGGGAGTCCTGAAAGCTGTCCAGATCGGCGGCGGATTGGGCCGCCAACGGCTCCGGCATCACGTTCAGGGTGCCCGCGGCCGCAGCATCAACTTGCACCTGGCAGGCGCGCTCCAGCCGGTACAGGCGCAGAAAAGTTTCAGGCACGGTGCGGCCCACCGCCAACAGCCCGTGGTTGCGAAGGACCATCGCACGCGCCGTGCCCAGTGACTTGACGATGCGCTCACGTTCGTCCAGCCGCAAGGCCGCGCCTTCGTAATCGTGATAGGCCAGCCGGTTGTGGAACGCGGTGGAAAACATCGAAATATTCAGCAGTCCCTCCTTGAGCGCGGCTACCGCCATGCCCGCCCGCGTATGGGTGTGCATTGCCACGTGGTTGTCTTGCGAATGCACCATGTGCAGTGCGGAATGGATGACAAACCCGGCGTAGTTGACGGTATGCCGCCCGCCTGAAATCACGTTGCCATCCACATCAATTTTGACCAGGTTGGACGCGGTGATTTCCTCGTAGTTCAGGCCGTAGGGGTTAATGAGGAAATGGTTTTGCGCGCCTGGCACCCGAGCCGTCAAATGCGCGTAAATCTGCTCGGACCAGCCGTAGTAATCCACCAGGCGGTATGCCGCAGCGAGTTGCACCCGCAGCGCCCACTCAGCTTCGCTGATGTTGCTGGAGAGTTGGATTTCAAGTGACTGGTTGCGGTCATTCATGGTGTGTCCCGGTTGATGTTCCTTGGATCCCTAGCCTCGCATTTTTCCATATAGGCGGGGTCAATTTTGTGCTTGATCGCTGGCAATTCCAAGCCGGTAAAACGTGGCTGCGCTGTCCCGGAACAGCCAAGCTTTTTCGTCTGCAGACGCACCAGCTGCTATCCGTTTGTAGGCGTTCCAAAGCACACCGTAGCTGCACGTGGCCTTGTCCACCGGGAAATTGCTCTCAAACATGCAGCGTTGCACGCCAAACGACTCGATGCAGGCGTGCATGTACGGCACCCAGTCAGCACACAGTTGCGCGGAGGAGGGCGGCAGCACCTGCTGGTGGAAATCGAAGCCGCCAATGGCCATCCCCAGCCCGCCGAGCTTGATACTGACATTCGGGCAGGCCGCCAGGCGCTTGATCGCCTCACGCCACACCAAAAACACCTCGTCGCGTTTGCCGGTGTAGGGGCCAACCGCAAGCGGGCCACCGACATGGTTGAGCACAATGGGCAAGCCCGGCAGGGCCTGCGCCAAGTCCACAAGTTCGTCAATCTGGGTGTGGAACAGCCAGGCATCAAATGACAGGCCCAGCGTCTGCAAGCGGGCCAGGCCACGCCGAAAGTTGACCCGCTGCATCAAGCCTGCCGGCGCGGGGCCCAGCAGGCTGGCGTTGAAGGCATCGTGGCGGGCCAAAATATGGCGGATGCCCCGAAACCGTCCATCGCCTGCGTCGATATGCGCCTGCAGCACAGCGTCGACTGCGTCACCCAGCTCCAGATCGGCATACCCCACAATGCCAGCGCAGACCTTCGCCTTTACGCCACGCTGCTGCGCCTGGCGCGCGATGTCTGCCACGAATTCGGTTTCGCCGACCGGCCGCATGCTCACAGCGCCAGTGCTGCGGTAGGCGTAAGCGCATTGCAGATAGACCGTGGCGACCACGTTGTGCCCGGTTGTCGGGTCGCCCAAGTCCGCCAATAATTCATCAAGCAGATACCCGCCAGCCCGATCCCACAGATGGTGGTGCGCATCGACGATGACCAGGCCGGGCTCCAGCGTTTCTTCAATCCGGGTTTGCAGCCACGCCGGTTGCAATCCGAGCATGCGGATGATGGGCAGGCCACTGGCGTCCCGAATGACGGGTAAATCGGAAGTGGAATCAGGCATCTGCAAACTCGAACCCAAGCGCGCGGGTATAGCTGTAAAGGCCACCGTCCTGGATGATCAGGAACCGGGCCCATTTTTCGCCGCCGTTGACGTGGGAATGCGCCCCTGTGGGCGGCGTTACCGTGGTGGCCCATTGCGACCAGTCCTTGCGGCGGCCATCAACCATCGAATGGCATTGTTCCCCAGCAATCACCAGGCTGACGGCCACCGAGTTGTGCCGGTGCGGGCGTTGCGCGCCGCCTGGCGGAAGTGAATTCATGGCCACCATCAATGTGGGCAGCACGTTGCGGCTGGCTTCTTGCCGGGTTGACGAAAATATGAGGGCCGACCCTGCGATGTCAGTGCCCCGTCCCACGTCGTACAGCCGCTTGACCTGATGCTCGATCTCCTCGGCCGGGAAATGCACCAACTCAGTGGGGGCATCGCCTTCGGCGGGGCCGCGCAGGTGCTCAAACGCCAGTTGGGGCTCGTTGGTAACGATCCACAGCACGGCATTCACAGCCGTCGCGTTGTGTCGGTGCTCAACATTGCCGGGCAGCACGAATACGTCACCCGCCTGCCAACTGACCGGTTCCGTGCCGCAGGTGCTGTTGCCTGAGCCCACAATGACGTAGACCACCACGCCGCTGGCGACAAACTCGGTGCGCAGGCTTTCTCCGGCGCGGATTTTGGCGTAGCGCGCCAGCACCAGCGGCGTGGTGGCCTGGTAGGCGGTGCCCAGTTCCCGTGAACGGTCGCAGGCGATCAGGCCGGTGGGGCTGGCGGGATTGAGGGCCTGGGCGGGCTCGTCGGTAAAGCTTTGGTCTGGCACCGGCACCGCTGGCTGGTTAAACGCATTGCCGGTGTTGAAGTACCGCGCGCGCGCCTGCGCAGCGGTTGCGGGCGCTTCGGCGCGCTGAACCGGCAGGTCTGAAATCGATTGCGGCTTGCGGGCAACGGTTGCTTGCGGCACTGTAGTTGGGGGATCGGCAAGGAGGGTCATGGGTGTTCAGGTGCAAATGACTTGCAAGCAATAACTGGTGAGGACTTATAGCTACCGTTGCGTATGATCTACTGACCGTGCTATTCTGCACCAGGATTCAGAATTTGAAAAACGTTTCCAAATTTCGAAAATGTTCTGGAACCGAACGTGAAAGAAAATCCATGTTGATTCGAATGTTGTTGCCTTGCGCTATTGCAATTGCCTTCAGCGCACTGGCCAATGCGCAGGACTTTCCCGCCAAACCCATCCACATCGTGATTCCTTACGCCCCTGGCGGTGGCAGCGACATTTTGGCCCGCCCGCTCGCGCCCGATATGTCTGACAGGCTCAAGCAGGCGGTTGTGATCGACAACAAGACGGGCGCGGCGGGCAACATCGGCACGCAGCTGGTGGCGCGCGCTGAAGCGGATGGCTACACGCTTTTGATGGCAAACAACTCGCAAGTCATCAACCCCTTTATTTACAGAAGCCCCGGCTACGACATGGCGGCAGACTTCGCACCGATATCGCTGGTCGGCACCTCGCCCGTAATCGTGGTGGTGCACAAATCTGTGCCTGCGGCGACGTTGAAAGAATTTGTGGCGCTGGCGCAAAACAACCCAGGCAAGCTTAACTTCGGCAGTCCTGGCGTGGGCACGCCCGGCCACCTTGCGTCCCTCTTGTTCAACAAGCTGGCCGGGATCAACCTCGTGCATGTCGCCTACAAGGGCTCGGGGCCGACGACGATGGCGTTGCTGCAAAAAGAAGTGGACGTGTTTTTTGCCACGCCAGCCGCAGTGGAGCCCTACATCAAATCGGGAGACTTCCGCGCGCTGGCCGTCACATCGAAAGAACGCTTTTCCTCATTCCCAACTGTGCCCACCGTGGCCGAATCTGCGATCGCCGGGGTTGGCGAATTCAGCATGGACATTTGGTGGGGGCTGCTTGCGTCGGCCAAAACTGATCCCCGCTTGCTTGACAAGTTGCATGCGGCGGTGACTGCTGCGGTGCGTGATCCCAAGCTGCGCGAGCGCTGGCTGGCACAGGGCATGGTGCCCACTACCACTTCGCGCGCCGAGTTCCAGGCTTTGATCAAAAGCGACTTGCTGAAATGGGAGAAGGTTGTGCGTGACAATTCGATCACGGTGGAATGATCCAACCCATCTGCGGAGTCTTGCTGGGCTTCTGCTTCGCAGGCCAGTATGGCTTGTTGCCGTCGAATGACAGCTGGCGTCGAAAGCGACCGCCGTCCACTTTGCGCTGTCACAACTTGGACAGTATTTGCGATAACGCAAGGACGGGGCTACACTGCCCTTGCCGGACCACACCAAATCCAGTGACCCGCGCCTTGTAGTGGCCGACTTGAATTGCTCCAGTATTCCTTTGAAAAGGATGGATCTGCATGGACACGATTTCCCACTTGCGTTCGCGGCCGAGCCTTGCAGCAACGCCAATGCATGTCAGGTTTTGCGTAGCAGCTTCAGCGACAGTTTGGCTTGGCGCTTGCATGTCAGCGCCACCGGTCCAGTCCACAACTGCGCCGACAACGCCATTGTCGCAGTCGGCAGCCGCACCGCCTGCGCAAAGCGGGGCCAGCGCACTTTCGTACGGCAGCGTGACGGCGGCTGTGGTCAAGGGAAAGACCACGCAGCTTGAGCTGATCCAGATGTTTGGCGGCCCCAATATTTCAACAACCGATGGTGACGGCGTTGAAACATGGGTTTACGAGCGTTCCGTCAGCCAGACCGATGTGGCGAGCAAGAGCAGCAACTGGCAAGCCGCCGCCAATCTCGGCCTGTCGTTTGGGAACGTGCAGGCCGGGGTCTCGGGCGGGGGCGGGTCGGCTGGATCGGGTTCGTCCAGCGCTTCTTCATTTCGCTCCCTGACCGTGATCGTGAAATTCAACGCCAACAAGACGGTGAAGGACTACTCGGTCCGCGCCAGTCAGTTCTAGGGAGTGCATGCGATGAAAATACCCGATTGGCCGCTGGTGGGGGCTGCTGGCGCCATCTTCCTGGCGGGTTGCGGCGGGATGGGCCCAACTCGCGATCCTGCAAACCCGCTCGCTGGATTCATGGGCATGCAGGGCGATCCCCAGGAGATGGTCGGCGCGATGACGGCCAAGATGAATTTTTCCCAGGAGATCATGAAAAACCCCGATCTTCCGGATTGGTATTCACAGCGCGAAAAAATGGCGCTGGCAGTGGGCGACCGGGTGTTTGACAAAGGGTTTGACCGTGTGTTCGAGTCGATGATCACTGCGCTTGCGTCCCTGGGCTGCCGCGTCAACAACATCGAGCGCAACTCCGGCTACATCACGGCGTCGCTGCCGCAGCTTTCGCCCGACCAGCAGGCCAGCCTGAGGAGTGAAGCGCGGACCCAGTACGCGCAGATCAGGGGCTATCCGGCTTCCGTGCTACAGAAGGGTGGAATGATGGGAATTGACATGGACATGGGCGCCATGATGGAACGCGGCGGCGGCGCGGGATTGACGCTGTCGATGGTCAAGCAAGGCACCCGCCAGACCAAAGTGAAACTGCGCTTTGATGGCGTCTACTATCCGCGGCAGGTGGATGAGCTTTACAGGAAAGTCTGGACTGAAGTGGACCGGCAGATGTTCCTCGACAAGGCGCTTGACTGACCGCGTGTTCCTCTTGTTATAGCGGGCGGTGGTATGGCGCGGTGCGCGACGACTTGGCATAAGATGCAGGCGTTATGGCCATGTCCTATCCGCAGCAGTCAAAGGCGATAGCCCATTCGCGCAGTGCCGCATGTTTGGTTTGGGCCGTGGCAGAAGCCGTGGCAAGAGCGCTGGCGAGATCTCTGGCCAGGGCCCTGGCGTATTCAGTGATGTGCGTTGTGGCGCTGGCCGTCACTGCGCCCCACGCCCAGGAAAAAGAGCCCAGTGCGGCCCATCCCCCGACCGAAGTGGGCGGGCCGGTGCTGCCAGCAGGCACCGTGCTGCTGAGGAAGGCGGGGAAGCTTGGCGAAGTGGGGGTGTTGCGTCTGGGCGTAGCGGCGTCAGGTTATCCGCCTCTGGAGGTCATGACGACCGACGGGCTGGTGGCAGGCATCACGGCAGACTACGCGGCCTTGGTCGGCAAACGGCTCAGAAAGCGGGTGGAAGTGGTCATCGCACCCGACTTTAACGAGGTGCTGGACTTGCTCAAGCGGGGCGAGATTGACCTTGTTGGATCGGTGGCTCCCACAGCCGGCCGCGAAGCCTATGCCACTTTCACTGCGCCTTATTTGTCCAGCCAGCCGGTGGTGATTCAGCGCCGTGAGGCGCAGGCCCGCATCGATGCCCAGCTTGGCACAGTTATCGCTGTTGATACTGGCTCGGCGGTCGTCGAATTCATCAAGCGCGATTTCCCCACTGCCAAACTGGTGGAACTGCCCAGCCCGCTGGCGGCGCTGCAGTTGGTGGCCCGCGGGCAGGCCGACTCGTATGTGGGCGAGATCACAACGGCGGCTTACCTGATGGAGACCCGTTACCTGTCGTCGCTGAGAATCCGCTCGGCGGCCGGTTTCGCCACAGGCGAGCTGGGCTTTGCCGTGCCCAAATCCAAGCCAGAGCTGGCACGCAGCATTGATGCCGCATTGGCGACCATTTCACAGGAAGAGCGCGACAGCGTTCGCCGTCGCTGGTTGCCGTTTGCCACTTTGGCAACCTCACAATCGACCCGCATTGACCTGTCACCCCAAGAACAGGCCTGGCTGAAAGCGCATCCCGAGATTCGTCTGGGGGTTGAAGGCACTTATCCGCCTTTCAGCATGGTCAATGCAAACGGTAAATTTGAGGGGTTGGCGGCCGACTACTTGAAGATCGTGTCTGACCGCACCGGCCTCAATGTGAAGCTGGTGCCGGGGTTAAGCTGGACGCAGATTCTGGAGGGCATCGGGCGCCGCACGCTGGACATCACCCCAGCGGTGGTGGACACGCCAGAGCGCCGACCGTACATGTTGTTCGCTGGACCCATCGTGGCTTTGCCCTCGGTGTTTGTGACCTCCGTTAACAGCACCCGCCATATTGACGGTTTTGGATCGCTTTCCGGGATGCGCATGGCGTTGATCAAAAACGGGCCGGTCACCTTGCGCGTCGAAAGTGACTTTCCCGGCATCACGCCGGTTTACGTGACCAGTGGGGCCGAGGCGCTGGCCAAGGTGGCGGCTGGTGAAGCTGATGTGTTCATGTCCAACATCAATTTCATCACCCAGGAAATTGACAGCAGATACTTGGGCACACTCAAGATTGCGGGAACTGTGGCCGACAGCCCGACTGAACTCAATATTGGCGTGCGCAGCGACTGGCCGCAGTTGCAGTCAATCGTGCGTAAAGGTCTGGACACCATCTCCCGAAGCGAGCACGAAGCCATCCGCCAGAAATGGCTGTCGGTCAAGATCAACCAGGGTTTTGCCTGGCATGAGGTGCTCAAAGTTGCAGGGCCGCTGCTGCTGGGGCTGTTGGCCGTCATCGGGATCACCCTTTTTTCGAATCGCCGTTTGCACAAGCAGTTTGTAAAAACCAAAGAAGCCGAGGCCCAAGTTGCCTACCAGTTGGCGCTGCAGAGCATCCTGCTGGATGCGGCGCCCATACCCGTGTT
This sequence comes from Rhodoferax sp., assembly GCA_025358555.1. Taxonomy (GTDB): domain Bacteria; phylum Pseudomonadota; class Gammaproteobacteria; order Burkholderiales; family Burkholderiaceae_C; genus JANYCG01. The sequence goes on from JANYJD010000244.1 coordinate 8,841, forward strand.
TGTGGTGGACCCGCAGGCCCGCTACACCGACTGCAACCGGGCTTATGAAAGCCTGTTTGGGGTGAAACGCGAAGACATCCGTGGCAAAACGCTGCCGCAGTTGTCTGATGCGTCCAGCACGGACATACTCAAACTCCATTCAGACCTGACTGCGGTGCTTCACAGCGGGAAATCAGGCATGGTGCAGTACCGGGTTTCAATGGCGGATGGTCGCAACCTTGAGTTCACCAGTGCCGGGCGTGTGTTTGCATTGCCGGATGGGACGCCTGGCGGATTGGTGGGTACGGTTGTGGACATGAGCCAGGAGCATGCGCGCCAGCGGGAACTCGCAGACGCGCGTGACCGGGCTGAGAGCGCAACCAAGGCAAAATCCGCGTTTCTCGCCACCATGAGCCACGAGATCCGCACGCCCATGAACGGTGTGCTGGGCATGCTGGAGCTGCTGTCCCATTCGAGCCTGAACCGGGAGCAGCGCAACAGCATCACCGTAGCGCAGGAGTCGGGCCGCGCGCTGTTGACCCTGCTGTCCGATGTGCTGGATCTGTCAAAAATTGAAGCCAACAAAATGACGATCGAGACCGCCCCAGCCAGCCTGCGTCTGTTGGCAGAGTCGGTCATGCAGACGCTTGCGGCAGGGGCGCGAGCCAAGGGCCTGAAGCTGCATCTTTTCATTGCCCCAGACGTGGCGGCCACCCACGCGTGTGATGTGCTGCGCTTGCGGCAAATTCTGTTCAATCTGCTGGGAAATGCCATTAAATTTACCGCCAAGGGCCATGCTTCACTGCGCATTTCCGTGATGGGCGAAGCCGCAGCGGCGCCGTTGATACAGGGACCATTACCCGCTGCAGTGCAGCGCATCGTCATCGAGGTGATTGACACAGGCATTGGCATCCCAGCCAATGCGCAGGCACAGCTATTTGCGCCCTTCGAGCAGGCCGAGCGATCCATCAGCCGCCAGTTTGGCGGAACCGGGCTGGGGCTGGCGATCTGTAGGCGGCTGGCAGACTTGATGGGTGCGTCGCTCACCCTGCAAAGCGAGCCGGGTGTGGGTACCACGCTGCGCCTGGAAGCAGAGTTTGTGGCTGCAGACCCGGCGCCAGTCGGGCTCGTCGGCCCTGTGGCCCGTGTAGACGTCCCTGCGACCGTGATGCCCGTAGCGATACCCATACCGTTGCCCGTCACCGTGCCCAAGGTCATGCTGCTGGCCGACGACAAGACAGATGAAGCGACCCTGGCGGTCTATTTGAGTGCCGGTCATTTTGAGCCGTTGGTGCCGTCACTTGGATTTGCCAGTCTGGCGCAATTGCAGCAGTTTGTGCGGGTGCAGCGCCCGCACGCCGCAGTCGTGTCTCCGGCGCTGCTGGCTCGCCTGGCGCTGCCAGGCAAGACGCTGGAAACCTTGATGCTTCAGGCAAGTTCGCATGCGCTTTCTCCCGCTGTGGTGGTGCTTTCCGAGACCCCGCAAAGCGCGCCGCATTTGGTTAACCAGCCCCTTCTGCCGTCTGCAGTCGCTGCGCTACTGGCCGTCTGGCGCGGCGTACCCAGTGGCTTACCCACTGGCTTGCCAGATGGTCGTTCCAACCTGCCTCAGTTGGCATTGCCCCTGCCGGGAGCAGGTGCGCCGCGCATCCTGGTGGCCGAAGATCACCCTACCAACCAGACGATTGTGTGCCGCCAGCTGGAAATGATTGGTTGCGCCGTGACCCTGTGCCCTGACGGTGCAGCCGCACTGGCGACCTGGCGCGAGGCGCTTTTGCACAGCGACCGCAGGTTTTCGGCGTTGCTGGTGGATTGCCACATGCCGGTCATGGATGGCTATGCGTTGGCCAGCCACGTGCGCGCCGCTGAAGCCGATCTGGCCAGCAGGGCACCAGGGGCCGAACCACAGCCGCGCGTGCCCGTGATTGCACTCACGGCAGACGCTGGCGGCAGTGTGCGGCTTCAATGTGTCGCCGCAGGAATGGACGACCTGTTGGTCAAACCGGTTGATATTCCCACCCTGCACGCCACGCTGGCCAAATGGCTGCCTAAGGCGGCGTTCACTACGCAACCGTCTGTTTCGCTGCCCAGTGCGCCAGACCGCGATAACGTCGCCTTTTTCAGCCCGTCAGTCGATGTGGCGCACCTCATCCAGGAAATGGGCGGCCGCGACGCTGCGGCTGCGGTCATGGCGGACTACCTGCGGACCACGGAGCAAGACCTGGCCGACCTGCGGGCTATTTCGCACGACTTGACCCAGGTGTGGCGTATCGCGCACCGCATCAAGGGAGCCGCGCGTGTGGTGGGAGCCCAGCACATCAACGACCTCGCCGCCGAACTGGAAGCGCAGGCCAAGGCGGGCTTGGTGGCGCCTGAAAAATTCACCGGTTGCGTCAACCAATTAAGTCGCGCGCTGGCTCAGGTGCGGGTTGACGCGCAAGCGTTGGAAGCAGCGGCAGTAAATGACGTCTAACTTTGGAAAGCATCACATTTTGTCGAATCCACGGCGTTGGGTTGCAAGTAAACTATGATTCTGTTGGTGAACATTCTTGTTTCAGTGGCGCAACCCCAAAGCTTGACGCTTGATGCCAATGACTAACAGTCCCTCGGCCTTTGAGTCGCTATGCGTGATCGTCGTTGAAGACCACGACTTCCAGCGCAAGGTGGCAGTTTCGTATCTCACACAACTTGGGCTTGTGAATATTCTGGAAGGTTTTGACGGGCGTGATGCGCTGGTCAAAATCGCGGACTCCATCCAGCCGGTTGACGTTGCGCTGTGTGACCTGGATATGCCGGGCATGGATGGGATGCAGTTCATCCGGCATCTGGCTGAAGGCCGCCTGGTCGGCTCGATCATTCTGGTGTCGGGGTTGGAGTCGCAACTGATCTCCTCGGTGGAAAACATGGCGTCGCTTCAGGGCCTGACGGTTCTGGGCACGATCGAGAAGCCCATCACGCCACAAAAAATAGCCAATTTGCTGGCCAAATTCAAACCCGCCGTCGCACGAATCGAACCCGCCGAAGTGTCAATCAGCGCGCTGGAAATTGAAAACGGCTTGCAAAACGGCGAGTTTTTTGCCCATTTTCAACCCAAGGTTGATTTCAAAACCTTGAAGTTGGTGGGTGTGGAGGCGTTGGCCCGCTGGCGGCACCCTACCAAGGGCTCGGTGTCACCCGCAATCTTCATCCCGTTGGCAGAAAAATCCAATCTCATCAACCGCATTACGCGACGCATGATTGAGGTCAGCCTCAAGCAACTGAAAGACTGGCGCGACCAAGGCTTTGAGACCGGTGTCGCCATCAACCTGTCGCTGTCGTATCTGGGATCCGCCGGGATCGCAGACCAAATTACAGACGAAGCGGCGCGTCTTGGCCTGGAGCCAAAAGTCATCACGCTTGAAGTGACCGAGTCGCTGGTGACCAGTGATTTGGGGCACGTGCTGGAAAACCTGGCGCGGCTTCGCATGCGCGGCTTCGATATTTCTATTGACGACTACGGCACCGGATTTTCATCCATGCAGCAGCTCAGCCGCATCCCGTTTACCGAGCTGAAAATCGATCAGTCTTTCGTGACCGGGGCCACCAGTCGGCCCAATATGCGGGTGATTCTGGAATCCAGCCTTCAACTTTCCCAAAAATTGGGTTTGAGGTCGGTTGCAGAAGGTGTCGAGAAAGAAGAAGAGTGGGCCCTGCTCAAATCGCTGGGCTGCGACGTGGCGCAAGGCTATTTTATTGCGCGCCCCATGGCGGGTGACGCCGTGCCAGAGTGGCACCGGTCCTGGACCGGGGGCATGTAGCTGCGCTGCACCGCGTTGAGCGTCCCGTCACGCCATAAAGCCGAGGTCGGGCGTGAAATTACCCAGACGGGGGAATATCTCATTGAGCGCCGCGCCCGCGCCAAACCAACGGCCCAGCGTGGCTCCGAGTTGATCCACCGAGGTGGTGGGGATCCATTTGCCATTGCCAACGTCGCTGGGGCCGTTCAAGGTCAAATCCGGAAAGCTGCCCACAATGCCGCCACCTTTCACCGCGCCGCCCACCACAAAAATGTTGGTTGCCCCAGCCGTGGTCCGACCCCTTACCATTGCTTTGCAAGGTGCGACCGAAGTCGGATGCTGAAAACAGCGTGACCTTGTTGGCCATGCCCAGCTCGCTGGTCGCAGCGTAGAAGGCCGTCACCGCGGCGCTGATCTCGCCGAGTAATTCGTTTTGACGCTGCATTTGGTCATCGCCATGCGTGTCAAACCCGCCAACGGAGCAAAAGAAGCACTGCCGGGGTAGGCCCAATTGCGTGCGGGCTGCCACCAAGCGCGCAATCATGCGCAATTGGCGGCCCAGGCCGGTGTCGGGGAATACGGTTGCCAACGTTGAGGTGCCGAGTGCCTGCGTCAGGATGCGCTGGTTTTCAATCGAGCGGCCCACTACGTCCGTCCAGGCGCTCTCCAGCAAATGAGGGCGCTGTTCGGCCAAGGTCTGGCTGATCGCCAGCGACAAGGGGTCCGAGCCGCTGGCGTTGTAAAAATCAAAACCAAAATTGCCGGACGCCGAGACCTTGTAGGCGGCCAAGTTGGCGTCGCCCGTCTCCCATAGGTTGCTGCCGGCCACCGACAGCACGCCATAGCCGCAGTTGGCTATGCCGCTGCTCAACTGGCGTTCCATCATGCGTCCGCCCCAGCCGCTGCGTGATGGCTGATCGACCAAGGCGCTTTGCCACTGGGCTTGCTGGTCAGAATGCGAAAAAAGGTTGTCGGGCAGCGGCACGCTACGCGCGTCCCACTGTGCTTTGGTGGTTGGTACCGCGAGTGGGCCGACGTTGGCGATCAGCGTTGCCTTGCCCTGGTTGAACAGGCCCTGAATGCCTGCCATGGCCGGATGCAGGCCGTACTGGAAACTGCCGGTGTTGTTGGGTGCAATGGGCAGCAGACTATCGCGCGGCAGAGCCAGGTTGGTGCGCAGGCGCTGGTACTGGTTGTACTCGGTTAGTTCACGCGGTACGAGCATATTGTTGCCGTCGTTGCCGCCATACATGAACAGGCACACCAGTGCCTTGTAGTCGGGGGCCGTTTGGGCTGCGGCGTTCAGGCTGGAAAGCGTGCTGAGCCCCAGGCCTGTGGCCCCGGCAGCGCTCATCATTTTGAGAAACTGGCGGCGCTTTAGTTCAGCCAGGAGCAGTGTGGTGGTGTTCATTTTGTTCGAGCTTATTTTTGAATCACAAAATCGGGAGACATGGCGGTCACAATCTGCGCTGCTTTGACTCGGTCTTTGCGCTGCGACGCCGAGGTGCCAGGCAAGGCACTCAGCATTTGCACAAGCCGCTGGCGCGTACTGGCACCCATTTGGTAGGCAAACAGCAGCGCGTCCAGCCGGTCGACCAAGGTGGCTGGCGTGGCGGCAAGCGTTTGCAGGGTGGTCAGGTCAATCTTCAAGCGGCTAGCTCCGTCGCCGTAACCTTCGCTGTTGAAAAAGTCAGCAAAGAAGTTGAGCGAGCCGACCACCGATGTCTCGGTAGTGATCTGAAACTCTGGCGAGTACAACCCGGCTTTTGCGACCGCACCCGGTTGGCGAAAATTAGGCGAGAAGAAGTTGAATACCGAAGGCGCCAGCAGCGGGCTTTGCCCCAGGCCTTCGCCGCCACCATCCAGGTAATGAATGCTGTTGATGCTGTTCTGGCTGACGGCTCCCAACGCCCGCAAAAATGTCGCAAAGCGAATGACCGGCTCCCGCTGTTTGCCGTAGTTGGCGCTTTGACCAGGTGTGCTGGTGCGGGCCTCGGTGTCCAGCAGTACGGCAGATGCGACCGCCTTCAAGTCACCGCGCACGCCGGTACCGTTATTGTTGAACGCCGAGGCCACCCGCTGGATGTAGCCTGCGCTCGGGTTGCTGGTCACCAGATGCTGGATCAACTGGCGGCCGATGAACGGCCCCACGTTGGGGTGGTTGAAGATGTTGTCCAGCGCGTCGTCCAAGTCCTTCTCGGGTGTTTGACTGGCAGCCAACGTCACGCCGTTTAGCAGCTTTTTCGGCTCGGGTGAATGCATGCTCGCAAACGCTCGCATGGGTGTGACCCAGTTGGTGTCCAGGTTTTCGTCGGCATTGTGAAAATCATCCGGTCGGCTGGGGTTTTGCGAGGCAAAGGTCCAGCCAGAAAAAGCTTTTGCAAAGCCCTGTACCTCGGTTTCGCCAAAAGTGGCAATGGGTTTGCCGTCGCTGCCAAGCTTTGCAGTTCCATCCAGATTGAGCTGCACCAGGCCAATTGAGAACAGCTGCAACACCTCTCGCGGGTAGTTTTCGTTGGGGTGGATACCACGCGCGGCGTCGTCTTTCTCGCTTTCTATCATGTTCAAGAAGTAGCCCATGGCCGGGTGCAGCGTTACCTCTTTGAGCAGCGTTCGGTAGTTGCCAAACGCGTTGCGGTTGAGCAAATCCATGTAAGACGACATGGCATACGGCCGGATGTCCGGCGCAATATTGGAGATCACCATGATCTGCCCCAGCGCAAATGACATGCGCCCGCGCAGCTGGTCGCTGCCTTGCAGCCACTGCTGCCAGATGGCTTCGTAGCTCATTTCGTCGGTCGCGCGATTTTCGGTCTCTCGGCTTTTTTGAGCGTCCAGGTACGCTGTTTGCAGCTGCGTGGGCGCGCCGAACTGTGCCCAGAGCCAGTGCTCAAAACCCTCCGTGCGCAGGGCTTCAATCTCTTCGATGGACCGCGCGCCAAAAGTGCCCTGCGTCAAAAAGCGGGCGGCATTTTGCGCGCTGGGCATGGCCTGTGGGGGCGGCTTGGCGGGCTCGGCGCCTGCTGCATTCAATGTGACTGCGTTCGCATCACTCGCGGCAACGGGCAGCTCAGGACTAGCGCTGGTGACTGCGCCGCCACCGCCACCGCCTCCGCCGCAAGCAGACAGTGCGGCCATGCTGAGCAGCGCGGGCAAGGCAACCCCAGCCCGGGAAGGCAGATCAGGATAGCTGTCGGAAAGCTGGTCAGCGGGACGGGGGGGATCGGACGGGGCTAATACCTTGGGGATTATGTTATTGTTATTTTCAGGTTCCAACGCCATCGTCTGCGCTCCAGTTACTTTGAGACACGCAGTATCACAAGAGCTTGCGTAACGAACTGTTTGGTTTTGTGAGCAAATGGCGGGTGCCTAAGCGCGCGGTGCTGGGCTGGTAAAAAAATGCAGGTAAAAACGGCTGTAGCCCTTGTGTAAACTGCATAGTTAGCTATATAAAAAGTAGCTATCTACTTTTTCTTGCCGCCGCCCAGCACAAAGGTCACCTTGAGGCTGACGCGGTACTCGGTGACTTTTCCTTTGCTAACCACCACTTTCTGATCCTGGACCCAGGCCCCCTGGATGTCAGAGATGGTTTCCGATGCGCGGGCAATGCCGACGGCGATGGCGTCTTCAAAGCTTTTCTTGCTGCTGCTGGTCAGTTCAATGATTTTGGCGACGGTCATGGGAAGCTCCTGGTAATGATGGGTTAAAAAGTTCAAGTCGAGCCGGTTGTACGATAGCCGACAACGCGCGATGGTGCAAGCATTGCAGGGCACCGGCTGTCGGCAGTTGCCGCTGCCCATCGGTTACCATTTTGGACAATCAATAAACTACCCGTTGGACACATTTCATGCAAAAACGCACCGTTATCAAGGCCATCGCGGCCGCCCCATTTGCTGCGGCCGCGCTGCATGCCCACGCCCAGCAAACACCGTTCAAAATCGGCTTGCTGGCCCCGATGACTGGGCCGTTTGCCTCCACCGGCAAGCAGATGGAAGCCGGCGTGCGGCTCTACATGGCCCAGTACGGCAGCACACTTGTGGGGCGCAAGATTGAGCTGATTTTGAAGGACGACACGGGCACGCCCGACATCACCAAGCGCCTGGCGCAGGAGTTGGTGGTGAATGACAAAGTCGATGTGCTGGCCGGCTTTGGCCTGACGCCGCTGGCGCTGGCCACTGCGCCCGTGGCCACGCAGTCCAAAACGCCCATGGTCAACATGCTTGCGGCCACATCGTCGGTGATTGATGCGTCGCCCTACATGGTGCGCGTCTCCATGACACTGCCGCAAATCACACTGGGCATTGCAGAGTGGGCACCCAAAAACAAGATCCGCAAGGTTGTCACGCTGGTGGCGGATTACGGGCCGGGGCTGGATGCCGAGCGCACCTTCAAAGACCGCTTTTTGCTCAATGGCGGGCAGGTTCTGGAATCCATCCGCGTGCCTGTGCGTAACCCCGATTTCGCGCCTTTCCTGCAAAAAGTGCGGGATCTGGCCCCAGACGCGCTGTTTGTGTTTGTCCCTTCCGGCGTGGGTACGGCGGTCATGAACCAGTTTGCCGAGCGCGGTCTGGCCAAGGCCGGCATTCGGATGATTGGCACGGGCGACGTGGTGGACGACGACATCCTCAACAGCATGGGCGACACGGCGCTGGGCATCGTCACCTCGTACCCGTACTCCACGGCGCACCCCTCGGCGCTGAACAAGAAATTTGTTGAAGACTTTCGTAAGGCCAACAAAACCCTGCGCCCCAATGCCGTGGCCGTGTTTGGCTATGACGGCATGCGCGTGATCTATGAAGCCCTCAAGAAAACCGGTGGCAAGGGAGGCGGCGATGCCCTGCTGGCAGCCATGAAAGGGCAGATTTTCGAAAGCCCGCGCGGCCAGATTTTCATTGACGCCAACACCCGTGATGTGGTGCAGAGCGTGTATGTGCGCAAGGTGGAGCGGGTCAATGGCGAACTCTACAACGTCGAGTTTGAAGAGCAGAAAGACGTGCGGGATCCGCCGCGCTCGCGCTAAACCCACTCGGGTTAAAAAAAAATGAGCACTGCACTGCCGATGTCCGAGGCATCATTACAGTCGCCATTACCCGCGGCACCAGGGTCGGCATTGCGACCGTTTTACCGCGCCGACCAAGTCGGCAGCCTGCTGCGGCCTGCGGAATTGATCCGCGCGCGGGGTGATTTTCAAGGCGGCGCGATCAGCGCTGCGGCGTTGCGTATGGTGGAAGATGACGCCATCCGCACCGTCGTCGCTCGCCAGGAAGACTGTGGTTTCAATGTGGTGGTCGATGGTGAATTTCGCCGCGAAAACTGGTGGATTGATTTCGTCAGGGGCATGAGCGGTGTCGAGATTCGGGAGGGCGATCCCGGCCAGGCGTTTGTTGCACCGAAGACCCTTGGCGCGGCTCAGGCTGCCCCAACGGCGGCTTCGCAAGTAAAAGGCGGTGACTCCGACCACAACCACGACCATGATCAAGGCTGGAAATACGTCCCCAAAAACGTCGTCACCACAGGCCGGGTGCATGCCAAGGCTCCAATCACCGCGCCGGATTATTCCTACCTGCAAAGCATCACCTGCCGCGCCGCCAAAGTCACGCTGCCATCCCCCACCCGGCTGCATTTTCATGGCGCGCGCGCGGCAGTGTCAAAAGAAGCGTACCCCGACATCGAAGAGTTTTTTGCAGACCTTGCCCGTGTCTACCGCGCCGAGATTGCCGCGCTGGAGACGGCGGGCTGTCGCTACATCCAGATTGACGATCCGCTGATGACCTATTTCATCAGCGAACGGATGCGCGCGGAAGTGGTGGCGTCGGGGGACAACCCCGAGGCCCGCCTGCGCCGGTACGTGGCGCTGACCAACGAATGCATCGCAGGGCGGCGTGCCGACACCGCGATTGGCATCCACGTCTGCCGGGGCAATTCACGCAGCGGCTGGCTGGCCGAGGGTGGCTACGAGCGCATTGCCGAGGCGGTGCTGGGCGGCCTCAAGGCCGATCACTTTTTGCTGGAATACGACGACGAGCGCTCCGGCGACTTTGCGCCGCTGCGCCACGTGCCGCGCGGCGTGCGGGTGGTGCTGGGCCTGGTCACCACCAAGCGCGGCCAGCTTGAAAGTGCCGATGACTTGATGCGCCGCATCGACGCCGCCAGCCGCCTGGTGCCGCTGGAAGACTTGGGCCTGAGCCCGCAATGCGGCTTTGCCAGCACGGTGGAGGGCAACATCATCACGTTTGACGACCAGTGGCGCAAGCTGGAGCGCGTGGTCGAGGTTGCACAGCGTGTGTGGGGCGGGGCGACAATAGCTCCAACATGAAAAAAACATTCAAACTCAACGTCGAAGGCAAACACCCTGACCGAGTGCTGGAAGCCGTTAAGCACGAAATCCGAAAATACGTCAAACGCCAGCGGCGCGTGCCGCTGCCAGAGGGCGTGAACTTTTGGGATTTTGACTGTCGCTTTGGCACGTCGCAAGACAACGCCACGGTCGTCCATTTTGCGACCATCACCGGGTTGATCGATGCCGTTGCTAAAGACAAAGGCGACTCGTTTTACCTGGAGCTGCTGGCCAAAAATGGCGTTCGCAAGGCGAGGGATTCCGTAGATGCATCTGCGGCTGTAGCGGTTGGGGAAGCCGAAGGAAATTAACCGGCTTCAAGGCCGCACGCCCGGCGCCTCCAGCGGCATGCCCTTGGCGCGGGTGGCCAGGTACAGCTCGAGTTCCACCATTTCCTGCGCGCCATACGCATAGGGCTCGGCCCGCACCCCCGTCATGCAATTGCGCAGGCGCCGCTGTAGCGAGCCCAAACCCTGCCACTCCAGCCGGTAAACGGGGTAGCCCGTGGGATGGGCCTGCGGGATCGGGCTGCTGCCCAGGCGCTGGCCTGCGAGCTGGTCGTGGCACTGGGCGCAGGACAGGTTGAGCTGGCCCAGGCGCATTGAATAGAGCTGCTGGCCACGCTTTACGAACGGCTCCAGCCGCGCATCAACCGACGGTGTGACTGGCATCCCGCGCGACTGGTAAGCCACGTAACTCTCCAGGCTCAGCAGATCCTGGCTCTCATACGGCAGGGCCTGCGCCTGCTGATGGTTTTGGCGGCACAGGTTGATGCGCTGGGACAATGCGACCGGGCGCTGGGTCAACTCTTCCATCGCCGGGTAGCGCGCCGCCACGCCGCGCATGCTGCTGGCGGCCGCCGCATGGCACGTCACGCAGGCTTTGTCGCTTTGCCCGGCTTTGCGCAGCCACAGCGCTTCACCATCCTTGACCCACAGCATACCGGGGTTCTGTGTGTCGTCGCGCTGCATGGCTTGGGTGGAGGAGCTCATGAAATCCAAGCCGGATCGGCGGCTGTCAGCCGAAGTGGCTGTTTGCGCATGGGCCACACCGCAAGCCAGTGCCCAAAAGACAATGCCAAAGCCAATGTCGGCAAAAGTCAAGCGCATCCGGTGCCATGTCATGGCAGCGCGGCCATGGGTCACTGCGCGTGCCGTGCTGGGGTTGCCCGCCTTCATGCCACGGTGAAAGCCGCTGTCTCCGTCTGCGCAAACCCGTTGTCACCTTCCCAGGTGAAGCTCAGCGTTCCGCTGGTGGTGGCAGCCATGTGAAACGCAAAATACGGGTTGGCCGCAACGGCGGGAAACATTTCGGCGCTGAAAACCAGCGATTTGCCAGTGCCGTCGTCAAACGTGCAGCTAAGGCGGCGGATTAGATTGCGCGGCAGAATTTTGCCGTCCGACCCCGGGCGCCAGCCGGTTTCCATGGGGTGGGCGATAAGGGTGCGGATCTCGATCACCTCCCCGCGTTTGGCGGACGAGGGCATGTTGATCAGGGTGCGTGCCATCAGGCATCTCCTTCGATGCAGGCGGCCAGCGTGACGATCACCTCAACGGTTTTTGACCAGCAGGTCCCGTCGCTCATTTGTGCCACTGCCACCAATTTTTGCGATGTGGCGAGCCGTATGCGCGTGGCCAGCTCGGCGCGGCCTGAGCGCGGCCCAAACTGCGCATTCACCACGTCGCGCTGCGGATTGCGTTCATTGAAGACCGAGATGGCAGTCACATGGTCTGCCGCTGTCATGGGGCTGGCAACGGCCACCACGATGGGCACCGCATTGCCGTTGTCGATGAGGGAGGCAATGTCAAACGTTACCCGGCCTTCACGCAGCGGCGCGCCCCGAGTGAAGGCTTTGATGGCGGCCAAGAGGTCTTCTGGCAGGTCGGCAGCGGTGCATGGCTGCGCCGTGAGCAACAGCGTGCCCAGGGCGGCACTGCTTGCCAGCAACTGCCGCCGTGTGGGCCGTGCCGGGAATTTGGCGGGCCGCAAGGGCTGAATGGAGGGAAGGTTTTGCATGTCAGAAGGGTTCCGATTCAATTGCCCGCAGAATGTTCAATCGCCCAGTGTCAATCACGCAAGGTCAACAAATAGGCGACCACGTCTTCAATTTGCTGGGCCGTGAGCATGGTCGCGCCAGCCCACACGGGCGCGACCCGGTTCAACCCGTCACCGCGATGGTAAGACGGCATGATGGTCTGCGGGTTCAGCGCCCGCGCGTCTACCATGCGCAGGCGCAGTTGCCCAACTGACCAGCGCTTGCCTGCACCCGTAAGATCGGGTGCCAGACTGCCTTGAAAACGTTCCTCGGGAATGGGGCCGGTATGGCAAAGCAGGCAAAGCCCAAGCTGCCGGTTGGACACGATGGCCCTGCCGCGCACCGCATCGCCTGGGGCACCAGTCAGGCTTTGGGGCAAGGCACCCTCTGAGGAGCCGGGTACCGCAGTCTGTGCCGTGTTCCGGGCCGGGGTTAGCGTCTGGGTTAGCGTCTGGGTTAGCGTCGGGGTTGCCGTCGGGGTTAGCGTCGGGGTTGGCGCCAGACTTTGTGCCGCCGCCAAGCCATGGAACGCGAAGCCGAGCAGACCCAACGCCAACGCAGTGAAGCGACGCATGGCGAAGGTTCGTGTAAGCCCTCAAGCCCTCTTCAGGCTGTGGTTCTTCAACGGCAAATCACGGATACGCTTGCCAGTCGCGGCAAATATTGCGTTCAGCACCGCTGGCGCAGCCACTGCAATGGTCGGCTCACCCACGCCGCCCCAGAAACCGCCCGATGGCATGACGATGGCCTCAACCGCTGGCATCTCGTTCATGCGGATAGCGTTGTAGGTGCTGAAGTTGTCCTGCTCCATCTTGCCGTCTTTAACCGTGCATTCGCCATAGAAAGCCGCCGACAGTCCGTAGGCAAATGAGCCCTCGACTTGCGCCTCAATCTGCTGCGGGTTCACGGCGTGGCCCGAGTCGGTGGCGGCCACGATGCGGTGCACCTTGACCACGCCCTCGGGGCTGACCGACACCTCGGCACAGGCCGCCACGTAGCTGCCAAAGCCATGGGTTTGCGCCAGGCCGCGAAACACGCCAGGCGCAGCGGGCTTGCCCCAGCCGCCCTTGTCGGCCACGGCATTGAGAACGGCCAGCGCTTTTGGCGTGTTGACCAGCAATTTGCGCCGCAGGGCCAGCGCGTCCTGGTTGGTGGCGTGGGCGATTTCGTCGATGAAGCTTTCCACGTAAATCGTGTTCTGGTTCAAATTGACGCCGCGCCAGAAACCCACCGGCACGTTGGGGTTGCGCATGGCGTGGTCGATCAGCAAATTCGGAAACGAATAGGTGAACTGGGCTTCCGGGCTGGGCGGGTTAAGCCCCTGGAACGCCACCGGGTCTTTGCCATTGACGATGTTTTGCGGGGCCACCTGCGCCAGGATCGATTGTCCGGCAATGCGCATTTGAAACGCGGTGATGTTGCCCTGCGCGTCCAGCCCGGCGGTCATCTTGCACTGCGTTACAGGATGGAATTTGCCGTGCAGCATGTCTTCTTCACGGGACCAGATGAGCTTGATCGGCGTGCCTGGCATTTCCTTGGCCAGGGCGACGGCCTGGCGCGTGTAATCGGTCATGCCGCGTCGGCCAAACCCGCCGCCCAGCATCAGCTTGTAGACCTCGCACTGGGCCTGCGGCAGGCCCGAAGATTCTGACGTGGCGGCCAACACGGCCTCGCCATTTTGGGTGCCAACCCACACCTCGCAGCGCTGCGGCGTGTAGCGCGCCGTGGCGTTCATGGCTTCCATGCAGGCGTGGTTCTGGTGCGGGTAGCTGTAGACCGCTTCGACCTTGCGGGCGGCACCGGCCATGGCGGCTTTGACGTCACCGGCCTGGTTGCCGACCACCGCGTCGGGCGCGTCCAGTGCGGCTTTGAGCACAAGCGCAAACGCCGCGCTGGAGGCCTTGGCGTTGTCACCCAAATCCCACTCAATGGGCAAAACGTCCAGCGCGGTTTTGGCTGCCCACCAAGTGTCGGCCACCACAGCCACAGCGGTGTCGCCAACCTTGATGACTTTTTTGACGCCTGGCCGGCCGGCAATGGCTGCGGCGTCAAACGATTTCACCTTGCCGCCGAACACCGGGCAGTCCTTGATGGCGGCGTTCAGCATGCCGGGCAGCTTGAAGTCCATGCCGTATATCTGCGCGCCGGTGGTTTTGTCGACCGTGTCCAAGCGTGCCAGGCGCTTGCCCGCAATCTTCCAGTCCTTGGGGTCTTTGAGCAAGACATTCGCCGGTAGCGGCGCGGTCAGTTTGCCCGCCGCTTCGGCCACTTTGCCATAGGTGACGGTGCGGCCCGTGGGCGTGTGGGTGATGACGCTGCTGGCCGCGCTGCATTCGGCGGCGGGCACTTTCCATTCATCAGCCGCTGCCTGCACCAGCATCATGCGGGCCGCAGCACCGCCTTTTCGCACGTACTCGTTGCTCTGGCGGATGCCCTGGCTGCCGCCGGTGCCAAAGTTGCCCCAGACGCGGTTGCGCGCCAGATTTTGGCCAGGAGTGGGGTATTCGGCCGTGACTTTGGCCCAGTTGGCGTCCAACTCTTCGGCCACCAGTTGCGACAGGCCGGTCAACGTGCCCTGGCCCATCTCGGAGCGGGCGATGCGGATGATGATGCTGTCATCCGGTTTGACGACCACCCAGGCGTTGACCTCGGCAGGCATCGCTGCCGACGCCGCGGTCTGGGCGACGGCTTGACCCATCAGCGGGATATGGAAGGCGACCACCAGGCCGCCGGTGGCAGCGGCAGACGCGCCTAAAAACCCACGGCGGGACAGGCCATTGCGTGACACACCGGGTGTCACGGATTTGGCGGATTTTGTTTTGGTGATGGGTCTGTTCATGTGATGCTCCCGTCAGCGTGCTGGATGGACAGGGCAGCGGTTTTGGTGTCGCCCCCATTTGCCACGACCTTGATGGCCGCGCGGATGCGGTTGTACGTGCCGCAGCGGCAGATATTGGTGATGGCCGCATCAATGTCGGCATCGGTCGGTTTGGGTTTGTCCTTGAGCAGGGCGACGGTGGCCATGATCATGCCGCTCTGGCAAAAGCCGCATTGCGGCACGTCCAGCGCGGCCCAGGCTTTTTGCACCGGGTGCAGGCCGTTCAGGCCAAGGCCTTCAATCGTGACAATTTTCTCGGTGGCGCCCACGGTGGCTGCGGGCCTCACGCAACTGCGTGTGGGTACGCCATCAATGTGCACGGTGCAGGCACCGCACTGGGCAATGCCGCAGCCGTATTTGCTGCCGGTCAGGCCTAGCTGCTCGCGCAGCACCCATAACAGCGGTGTGTCGGCCTGCGCCTCAAAATCGCGCACCGCGCCGTTGACGTTCAGTTTTGCCATGCCTGGGCTCCTGTTTTTGGATATTTAAATGTGAAAATTGTCAAAGCCGGGTGAATCTTACGTCTACCGGCACTTTTCCGCTTGACGAAAAACGGGGAGGCGAATAAAAATTTGCTGCCCGGTGCCCGCGGTAACATCCGCAGCAGTTTCGGCGTGCGGTGCCTTCAAGGGGGCGAGCAGGGACGCCGTTTATCTTGACGTCTGACCGGCACCCAACCCATGTTAAGCAATATCGAAATCGCTCAGGCGGCCATCAAGCAGCCCATCATTCCCCTGGCGCTGGAGCGTGCTCAGATACCCGAAGACTGCCTCGAACCCTATGGTCGCTACAAAGCCAAGCTGTCGCTGGACTATGTGGCCTCGCTGGCCAATCGGCCGAACGGCAAGCTCATTCTGGTCACCGCCATTTCACCGACGCCGGCCGGCGAGGGCAAAACCACCACCACGGTCGGCCTGGGCGACGCGCTCAACCGCATTGGCAAGCGCGCCATCATTTGCCTGCGTGAGCCTTCCATTGGCCCCGCATTTGGCATGAAGGGGGGTGCGGCCGGCGGCGGCTTTGCGCAGGTGGTGCCTATGGAAGACATCAACCTGCACTTCACCGGGGACTTCAACGCCATTGCGCTGGCCAACAACCTGCTGGCCGCGCTGATCGACAACCACATCCACCAGGGCAACGAGTTGGGGTTTGATGTCACCCGCATCACCTGGAAGCGCGTGGTCGACATGAACGACCGCGCGCTTCGCGAGATCGTTGTCGGGCTCGGTGGCCCTGGCAACGGCCAGCCGCGCCAGGACGGTTTTGACATTGTGGTGGCATCCGAGGTGATGGCGATTTTTTGCCTGGCCACCAGCCTGGCCGATTTGAAGCGGCGGCTTGGACGGATCGTGGTCGGCTACACGGCGCAAAAGCAGCCCATCCTGGCCAGCGCCCTGAAGGCTCACGGTGCCATGGCGGCGCTGCTGCGGGATGCCCTGGCCCCCAATCTGGTGCAAACGCTGGAGAACAACCTGGCCTTCGTCCACGGCGGGCCGTTTGCCAACATTGCGCACGGCTGCAATTCGGTGCTGGCCACGCAGGCAGCGCTGAAGCTGGCTGATTATGTGGTGACGGAAGCAGGTTTTGGCGCTGACCTGGGGGCCGAGAAGTTCATTGACATCAAATGCCGAAAGTCGGGTTTGCGGCCGCAGGCGGCGGTGATTGTGGCCACGGTGCGGGCCCTCAAATACCATGGCGGGGTGGAGGTCAAGGACGCTGGCACCGAGAACCTGGACGCGCTGCAAAAAGGGTTGGTCAACCTCGAGCGCCACCTGCACAACGTGCGCGAGCAGTACGGCCTGCCATGTGTCGTGGCCATCAACCACCGTACCGAAGACACACCCGCCGAGATTGAGTTGCTCAAGGCCAGCGCGTCAAAATTTGGCGTGCAGGTGGTGGTGGCCCGCCACTGGGCCGAAGGCGGCAAGGGCGCGCTGGAATTGGCGCAGGCCGTGGTGGCGCTTTGCGAGTCGCCCAGCCACATGCGCTTTGTCTACGACGAGGCACAGACGCTCTGGGACAAGGTGGGTGCCGTTGCCCGCAAAGTTTACGGCGCGTCTGGCGTGACGGCAGACGCAAAAATCCAGGCCCGGATCGCCGAATTGCAAGCCCAGGGCTACGGTCATTTTCCGGTGTGCATCGCCAAAACCCAGTATTCGTTTTCTACCGATCCGAAGCTGCGTGGCGCGCCCAGCCAGCATGTGCTCAATATTCGTGAAGTGCGACTGGCAGCGGGTGCTGAATTTGTCGTGATGGTGTGCGGCGACGTGATGACGATGCCCGGCTTGCCTAAAGTGCCAGCGGCCACAGCGATTGATGTCACCGACGATGGCCGCATCATCGGCCTGTTCTAGGCCCGATCCCGCGCGCCGTTCAGGCCGTCAGCCAGTTCGCCTTTGAGTTGCGGCTTAGTTCGCGGAAAAGCGCGCAAGTGGGTCAGTAAGGGGTGAGACCGTGGGTGGCGAAAATGATCGGGTCAGCGGTGCCGCCGGAGAAATTGGAGACTCCGGGGAAACTGGAAACAGCGACGCGGCTGGTGTCGGCTGCGCTAGTGCCGTCGTGTTGCCTCCCACTGCGCTTACGCGCCGGGCACCGTCAAACCGGCGGTTCCAGTACGACACACCCATGTTCTCCACCCGCACCTCGGCGCCGGGTCTGGGCGAGTGGATGAATTTGCCTTCACCCACATAGATGCCGACGTGGCTGAACGCGCGCTTCAGAGTGTTGAAGAAAACCAGGTCGCCGGGCTGCAGGTCGCCGCGCTCGATCTTCTCGGTGGCGGCAGCTTGCTGCTCGGCCTTGCGCGGCAGGATCAGGCCCACGGTCTGCTGGTACATGGCGCGCACAAAGCCGCTGCAGTCGAAGCCGGTCTCTACCGTGTTGCCGCCCATGCGGTAGGGCACGCCCAGAAAACCCAGCGCCGTGACGACCAGCTCAGACGCCTTGTTGCTGACGGTCTGGCGCACTTGGTCGATCTGCGTAAGCAAGCCCTTGTCCGCCAAAAAGCGGTCCATGTCTTCGCCGGATGCGCCAATGCCAGAAGGCCCGGCCTGCGCTGCGGAGGCCACAAGGATTGACAGAAACAGTGACAGCGGAAGGCTGGAAAATCGCATTGCCGGTAGCATACTGGTATGCCATCTCTTGTGTCAAGTTAAAGTTTTTTCTATAAAACGCTTGTAACTTGTTGATTTAATTAATTTTTAGACAATTTAGAAAGTAAAGTATGTTCAAAGCCCTCTTGCTGGAAAACACTGACGGGTTCAAAGCGTCAGTCGGTCAAGTCGATGAAGCCCAACTGCCCGAGGGCGATGTCACTGTCTCAGTGGCCTATTCCACGCTCAATTTCAAGGACGGCCTGGCCATTACCAACAAAAGCCCGGTGGTGCGCAGCTGGCCGATGGTGGCCGGCATTGACGGCGCGGGCACGGTGCTGGAATCCACGCACCCACAGTGGAAGGCGGGCGACAAATTCGTGCACAACGGCTGGGGCATTGGCGAAACGCGCTGGGGCTGCCTGGCCGAGAAGGCCCGGCTCAAGGGCGACTGGCTGGTCAAGCTGCCAGCGGCCTTTACCGCCCGCCAGGCCATGGCCATTGGCACGGCCGGCTACACCGCCATGCTGTGCGTGCTGGCGCTGGAAGACCATGGCGTCAAGCCCGGCGCGGGCGAGGTGCTGGTGACCGGGGCTACGGGCGGCGTGGGCAGCGTAGCGATTGCCTTGCTGGGCAAGCTGGGCTACGCGGTCGTTGCGGCCACCGGCAAAACCAGCGAAGAGGCGTATTTGAAGTCGCTCGGCGCCACGTCCATCATTGACCGCGCCACGTTGTCTGCAGCAGGCAAACCGTTCCAGAAAGAGCGCTGGGCCGGCGTGGTCGACGCCGTGGGCTCGCACACGCTGGCCAACGCGCTGGCGCAAACCCGCTATGGGGGCGTGGTGGCGGCGTGCGGGCTGGCGCAGGGCATGGATTTGCCCACGTCGGTGATGCCGTTCATCCTGCGCGGCGTCACGCTGGCGGGGGTTGATTCGGTGATGGCCCCGTTGCCCAAGCGCCAGCGTGCGTGGGATCGGCTGGCCCAAGACCTGGATCTGGCCCGGCTGGAAAGCATGATTGATGAGGTGCCACTGGTAGGGGCGATTGCCAAGGCGCAGGAGTTGATGGATGGCAAGGTACGCGGGCGGGTGGTGGTGAAGACCGGGGGCTAAGACGGGCGATTGAAAGAGGCCGGTGGAATGACGAATGTCTCAGACGTCCAGCAATAGCCGTTTTGCCCTGTTTTCTGATTTTGTAGGAGGTAAATATGCCGGTAGCCCTCGTCAGATATACACAGTCAGCTATTATTTATATAGTGTTTGGCCTTTTGGGTGCGACGGCAGGTGCGCAAGCGCTTCGGCCTGAGACCGTCGCCACCGGCCTGCAAAACCCGTGGGCGGTGGCGTTTTTGCCAGACGGGCGATTTCTGGTCACCGAACGGCCAGGCCGCCTGCGGGTGATTGAGGCCAGCGGCAAGCTGTTGCCTGCTGTCACGGGGCTGCCCGCGATCGCTGCAGGCGGGCAGGGCGGTTTGCTGGATTTGCTGCTGGACGCCGATTTTGCGGCAAACCGCACGCTGTACTTCTGCTTCTCCGAGCCTGCTGCATCAGGCGCTGGCGGCGGCCACAGCGGCGGCAACTCGACGGCGCTGGCCCGCGCCCGCCTGTCGAGCGACGCGACCCGCCTGGAAGACCTCAAAATCATCTTCAGCCAAAAGCCCAAAGTGGCCAGCAGCGCGCATTTTGGCTGCCGCATAGTCGAGAGCCGCAAGCCAGGTGTGGGTGGCGCACCAGACGGCATGCTGTTTTTAACCCTGGGCGAGCGCTACACCCGCAAAGATGACGCCCAAAAGCTCGACAACCACTTGGGCAAGGTCATCCGCATCCGCAAAGACGGCACCGTGCCTGCAGACAACCCCTTCAACAACCCGCAATCCGCACGCACCGGCGCGCTCCCGGAGATATGGTCTTACGGCCACCGCAACATGCAGGGCGGCACGCTGGCGCCCGACGGCACGCTATGGACGCATGAGCACGGTGCCCAGGGCGGCGACGAGATCAACCTGCCGCAACCGGGCCGCAACTACGGCTGGCCCGTCATCACCTTTGGCGAAAACTACGGCGGCGGCAAGATCGGCGAGGGCATTACGGCCAAGCCCGGCATGGAGCAGCCGCTGCACTACTGGGTGCCGTCGATTGCGCCTTCCGGCATGGCGTTTTTGACGAGCGAGCGCTATGGGAAACACTGGGTCGGCAACCTGTTTGTTGGCTCGCTGAAATTTGGCTACCTGGACCGCATTGAGCTGGCCGAGCCCTTCAAAGGCCGCGTGGTGCGCGAGCACAAGCTGCTGGCGGGTGACAGCGGTGGTCGCAACCCCAGCACCCGCCCGGGCCTGACGGTCAATGCCGCGCTGGAACCCACCATGCCCCAGCGCATCCGCGACGTGCGCCAGGGGCCGGATGGTTTGCTGTATCTGCTGACGGATCAGGCCGATGGGCGGCTGATTCGATTGCAGCCGCAATAATGCCTATTGCTATATAATTAATTGCAAACTATTCAATAGGGACTAGGGCAATGGCAGTATTTTAAAGAAATTACTCTGGATGCAGTCGATCCAACTGATCGCAACCATGCAACACCCCAGAGACGCAAGTTCGATGACGTCGCGTCTCTGGGGCAGGGCGTTTCAAGGGTTCATTCGAGCACAATCCCGGCCCGCGCAATGATGGCGCGCCACTTCACAATTTCTGCGCTGATGTGTTTGGCCAGTTCATCGGGCGAGCTGGCCAACGGCACGGCGCCCATTTCGGCAAAGCGGGCGCGCACGGCTGGGTGGGCCATGGCGGCCACCACCTCGCGGTGCAGCCGGTCGATGATCGGTTTGGGCGTGTTGGCAGGGGCCAAAAACGCAAACCAGGCAGCCGACTGGTAACCCCGGATGCCCGCCTCGGCCGCCGTGGGAACATCGGGCAGGGCGGGCAGGCGTTTGTCACTGGCCACGGCCAGAGCGCGCACCTGACCGCTCTTGATCTGGCCGATCACATTGGGAACAAGCTGAAAGCTCACCGGCACCTCGCCCGAGATCAAATCGGTCACCAATTGGCCGGTTTGGCGGTAGGGCACGTGGGTCATTTTGGCGCCGGCCACCTGCTCAAACAGCGCGCCGCCCAGGTGCTGCGAACTGCCGTTGCCGACCGAGCCATACGGTGTGTTGGAGTTTTTGCGGGCAAACTCAACCAGATCGGACAAAGTGTTGATGGGCAGTTTGGCGCTGACCACGACCACATTGGGCAGGCTGGCGTACAGCGAGATTGGGGTCAGATCGCGCTCGGGGTCGTAGCCCAGGTTGGGGTTGAGCACGCGATTGACCGCCAACGGGCCCGAGGTGCTCATCAAAATCGTGTAGCCGTCCGGCACGGCGCGCGCCACCGCTTGGGTGCCGACGTTGCCGCCAGC
This sequence comes from Rhodoferax sp., assembly GCA_025358555.1. GTDB lineage: Bacteria > Pseudomonadota > Gammaproteobacteria > Burkholderiales > Burkholderiaceae_C > JANYCG01. Next base: position 30,334 of record JANYJD010000244.1, read on the forward strand.
GGCGGGCCGGTTGTCCACCACAAACGGTTGGCCCAGCGTTGTTGCCATGCGGTCCAGCACCACCCGCGCGATCACGTCGCTGGCGCTGCCGGCCGAGAACGGAACAATCACGGTGATGGGGCGCGCGGGGTATTCTTGCGCTTGCTGGGCCTGCGCGGCAACGCTGACGCCCAGTAGCAGTAGCGCGGCGGCGGCTAATTTGCTAATTGTGGCTAATGTGGCGGAAGGGGCGAATGTGGCGGAAAGGGAAACTGCCGCGAGCGCTGAATTCAAACCAAGCTTCATGGTGCTGCCTTTTCAGAAAGTGAGCCTGAGTCTGCGTTGTGCTGCGGGTTCGTTGCAGTGGCCGAAACAACGCCTGAGACGGCGCCCGCGACAATTCCGGTAGGTGAGCCAAAGCGCGCCTGCATCACCGCTTCAAACGGCTCCTGGGCAGCGGCAATGGCGCCCCCGGCCCGCACCCGGTAAGCGTCAGGCCGCTGCGCTGCGGCGGGCTCGGTGCCCGCACGCAAGTCTTTCACACCGTCCAGCATGGCGCGGCGAAACCGCACCACACCCACATCGGTAGGCGACAGGTGTTCGCGCGTGCGGTCTGCGACCAGTCCCTGGCTGTCCTGGGCCATCGCGTCCTGTTCGGCAATGCCGCGCACGCCGGTGAAAGAGAGTGTCTTTTGCGCCTGGCGGTCAATCAAATAGTCGTTGCTGCGGTTGCGCAGCGGCAAATAGCCCGGCCCCAATTCAGCAAACTGACCGAAGCCGCCTCGGGCGTACTGGGCCCGCTCCGCCTCAGCCAGCGGACGGTCCGGGTGCCAGGCATAGACATAAATCCAGCACGAATGGTCGTCAACGGGAACCCAGGTATAGCCGTAGTAGGTTTCTCCCGGCATGGCCGACGGCGTGATGGAGTGAGCGGGCAGCATGAACTGCGTGATGCGCCAGTACAGCTGCCCGGCATCGGCGTGGCGCGAGCCGCCAATCACAAAGCCTGCGTCATGCGCCACAATTTTGAACTGCGGCAGCGGGTCGTTACGCAGCCAGCCAATGCGGCGCTCATCGGCCGCGGCTGTCATGGTGTCGTTTTTTGCCAGTGTCGGCGCGGGCATGTGCAGGAACGAGAAATGCGCCGTGTCCAGCGCGCCCTCCATCGACTGCGCCCAGTTGCACTGCTGCAGGCGCTTGGTGACGAAGCGGTGCCCCGGCGGAACCACGCCGAATTCCAGCTGCGGAAGTTGGGCCGGCTGGCGCTCTGGGGGTCCCAGATAGGCCCAAATCACGTCGCCAAACTCGCGCGTGGGGTAGGCCTTGATGTGAATGTTGTTGTGGTAGGCCGAGCCTTCAGGCACGTTGGGCAGTTCCACGCATTTGCCGGTAATGTCGTATTTCCAGCCGTGGTAGATGCAGCGAATACCGCAGTCTTCATTGCGGCCAAAAAACAGGTCAGCACCCCGGTGCGCGCATTTGGGCTCGATCAGGCCGACACGGCCATGCGTGTCGCGAAACGCCAGCAGCTCCTCGCCCAGCAGCTTGACGCGAAGCGGCGCACCATCCGCCAGGGGAAGCTCAGCCGACAGCGCCACCGGCTGCCAAAAGCGCCGGAAGTAATCGCCCATTCCCGTGCCGGGGTCGGTTTGAACAAGCAGGGTGTTATCAGCGGCGCTGAGCATGCAGACTCCTCAATGGCTAGGCGGCGCCCCAACACGGGTGCGTCAAGCTGCATGTTACTGCTGGCAGCAAATGAGCGCTTCAGCGAGCCGGAGTCGTGGCGGCTTGGGGTTCTACGAGGCGGTCTGGGGCAGTCTAGGGCGGTCTAGCGCGGTGATTGAAACGCGCTGCGTGATCGTGGCAGTGAACCTGGCAGTGAAACCGAATTGAATGCGAAACCGGGTTCTCAACTGCGGCAGAGCCAAAGGCGTGGTGTTTACATTGCAAGCGATCTTCCTTGCACGACAAACACCAACTCAGTGATTCTGTTATTTTCCAACGAACACGGGTTTACGCCGCTGCAAAAACGCCTGGCCGCCTTCGCGGGCGTCGGCGCTGTTGGCGGCTATGCTTTGGTGCTTTGCCTCGGTTTGCAGCGCTTGTGCGTAGCTTTGCTCCAGCGCGCCCGCCAAGCCCTGGCGCATCAGGCCCAGCGCTACCGTTGGGCCGTTGGCCAGGCGTTGCGCCAGGGCCATCGCCTGTGTCTGCAAATCGGCATCGTCCACGGCGCGGTAGATCAGGCCCCATTGCTCGGCCTTATCGGCGCTGATGCGCTCGCCCAACATCATCATTTCGGTCGCGCGGGCCTTGCCCACGAGGCGCGCCAGCATCCAGCTGGAGCCACCGTCGGGCACCAGGCCGATGTTGACGAAAGCCTGCAAAAAATACGCCGATTTACCGGCCAGAGTGAAGTCCCCCGCCAGCGCCAGCGAGCAGCCGATGCCGGCAGCTGCCCCGTTCACTGCGGTCACCACGGGAATGCTTAACTTGGACAGCGCCAACAGGGTCGGGCCATAGGATTCGGTCAGCACCTTGTAGGAACGCTCGCCGCGCGACATATCGGGCGGGGCGGCACCGGCTGTTGATGCGGCAACGACGCCTGCCCCAACCCCAACATTCGAACCCGCACTTGCACTTGCACCGGCATCCGCGCTTGCATTCGCAGCCGCATTGGCCTGCAGGTCAGCTCCGCTACAAAAGGCGCGGCCCTCACCCGTCATCAAAAGCGCCCGGGCGCCCAAACCGGGCAGCGCGTTGAGCACCTGCAGGATTTCTGCAAACATCTGCGGCGGCGCTGCGTTGAGGCGCTGCGGACGGTTCAGAGTGATGGTTGCCACTGTGCCAGCCATGGCAAAGCGGATGGTCTCAAGCGTCGGGCTAAATTCGGTACCGGTGTTTTGGATGGATGGGGTGCTCACAGCGTTGTCTCCGAGGATGATGATAAACGTGGCATAGAGCATAAGCCCCTGACGGCGCACAGTGTGTCACGGTATGGACTGGACTGCTGCGCACAACGCTTGACAATGGAGTTTTCAAATTCACGGGAAACTGCAATGTCCGAGGCTCCGTCAGATCACGCCATCCCGCCGCCCCCCGTGCCCGAAGGCTTCAAGGCGCGCAATTTTGGCGAAGGCTTTGTGGCGGTGAATGGCCCGCTTTACGCCCGGCGCACCGATTCCGGCATTCAGGTCGGGTTTCGGGTGGAGGCCCGGCACACCAACCCGATGAATATCTGCCATGGCGGCATGCTGGCCAGCTTTGCCGACATGCTGCTGCCAATGACCGCGCACCACCTTTGCCCCGAGGCCAAGGGCCGCTTCTTGCCCACTATCAGCCTGCAAATCGATTATTTGTCGCAAGCCGCATTGGGTTCCTGGGTGCAAGGCGAAGCCCAAGTCATGCGGGTCACCCGCAGCATGATTTTCATGCAGGGCCTCATTACCGCTGAAGGGGTAAACGTGGCCCGGGTCAGCGGCATTTTCAAAATTGGTGCCGTGTTTGCCGGGTTGCACCCGTTTTCCCCACCGCCGCCGGGCTAGCAAGGGGTAGCCCACCCCGCGCAACATGTGGTGCAAACCAACTCAGTAACAACCCAGTCTGACGTGCGTTACCCGCCGAATCTTGGCGCGCATGCCCGCGCGGCAGTTTGAGGTCTGGGTGACGCACCAGGTGAATATTTCCGCTTTGACTGGACAGGGCCCCGCCATGGGAGAGACGTTCATTCTTAACCGGGACGGCAGGCTGCTGACGCGTACCCTGTTTGGTTGAGTTTTGGAGCGGTAAATATGGCCTTAGCCCTCATGGATATTGAATAACATGCTTGTAAAAACATAGCAACTAGTAACTCAACCGCTCCGGTCTGATTTCCTGCAGGATGGTGGTGGCGATTTCTTCAATCGACTTGGTGGTGGTGGACAGCCAGCGGATGCCGGCGCGGCGCATCATCGCTTCGGCCTCGGCCACCTCCATGCGGCAGTTCTCCAGGGCAGCGTATTTTGAGTTGGGGCGGCGCTCGTTGCGGATTTCGCTCAGGCGCTCGGGCTGGATCGTCAGGCCGAAGATTTTTGCCTTGTGCGGAACCAGGGCAGGCGGCAACTGCTGGCGGTCAAAATCTTCGGGAATCAGCGGGTAATTGGACGCCTTGAGCCCGTACTGCATGGCCAGGTACAGCGACGTCGGCGTCTTGCCGCTGCGGCTCACGCCGACCAGAATCACGTCAGAGTGTTCCAGGTCGCGGTTGGACTGGCCGTCGTCATGCGCCAACGAGAAGTTGATGGCCTCAATCCGCTCGTCGTACTTCTTGCTTTTGCTGGCGTCGCTAAAGCGGCCAATGCGGTGGTTGGACTTGAGCTGCAACTCATTTTCAAGCGGGTGCACAAACGTGCCAAACATGTCCAGCAGCATGCCCTGGGACCCTTGCGAGATGACGTTGAGCACATCCACATTGACCAGCGTGGTGAAAACGATGGGCCGGTTGCCATCCACTAGCGCGGCGTGGTTGATCTGCCGCACCGCCTGGTGCGCCTTGTCCACCGTGTCGGTGAATGGCAGGCGGATGTGCAGGGCGTCAAAGTCAAACTGGTTCAAGATGGCGTTGCCAAAGGTCTCGGCGGTGATGCCGGTGCTGTCGGAGATGAAGAAAACGGTGCGTAGGGTCATGGGCAGGATCGGGTTGGGTGATACGGGCCGGGGGGTGCGGCTGGGGTGCGCGCGGCGGGCTGGTGGCTGCTGAGCGCGCCCTACAATGGCTTCAGCCCTCGGCAGTTTATACACAACGCCCCATTTTCCATGCAGCGCCGCAACCCATCAAAACAAGAACAACCGTGTTGCGCCGCCCGTCCGCGTGCCGCCCGCCGCCATGCCGCCCGCCGCCATGCCGCCTGTTTAGGCCAGAGCCTGGCCGTGCACGCAGAACCGCTTTTTACTTCTGGAGTCTTCCCATGTCTGCGCTGTTCCATCCGACCGACCTGGTCGTACCGTTTGAAAACCTGAGAATGACCGACGTCGAGTCGGTCGGCGGCAAAAACGCCAGCCTCGGCGAGATGATTTCGCAACTCCCCACGGGCGTGCGGGTTCCGACTGGCTTCGCCACCACCGCGCATGCCTTCCGCCAGTTTTTGCAGCACGATGGCCTGGACGACCGAATCAAACAACGGCTGGATGCGCTTGACACCGATGACGTGCGCGCCCTGGCCGTGGCGGGTTCCGACATTCGCGCCATGGTCGAAGCGCAGCCTTTTCCCGCAGATCTGCAAGATGCCATTGGCAGCGCGTTTGCAAGGTTGAGCGCGGGCAATCGGGCGGCATCGTTCGCCGTGCGCTCGTCAGCCACGGCGGAGGACTTGCCCGACGCATCGTTTGCTGGGCAGCAGGAAACCTTTTTGAACGTAGTCGGCATTGACGACGTGCTGCACAAGATGAAAGAGGTGTTCGCCAGCCTGTACAACGACCGCGCCATCAGCTACCGCGTGCACAAGGGCTTTGCGCATGAGCACGTGGCCTTGAGCGCGGGTGTGCAGCGCATGGTGCGGTCTGACTTGGGCGCGGCGGGGGTGATGTTCACCATCGATACCGAGTCGGGTTTTTCAGACGTGGTTTTCATCACCTCCAGCTACGGCCTGGGCGAAACCGTAGTGCAGGGTGCCGTCAACCCCGACGAGTTTTATGTGCACAAGCCGATGCTCAAGGCGGGCAAGCGCGCGGTGATCCGCCGCAGCCTGGGCTCCAAGCTGATCCATATGGAGTTCACCACGGCCGAGGAAAAAGCCGCCAGCGGCAAACTCGTCAAAACCACCGACGTGCCGACCGAGCTGCGCAACCGCTACTCGTTGAGTGACGCGGACGTGGAACAACTGGCCCGCTACGCGCTGGTGATCGAGCAGCACTATGGCCGTGCCATGGACATTGAATGGGGCAAAGACGGCAAGGATGGCCTGCTCTACATTTTGCAAGCCCGACCCGAAACAGTGAAGAGCCAGGCCGCTGGCAAGGCCGAGCACCGTTACAAGCTCAAGGGCGACCCGGCCAAGCGTGGCGCGGTGCTGTCAGAAGGCCGGGCCATTGGCCAGAAGATCGGCACCGGCCCGGTGCGGGTGGTGCACAGCATCAATGACATGGACCAGGTGCAGGCCGGCGATGTGCTGGTGACTGACATGACCGATCCCAACTGGGAACCGGTGATGAAGCGGGCCGCCGCCATCGTCACCAACCGGGGCGGGCGCACCTGCCACGCCGCCATCATCGCGCGCGAGCTGGGCATCCCCGCCGTGGTGGGCTGCGGCCAGGCGACCGAAGTGCTGCGCGACGGCATGCTGGTGACGGTGAGCTGTGCCGAGGGTGACACCGGCTTTGTCTACGACGGCTTGCTGGAAACCGAGGTGAGCGAGGTGCAGCGCGGCGAGATGCCGCAGATTCCCATCAAGATCATGATGAACGTGGGCAACCCGCAGCTGGC
>JANYJD010000264.1 GCA_025358555.1 Rhodoferax sp.
GCGCCCAGGAAAAGCCGCATCGCGCAGGCGCGCCACCCGGCCCGTCTTGATATCGTCGGCCGTGGTGCCGCCCACCAGCGGGCTGTAGACATTGTTGGCCTCGCCAAAGACGCCGTGGCAGGATGCGCATTTAGCCTCCCATACCTCCTGGCCCTTCGCCACCGAGCCTGAGCCCGCAGGCAAACCCTTGAAGTCGGGGCGCACGTCGATGTCCCAAGCGGCCAGCTCATCGGCCGTGGCGCTGCGGCCTATGCCGGGGTATTTGGCCGAATTCTGCGTTGACCCCTGGCCCGCAGCCATGCCCGCCACCGCCAGCAACGCAAGCGACGTAACGGCCAGCCCAACGCTACGACACCTGGACATTTCTGACCTCGCCATTTTGCTGAACCAGCCACGACTGGATGGCATTGTTGTGGTAAATCGAGCGTGTACCCCGCACCGCGCGTAGCTGCTGGTAGGTCGGCTGAACGTAGCCGGTGTCGTCCATGGCCCGGCTCTGGACGATGGCGGGCGCGCCGTCCCACACCCAGTCCAGGTTGAAGCGCGTCAGACACTTGTTCATCACGGGATTTTCAAGCCGTGCGGTGCGCCAGTTGCGCCCGCCGTCCACCGACACGTCCACCCGCTTCACTTTGCCCCGGCCGGACCAGGCCAGCCCCGTGATGCTGTAGTAGCCCTTGTCCAGCAACACCTGCCCGCCCGAGGGCGTGGTGACCACGCTTTTGCATTCCTGCAGGCCACTGTACTGGCGGTGCGTGCCATCGGGCATCAAGTCGATGTAGTGAATGACTTCGTCTTTGGTGCCATAAGGTTTGTCGCCCAGCTCGATGCGGCGCAGGTACTTGACCCAACTCACACCCTGCACGCCGGGCACCACCAGCCGCAACGGGTAGCCCTGCTCTGGGCGCAGCATTTCGCCATTCTGGCCATAGGCCACGATGACCTCGCCCGAGAGCACCAGGCTCATGGGAATGGTGCGCGTCATGGACGAGCCATCAGCCCCTTCTGCCAGCACAAACTTGCCTTTTTTCAGGTCAGCGCCCGCCAGCTCCAGCAGCGTGACCAGCGGCACGCCGGTGAATTCACTGCACGACAGCATGCCATGACTGTACTGGCACGTGGGCACCGAGACATTGCCCCATTCCATGCCCGTGTTGGCACCGCATTCGATAAAGTGAAAACGCGACACGGAACTCAGGCGCATGATCTCGTCTACAGTAAAAACCTGGGGGTTCTTCACCAGCTCAGGCACCGAGCCGTTGACCATCAACCGGTGTTTCGTCGGGTCAATATCCCACCAGCCCTGATGGTGCCGCTCAAAGTGCAGGCCGCTCGGCGTGACGACGCCAAACATCGACTGCAGCGGCGCAAACGAAACCGAAGCCTGGGTCGTCTGCGTCAAGCCGGGGCTGGTGCGGCGCTGAACATTGACTTCGTGCTTGGACGGTTGCCCGTAGCCCTGCGTGGCGACGCCCTGGCCGAGACCCTTGCTGTGCTCGGGCAAATTCAGGATATTCGGGTCACCAACATCAGGCGACGGCACCTGCGATGCTTTGTTCGGTGAGGCCTTGCTGGTCTGCGCCGCTGCATTGACCGCCCCGCCAGCCGCTAGCGCCGCAGCCGCACTGGCCACAGCGCTGGAGTAGGCGCCCCGCAAAAAACTCCGCCGCCCTTGACGCGCCTCGTCCATCACTGCGCGCGCGTCACCGTGGCTCAGAAAATTCTCAGGCGCTTTTTGGATTTTGCCGGGCTGCATGGGGGGTTCTAAAAGCTACACATTGAAATATCAGTATATACGAATATATGGGAACGCGCGGCGACGTTTATCAGGACTTACCCGCAAAGGGTGTGGCAACCAGCACGCGGGTTTTTAACTGCCGCATGGCAACCCCCAATACCCCCCCTATGCCGCCTTCGCCTTCAAAACCGCAGCCCTCGCCGTCTCCAGCCGTTGCTCCAGATAGGCCCCATAAAAATCAGGAATGTAGCCACCCACCAGCCGCTGGGCCACTTCAACCCCTTGGCGGCCCAGGAACAAAACCGTGGGGGCTATCTCGATGCGCCAGTCGGATATCAGCGCTTCATGGGTGGTGGACGATGCGTTGAAATTCTTGACGCTGCGCCGACTGCGCATGTCCACCTGCACCACGGGCAGGCGCTGTTCATGCCGCATGGGAACCAGAAAACTTTCACGTACGATTTTGCAAAACGGGCAACCCTCCAGGCTGACCATCACCACCAGCGGAAAGCCAGCCGACAGAGCGACTGCAAGCTCGTCGGCCAGTGACGCGGCGGGCGGCAAGGTTACTGGGTTTGCCATTGGGTCGCCTCGCTTTTCATGACACTGCCTTTCACCATTTCCTGCCTCCATCTTTCCGCATGATCTTCTACCACCCTTTGCCGGGTTTGGCATTAGTATCCACCTATTGTCAAACTATCGAAAGACACCTTGATGCATGCCCATCGGTTCAAAATTCAGCTCGCCCTGGCCTTGTGCCTGGCCGGCATTGGCTCTGCCACAACAGCCCAAACCGCCACCGATCTCAATGCGCGCAGCCTGGCTGCTACCTGCGCCAACTGCCATGGCACAGATGGCCGCTCGGTCGAAGGCGCTGCTGTGCCCTCGCTGGCCGGCATGCCCAAGGCTTACATGATGGCGCAGATGAAAGCCTTCAAGGATGGCACGCGCCCCGCAACCATCATGCACCAGCTGTCCAAGGGCTTCAACGACCAGCAGGTGGAAACCATTGCGACGTATTTCTCTGCGCTCAAGCCACAGAAGTGAAGGCCAAAACATCATGATCAAAACACTCAACAGACGCACGCTGGTCAAAGGTTCACTGGCGATGGGCTCGCTGGCGGCGCTTGGCAATCTGCTTGGCTGCGCGTCGCCGGGCGGCCTACCGGCCAAAGCGCGCGTGGTGGTGGTGGGCGGCGGCTACGGCGGGGCCACAGCGGCCAAGTATGTACGCCTGCTGTCCGACTATAAGATTGATGTGGTGATGGTCGAGCCCAACGATGCCTTCATCTCCTGCCCCATCTCCAATCTGGTTTTAGGCGGCTCGAAAACCATCAACGACATCACCACGCCGTACACCAGCCTGGGCAGCAGGCATGGCGTTAAAGTGGTCAAGGATATGGTGGCTTCCATCGATGCAGCCAAGAAGACGGTGACTCTGGCAAGCGGCGCAACCATCGCGTACGACAAGCTGATTCTGTCGCCCGGCATTGACCTGATGTGGACCAGCGTGGAGGGCCTGCAGGCGGCCAATGCATCTGGCCAGGTGCTGCAAGCCTGGAAGGCGGGTGCCGAAACCGTGGCACTGCGCAGGCAGTTGCAGGCCATGCCCGATGGCGGCGTCTATGCGCTGACGATTCCCGAGGCGCCCTACCGCTGCCCGCCCGGCCCGTATGAGCGCGCCAGCCAGGTGGCCAGCTACTTCAAGGCCGCCAAGCCACGCTCCAAGGTGCTGATTCTGGACGCCAACCCGGATGTCACGTCCAAAGGCCCGCTCTTCAAGAAGTTCTGGGCCGACAACTACAAGGACATCATCGAATACCGGCCCCAGCACAAGGCCGTGGCGGTGAATGCGCAGACCAGCACCATCAAGTTCGAGATCCAGGACGATGTGAAGGCCAACGTGCTGAACGTACTGCCCAGCATGAGCGCAGGCAGCATTGCCGTCAAATCCGGCCTGGCCAACGCCAATGCGCGCTGGTGCCAAGTGAATTACCTCACGTTTGAGTCCACCGCCGCGAAAGACGTGCATGTGATTGGCGACGCGATCCAGATTGCGCCAGGCATGCCCAAATCGGGCCACATGGCGAACGGCCACGGCAAGGTGGCGGCGGCGGCCATCGTGGCCCAATTGTCGGGCTGGGAAATCAACGCCAGCCCGATGCTGACCAACACCTGCTACAGCTTTGTCGATGCCACGCAGGTAATCCACGTGGCCTCGGTGCACGAGTATGTGGCGTCAGAGAAAACCTTCAAAACCGTGGCCGGCTCGGGCGGCGTGTCTTCGGGTGCCACGCCGTTGGAGGGCGTGTATGCCTGGAACTGGGCGCAGAATATTTGGGCGGATACGTTGCTGTAGCCTGGGGCAATCACTGGTCAGCAGACGGGGAAACCAGTGAGGCCGTTTTGCTATTTTTGCTTTTTTTTATAGCTAACTATGCAGCCTGGGCGAGGGCTACAGGCCATTTTTACTGTCAAATCTGGGAAAAATCCGCCTCCGCAGCAATTTGGGTGCACACAGCGCGGCAGAGCGTCACCACACGCTGGTTGACGATGCGGTAGTAAATCTGCACGCCCTCCCGCCGCTTGCCCAGCACCCCGGCCTGGTAAAGCGTGTTCAGGTGCTGCGACATGTTGGGCTGCGTGGTGCTGATGCCTTCCAGCAGCTCGCTCACATTCTTTTCGCCATCGCACAGGCTGCTGATGATCTTGAGGCGCAGCGGCGCCGACATCACGCGGAAGAGTTCTGCCGCCAGGTCAAACACCTGGTCTGATTCTGAGACCGGACTGGTCGCCGCTTTGGAAGGGGGTTTTGCCATAAGGTGAGCGCTGGGGCAATGGATCAGTGCATTCGGCTATTCGATTATTGCGCAGGTCTCAAAGGCGCCACGCCCTAACCTGCCCCGTGGCGATTCGAACTTCGCAACGTGCGGCTCAGCAAAATCACCGGCAGCAGCCCCACCAGCACCAGCGCCAACGACGGCAGCGCCGCCTCGCCCAGCCGCTCGTCACGCGCCAGCTGGTAGGCCACCACAGCAAGGGTGTCGCTGTTGAACGGGCGCAGCACCAGCGTGGCGGGCAGCTCTTTCATCACGTCCACAAACACCAAGAGGCCGGCCGCCGCCGTGGAGCGCTTGAGCAGCGGCCAATGCACCCGCACGAGCAGGCCTGCGTCGCCCGTGCCCAGCATGCGGGCCGAGTCGTCAAAGCTGGTGGGGATGCGCGCGTACCCGCTTTGCACCGACTGCAACGCCACTGCGCAAAACCGCACCAGATAGGCCCACACCAGCCCCAGCGACGTGGCAGTCACCCAATACCCAATGCTGCTTTGCGGGGCAGCGGCCTGCGCCCAGCCCACCGGCAGCAGAAGCCCCACCACGATGACGGCACCAGGAATCGCGTAGCCCAAGCCCACCAGTTGCACCGCCAGGCGGCTGAACACATCGGCTCCCCGGCGCACGCTGAAGGCCAGCGCCAACGCCAGGCCAACAGCCAACGCGGCGGTCATTGCACCGAGGCGCACGCTGCTGAAAGACCATGCAAAGAACCGGTCCCACGCCAGCACCGACCAATCCGCCGCCAGCGGCCGCAGCATGAACAGCACCGGCAGCACGAAGCCCATCAGCACCGGCACGCCGCAGACAGCCCAGGCCACCCAGCGCTGCCTGCCGTGCAGCCGCGTGGGCTGCGCATCGGCCGAGCCTGCCTGCACGCCTTTGGTGGCGGCAAAACGCATGCGCTGCTGGGCCTTGTATTCCAGGCGCAGCAGCAGCGCCACCAGCACCAGCAAAAACGACGCGAGTTGCGCGGCGGCAATGCGGTTGTCCATGGCCAGCCAGGCCTTGTAAATGCCGGCCGTGAAGGTCTGGATGCCAAAGTAGCTTGAGACGCCAAAGTCCGCCAGCGTTTCCATCAGCGCCAGCGCCACGCCGGCCGCCACAGCGGGCCGCGCCAGCGGCAGCGCCACACTGGCCATGCGCCTGCGCATCGGCGCTCCCAACAGGCGCGCGGCTTCCATCAAATGCGTAGCACGTTCGCCAAGCGCAGCGCGGGCCAGCAGGTAAACATACGGGTAAAGCACAAAGGTGAACACCCACACCGCGCCGCCCAGGCTACGCACTTCGGGGAACACCCGGCCCGGCACGCCCAGCACGCCACGCAGCAGGGTTTGCAGCGGCCCACTGAACTGCAAAAAATCGGTGTAGGCATACGCCACCACATAGGCCGGCATGGCCAGCGGCAGCAACAGCGCCCACTCAAAAACCTTTCGGCCAGGGAAATCGAACAACGTCACTGCCGCCGCTGACGACAGCCCCACCGTCATCACCCCAGCACCCACAAACAGGCACAGCAGCAGGGTTGTCCACACATAGCCCGGTAACACGGTGCGGCGCATCTCGCCCAGAATTTGCGCGGACTGTGCGCCTGCCTCACCCAAGGGCAGCCACGCCGCCAGCACGCCCAGCACGGGCAGCAGCAGCACGGTGGTGAGCAGCGCCAGCAGGACGTGAGGGAGCTTTACGGGCCGCCGCCTCTGCACCAGATAGGGTCCGGCTGGAGGGCTCACGCGGAAAAAGGCCCGAGGACGTTGGCCAAGCCCCACGCGCTGCGCCGCACTGAAAGGCAGGCAACGCGGCCGAGCGAAGGTGGGTTGAATGGGTTCTTCACGAGAAGGACATTGCGAAAGCATGATCTAAATGAGAATTGTAGGCATCTACAATCAATTCGATGTTTTTAGAGGTTTCGCAACTCAAAGTCCAGTACGCAGGGCGCACCCGGCACGCTGTGGACGGCGTGTCATTCGGGTTGCGCACGGGCGACATCGGCGTGCTGATTGGCCCGTCTGGCTGCGGCAAGACCACGCTGTTGCGCGCGGTGGCCGGGCTGGAAGCGGTGGCCGCAGGCAGCATCAAGCTCTCGGGCCAGGTGGTCAGCAGCGCGGCGGTCAACTTGGCCCCCGAGGCGCGCCGCATTGGCATGGTGTTTCAGGACTACGCGCTGTTCCCGCATCTGGACGTGCGCCACAACGTCGGCTTTGGCATTCACCATCTGCCAAAAAACGAGCGCCGCGAGCGCGTGGCCGAGGTGCTGGCGCTGGTAGGCCTGTCGGGCAGCGAGAAGCGCTATCCGCATGAGCTGTCAGGCGGCCAGCAGCAGCGTGTGGCGCTGGCCCGCGCCATGGCCCCCAAGCCGCAACTTCTGCTGTTGGACGAGCCGTTCTCAAACCTGGATGTTGATCTGCGCGAACGCCTGGCGCATGAGGTGCGCGCCATCCTCAAAGCGGCCGGTGCCACGGCGCTGTTTGTCACGCACGACCAGTTGGAGGCGTTCGCGATTGGCGACACGATTGGCGTGATGCATGAAGGCCATCTGCACCAGTGGGACGACGCCTATTCGCTCTACCACCGCCCGGCCACGCGCTTTGTCGCCGACTTCATTGGCCACGGCGTGTTTGCGCCGGCCACCATCCGCGAGGTGAACCATCAGGTGACCGTGCATACGCCCGTGGGCGACCTGACCGACGTGCTGGAGTGCCCGCTGCCGGCGTCATTTGCCAATGGTGAATGCGACGTGCTGCTGCGTGCCGACGACATCGTGCACGATGACGCCGCCCCGGTGAAAGCCGAAATCATCCGCAAGGCGTTTCGCGGCTCGGAGTTTTTGTACACCCTGCGCCTGGCCAGCGGCCAGACCGTAATGGCTCACGTGCCCAGCCACCATGACCACAAATTAGGCGAGTGGATCGGCATCCGCGCCGAGGTGGACCATGTAGTGACGTTTGAGCGGGAGCAGGTGTTGTGACGCGTCGAACGAAGAGAATTCAGCCGGAATTTCCAATGAAATAGGGCTGTAGCCCTCGTCAACAGTGCATGGGCAGCTACTATTTTTGTAGTTTTTGACGTGCACGACTGGCAAGTGGTTTCAGCGCTGTTCCCCGCATCCCCACAGTGTGATCGCGCACACCGACAACCCACGTAGGCCCTATTTTTGTAGGGAGAGTCAGAGGGAGCTGGCGCCACTCGACGTTGGTTGGCGAACGCGCCGGGCGTCCCTGGCTGCTCTGCGCTCCGATCCTCCACAGCCACCCGGCACGCCCGCTCGAGGCACAAAGAGAAAACAAGCCGCCAGTCGTCCCTGCGGTAAGTCCGCCAGCACCAGACGTGCACGCTCACGTAAATTGAGGCTAGCCAGAGCAATTCAGAGTGGGCGAGAACTAGGGAAATCGCGAGACGGAAAGAAACCGAGTGACGCGGCGAGTAGTACCTGAAATGTAATAGCTGCGCCAATCGCAAGGCACATTGCGTTCGCACTGCGCGGTGGCTTTGCTCGAAGGCGACGGGCCACACCGATGCAGAGCAATCGCAGGGACGATAAGAAAGTCACCGAGGTCACCGGTATCCACGAGAAGAAGACGAAAAAATTCAAGGGCAAGTTTCGGAGTGTGGGCACAGCTCGCGCTCAGCACAATGGGGACTTATCATTTGAAATGAGTCGCTTATGACAGTCCATCATCCACACATTCGGCCTACACCACCTGCCCGTCAAACCAGCAACGACGATGCCCGATGGGAAGGCGTTGTGCATAAAACCGAACTGCTGGACAACACCTATTTTTTTGCTGTCAAGACGACGGGCAAGGTCAAAACGCTAATAACGGTATTTATTCGGGCTTAATCGAACTTTATGCAAACAAAGACATACCCGCTACGAAAAGAGCTAAAGACAACAAAATTGCTGAAATAGCAATTGCGCGCAGGGCGGCCAGCAAGTCAACCGCAAGCTCGCCGTGCTCCGCACTGACCAATTGAAATTCAAAGCCCGCTCGCGCAAGTTTCACAATAACAAGCAATGCCATCGCCGTGCTGATTGCCAGCACCAAAGCAGCGGTCATGGCAAATAAACGATGGTGCAGAGACGCCGTAGCCAGCACACCCATCAGCGCCACCATAGCTGCGGAGGCCAACACACTCGCCGCCATGATGGCATTGCGCAGGGTTTGCACCGCCAAAATATCGCCGCCCGGACGACTGGCCATGACTGCAACCCATTCTTGAAGAGAGGTTTTCATACTTTCACACCAGCCATTTTTTTGCAGCCCACATGCCAGACATCATCGCCGTACAGAACGCCAACGCGTCCACACCACCCACCAACAAGCTCGCTAAAGCAGGGCCTGGGCAATACCCCGCCAAACCCCAGCCGATGCCAAAGAACACGCTGCCCAAAATCAGTTTGTGATCAACGTCGGTTCGTGCAGGCAAATGGAAGGCTTCATCGAACCAAGGCTTGGCGTTTGAAGAGCGGGGCGTGATGGCAAACGCGATCAGCGTGACGGCCAAAGCACCTCCCATCACCAAAGCTAACGATGGATCCCATAAGCCCGGTTGCGCCGTCCAAGAAATACCATTTTGCAATCCCATCACATTCAAAAATCTAGCTATTTTTGCAGGCTGAGTCATGCCCGAGAGCACCAACCCAAAAGCAAACATCAGGCCCGCCACAAATGCAGTGATATTTTTTGCGTTCATGTATTTTTCCTTCATATCTGGCCAGCGATCAGTTGCATGACGGTGGCTGTTGCAATGCCCGCTCCCATAAAGCTCAAGGTCGCCACCACCGAACGAGTCGAGCGTCGACCCAACCCACACACGCCATGCCCGCTCGTACAGCCTGAACCAACTACCGTGCCGACGCCCACCAGCACCCCTGCGACTATCAGCAATAGCAAAGGCCGCGTGGACACAACAGGCGGGGAAAGAAAACCAAATGCGAGCGCGCCGCCACCCACCAAACCGATCAAAAAAAACTTGCGCCACAGGCCTTCTTCGCCCGTGTTGCCCATTTGATTTTTCGCGGGAATCATCGCCCCCGCTGCAATACCGCTGACTCCTGCGACTCGCCCCAGTGCTGCCAGCAGCAACCACGAGGCTGAACCAATCAATACACCACCTGCTAAAGCTTGTAATGCCGCTATAGAGGATGCGTCCATAACTATTCCTTTTTTTAAAGCGATGGCTCAAATTATATACCCCCAGGGGTATATAATTTGGTTTATGAGCAATTTGATTGATCCAGACAAAAAACGCAAGATGATCCAGCGCTTGGCGCGGGTCGAAGGCCAGCTTCGCGGCGTGCAAAGACTCATTCACAACGATGAAGATTGCGAAAAAATCGCTCAGCAGCTTAGCGCCGCCCGCAAAGCGTTGGATAAATCGTTCTACCAATTGGTCGCTTGCATGCTCGAACAAGGCGATGCGCCCACCAAAGATGTTGCCCGCCTGCTTGCTAAGTTTTCATGAATCAACACGAAGGATTCAAATGCACACCCCCATCCAACTCTTTGACCCTACGTCCAGCACTTATACCTATCTGATTTGGGATGAATCCACGCGCGAAGCCATCATCATCGATCCAGTGGAGGAACAACTTCAGCGTGATTTGGTCGTCATACAAGAGCACGGCTTGAAGCTTCAATACATCGTTGAGACGCATGCCCATGCCGATCACATCACCAGCGCTGCGCAACTCATTGAGCACACTGGTGCGCAAGCCGCTACGCCAGCTGGCTGCGGCATTAAACCTTCAGCGATTCAGCTAGTTGACGGTCAAATTCTGAAATTCGGCGGCGAATCGCTCAAGGCTTTGCATACGCCCGGACACACAGCTGGCTCGATGAGTTTTACTTGGCAGAGCCAAGTGTTCACAGGCGACACCTTACTCATAAACGGCTGCGGTCGCACGGATTTTCAATCCGGCAGTGCCATGGAGTTGTACCGAAGCCTCACGCAAGTGCTATTCGCCCTGCCTGATCACACCACGGTCTGGCCCTGCCATGATTACAACGGCCAAACGCATTCATCGATCGACTACGAACGCAGCAGCAATACTCGCTTGAACACTGATGGTCGCCCGCGAAGCGAAGCGGCGTTCATTGCTCTGATGGACGGCCTGAACCTACCTCGACCCAGACGCATTGATGAAGCCCTGCCCGCCAACTTCAGCTTAGGTGTACGCCACGACGCCAATAAACAGCACGCCGCACTCCAAACACCGTGTGCACCCAAGCAAGCAGGCTATACCGGCGACATTTCGCCGCAACTCGCGTACCAATGGTGGCATAGCAACGAGGCAACGCTCCTCGATATCCGCACTAACGCCGAACGTGCTTGGGTTGGCTTCATTCCGGGCGGAGTGGGCATCGAATTTCAAATCTGGCCGGGCATGGCGATTAATCCTGCTTTTGATGCGCAATTGCTTGAAGCAATGCAAGGCAAACGAAAAAAAGTCATGCTCCTTTGCCGATCTGGCATCCGCTCCATTCCTGCCGCACAGCGCGCTCAAGCCTTGGGCTTTGAGGCCTATAACATCCTCGAAGGGTTTGAAGGGGACCCAGATGCCAATGCGCATCGCAACAAGCGAGGCGGTTGGAGGGCCAAGGGATTGACTTGGAAGCAAAATTGATCTGGTCAGTTTTGCAAATTATCGACATCTCAAATATTCGGTTTGATATTGGGAAACTGTGGACGCAGCACGTCATGAATCATCCGGTAACCCCAACGCCTGCGGGTATGGGCGGTTTCAACTATTTTGTTGCGCAATTTCACATTGAGCGCGCTGGCCTGGTTTGGAAGGCGCTGCAAGACATACCGCCCGGCCGCACATCGAGTTACAGCGAAGTGGCTGAGCGCATTGGCAAGCCTAGGGCTGTGCGAGCCGTAGCCACGGCTTGCGCCAGCAATGTGTTGGCATTGGCCATTCCTTGCCGTCGTGTGGTGCGTAGCAATGGGGACTTGAGCGGTTACCGTTGGGGCGTCGAGCGCAAACGCAGCTTGATCGATGCAGAAGCTACTGCACGGCAACAGGAATCCGCATGACTTCCATCCTCAATCGAATCGAAACTTTGGATTGGCCTGCAATCAAAGCGCAGCTTCAAACACATGGCTATGCATGCACTGGCCCATTGCTTAGTGCACAAGAGTGTCAAGAGATTCAAAACCGCTACGACGATGCGGCACTTTACAGAAGCCGCGTGGTCATGGCACGCCATGGCTTTGGCCAAGGGGAATACAAGTATTTTGCCTACCCACTGCCTGCGCTTCATCAGGCATTGCGCGAGGCACTATATCTGCGACTCGTAGGCATCGCCAATGCGTGGCAGCAAGCCATGGGAATTAGCAACGTATTTCCGGCCACCTTGGCCGAGATGCTCACGCGCTGTCATGCTGCCGGGCAAAATCGCCCCACGCCTTTGGTTTTGAAGTACGCAGCAGGGGATTACAACTGTCTGCACCAAGATTTGTACGGCGAACATGTGTTTCCCATACAGGCTGCGTTTTTGCTTTCTCAGCCCCAGGTTGATTTCACAGGTGGGGAATTCATCTTGGTTGAGCAGCGCCCACGCATGCAAAGCAAGCCGCAGGTGGTATCGCTCAAGCAGGGCGAAGCAGTGATATTTGCAGTGCACCAACGCCCTAAACAAGGCACGCGCGGAAATTACCGAGTCAATATGCGCCACGGAGTGAGTGTGTTGCAATCAGGTCAGCGCTACACCACCGGCATTATTTTTCACGATGCCGCTTGAATCAGCTTTTAACCTGCTTGCCGGAACGTCAAGTTATAGCGCAGCGCAGATTGGTTTTTGGGCAAAGGCCGCACGCCATGAAAGATTAAACGCGAACGACCACCCCACACCATGACATCGCTGTCATGCAACTCAATCGATTTCACAGGCTCGTCGCGTCGCAGTCCACCGATCATGAATTTGGCAGACGCGTTGACAGAAACCGACACAATAGGCGCACTTAAATCCCGCTCATCACGATCTTGGTGCAAGCCCATTCCTGCACCTGCTTCATAGCGATTGATCAGACAAGAATCTGGCTTAAAGTTTGGCCAACCAACAGTTTTTGCCGCCTCGATTGCTAATTTTTTGAATATTGCTGGCATCGCAGGCCAAGCAAGTTGCGTGAGCGGGTCATAGGGCAAGTAAGCATAGCCACTGGAACTGCTCACCCAACCCAATTGCCCGCAATTGGTCATCGCTACAGACATACGCTTGCCGCCCGGCACGACGCAATGCCGAAAACCGGCGCTGCCAGCTACTGCGTGGATAGATTCAAGCAAATCATATCCTGCCGCAAAGCCAGCAAGCAGCCAAATATCGGGGGCAAGTTGCAATGGGACGGAAGAAAACAGCATCTGGTGGGGCACGTTTTCGAAAAGCGTTTTTGGTTTGATGCGATGCGATGCCAAAATCTGAAGACACTGCGGCTGCGGCAACGGCCGTAATCGCGATGAAGAGAGTCGCGCCGTCATGCTCGAGCGAAAGCTCCAAAAGTCTCTGTTGCCATGGTGACTGTTTCTGCCTGCAAAAGCCATTGATGCCGGTTCAAATCGATCAGGGGTTTCCCTTGTTGGAGTGGGTTGCCTGGCGTGCACACGCCTGAACAAGATCCCTCAGCCAAGGTGCAGAAAACCGCCTCTCGAATTGTCCGCAAAATACTATGCAATATATAGCTAACTATATAGACAGGACGAGGGCTAGAGCCCTAAAAATCACCTGGCGTGGGTTACACCGCCATCCACTACCAAGGTTGAACCGACCACGTAGTCGCCAGCCCGAGAGGCCAGGTAAATGGCGGCGCCGGCCATGTCTTCGTCGGTGCCGATGCGGCCTGACGGAATGCGGGCCGATACCTCGTCGCCATGGTCGCGCGCGTCGCGGTTCATGTCAGACGCAAACGCGCCGGGTGCGATGGCCGTGACCACGATGTTGTCCTTGATCAGGCGCAGCGCCATGCGGCGTGTGAGCTGGATCAGCCCGGCCTTGCTGGCCGCGTATGAATAGGTTTCCTGCGGGTTGACCGAGATGCCGTCAATCGACGCAATGTTGATGACTTTGGCGCAGTGGCTCTGGCCTGCCTTGCGCAGCTGCATGATGAGCGCCTGCGTCAAAAAGAACGGCGCTTTGAGGTTGGTATCAACCACTTTGTCCCAGCCCGCTTCGGGAAAACCGTCAAATTCTGCGCCCCACGCGGCCCCGGCGTTGTTGACCAGGATGTCAAGTTTTTCTTCCCGTGCGGCAAAGGCGGCTGCCAGCGCCTTGGCACCTTCCACTGTGGCCACATCCCCGGGCAGGGAGACGCAAAACCCATGGGCAGACAGTTCTTTGGCGGTCTGGTCGCATACCGCCGCCTTGCGGGCCGAGATGTAGACGCGTGCGCCCTGGGCCAAAAACCCGGCGGCAATCATGCGGCCAATGCCACGGGAGCCACCGGTGATAAGTGCGGTGCGGCCTTTGAGCGAAAAAAGATCATTCATGGGGTTGTTCATCGGGTTTGTTCCTAGGCAAATGGGTGAAACTTTTGGGTCTGATACGGTTCCCAGCAAAGCGTATCGCGGAATCCGGCGCGGATGCGTCGCAAAGGTGGCAGCCCACGGTACGGGAAACAAATCAAACCCATAGGAGATTGTCGTGAAACCCAAGCATTTTTTCAAACCCCTCTCGTACACGCTGCTGGCAGGCGGCATTCTGGCGGGGCTTGCCGGTTGTGCAGCCGTGTCAAGCGTCGAACCGCGGGCCGCTTTGGCCCGCGCAGACCAGGCCATGGGCGGCAGCAACCTCAAGTCCATCCGTTTTGCGGGCAGCGGCACGGCGGGCCAGTTTGGCCAGGCCTACCAGCCGGGCATGGCCTGGCCAAAAACCAACCTGACCAGTTTTGCCCGCGTGGCCGACTATGAAAACGGCGCGCTGCGCCAGGATATCGCCCAAAACCGCGCCGAGCCCACGGGCGGCGGCGCAACGCCACTGATGGGCACGGGCGAGCAGCGCGCCACTGGCCTGCTGCGCGGCACATCGGCGTGGAACATGGTCGGCCCGGCACCGCAGCCCGCCATTCTGGCCGTGAGTGGCCGGGTGCATGACTTGTGGACATCGCCGCACGGCGTCATCAAGGCGGCGCTCAAAAACAATGCCACGGCGCGAATGCGCGATGAAGGCGGCAAGGCGCTCACAGCCATCTCGTTCACCCAGCCGGGCATGTTCACGGCGACCGCCTTCATAAACGCCGACAACCTGGTGGAACGGGTTGAATCCGTCCAGCCCAACCCGGTGATGGGTGACACCGCAGCCACCACTTGGTACTCCGACTACAAAGACTTTGGTGGCGTGAAGTTCCCCACCCGCATCCGCCAGAGCATGGGCGGGTTTGAGGTGCTGGACGTCACCATCAACGAGGTGCAGGCCAACCAGCCCAGCCAGATTGAGGTGCCCGCGCTGGTCACTGCCGCTGCTGAGCGCGTGACCGCAGACAAGGCGGCAGACGGCGTGTGGTTTATGGCGGGCGGCTCGCACAACAGCGTCGCCATTGAGATGGCCGACCACATGATGCTGGTCGAAAGCCCGCTGTATGACGGCCGCGCCGCGCCGCTGATTGCCGAGGTGAATAAACTGTCGCCCGGCAAAGGCATCCGCTACGTTGTCAACTCGCACCACCACTTTGACCACGCCGGCGGCCTGCGCACCGCGGCCGCTGAAGGGGCCGAGATCATTGCAAGCAGCCAGGCGCGCCCCTACCTGGAGCGCACCCTGGCCAACCCCAACCGCATCAGCCCCGATGCGTTTGAAAAATCCGGCAAGCGGGCGACTGTGTCGGGCGTTGACGGCAAACGCGTATTCACCGACGGCAAGCGCGTGGTGGAGGTGTATTTCATCGAGGGCAGCGTGCACGCCCAGGGCTTTTTGATGGTCTATCTGCCCGCAGAAAAACTGCTGATCGAGGCCGATGCATACACCCCGGGCGCGCCCGGAGCAGCGCCACCGGCCCAGCCGAATGGCAACAACGTGAACCTGGTGCAGAACATTGAACGCCTGAAGCTCAATGTAGAGCGCATCTTGCCGCTGCACGGACGCATGGTGCCAATGGCTGAGCTGTATGCCATGGTGGGGCGCAAGCCATAGCAATTACAACGCGCGCCCTCGCCGCGCACACCGCGCGGCGGGTGTCCGGGGCGCAGGCGCAGTGATTTGTCGTAAGCTTCGTCGGTGCTGAATACTCCCGCCATCGACGATAACCCTCTGCAAAGCCCTGCCCGCTCTGGTTCGAGTGTGCCGGCAGCGCCCCGCGTCAAGCACTTCCGCCAGGTGCTGTTGTGGCCCTTGCGGCTGATGCCTGTAGAAAGGCCTGGCGGGGGCGGTTCAGCACGTGCCAAGCCGTGGCAAATTCTGCGTGACTTAAATTCCCAGGCGGCCGCTGGCAACGCAGGCCCAGCCTCACCCTGGCGCGAGCAGGTCGAGGAATACACCGGGGCACCTGACCAGTTCCATGAGCGGCATTACAACGAGTTTGTGACGTTTTTGCCGTATGTGCAGCGGTTTTTGTACGGGGAGGGCCGCACATCACGCGGCACTGATGCGCCAGACAAGGGCCGCGAGGGCCGTGGCGACGGCAAGGGCGACGGCCAGAGCAACGGCCAGGGCCGGGCGGGCGCGCAGAGTGGCAAGAACGTCGGGCACAGCGAGGCAGATTCGCCGATGCGCATCTTCCGCCGCACCGACGTGGCGCAGGTCCGCGTGCAGGCCAAGCCGGGTGAAGCGCCCATCACGCTGGACATTGTGCACACCGACCTGTATTTTTTTCTGGATGTGGACCTGGTGCTGCTCAACGTCGAGGTCAGCGCCAACGACCTCTCGCTGGCCCAGGCGCAGGAAATTTTGTACCGCTTTGGTCGCGGCTACCCAGCCGGCTGGGACGCGCAGGGCCTGCCGCTGCACTGCATGGCCAACGTGGAGTGGCTGGGTGCACAGGGCGAGGTGCTGAGCCGCTCCGACGCGCAGGACCGGGATGCGTTTTTGACCCATGTGGCGCAAAAGCGCGCACCACGCATCGCCGCACACTGGGGCTTTCTGCTGGAGCCGCTGGTGGGCGACCATTCGGGGCGCGAGGGCCTGCTGCGCTACCGCCAGATTGAGTACTACCGCATGCCCCTGATGGGCTACCTGGCGGTGGACAACCCGCGCGCCCTGACCCGCAGCGACTTTGTGCGTCTGGCGCTGGTGACGGGGGCGGGGGATGGCACCTTTGCCAATGAAAAAAATAGCCTGGAAGACGCCTGCAGCACCCTGCCCTACGCCGAGCAGCATCTTGCGGACTTTGAGACCCGTTATTGCTACGACCGCTTTTGGGCCAGCGGCGGAGCCGCCCCCAACACCCGATACCTGTGCAGTGGGCATTCCATGATCGTCGTGGGTGAAGCGCGCAGCGAGTTTTACGGCTGCCGCGA
The DNA here is from genome assembly GCA_025358555.1 of Rhodoferax sp. Taxonomy (GTDB): domain Bacteria; phylum Pseudomonadota; class Gammaproteobacteria; order Burkholderiales; family Burkholderiaceae_C; genus JANYCG01. The sequence continues at coordinate 17,021 of JANYJD010000264.1, forward strand.
CCGGGGCGTCCTGGCGCAGTTTCGGCATCAACACTTCCTGCTGTTTTTGATCGCGCATTTTCAGAAGGCCTCTTTGCTGATGTTCTCCGACCGGCTGGTGGAGGCGCTCAAAAACCTCACCATCGACGACCCCGGCAGTGTGCGCCGTTTCAAGCGCGCCATACGCGCCAGCTTTGAAGGCTTTTTGCGCTTCACCCACCGCTACTGGTTTCATGAAGTGGCCGAACAGGCGCAGGCCCGCGCGCTTTTCCATATGACGGCCAGCCACTTGGGGCTGGACCCGCTGTACGTCGAGGTCAAAGAGCGCATTGCCGACATGAACAGTTATCTGGACGCCGACAGCCTGCGCCGCCAGGCCAACACCGTGGTGCGCCTGACAGTAGTCACGATTTTTGGCCTGATTGGCACCGTGACCACCGGGTTTTTGGGCATGAATCTGCTGGCCGAAGCTGAGGCGCCGCTGAGCCGGCGCATCACCATTTTCAGCGTCGTGTTTGTCACTACCACAGCGCTGACCATCTACACGATGGCCAAGTCAAAGCGGCTGTCGGATTTTCTGGATGCGCTGTCGGATGAGCGGCTGTCGGTGTGGCAGAAGGCCAAGTCGCTGGCGGCGGTGTGGCGCGCAAAAGGCGATTGACGCAAATCAACATGAAAGATTTTTGGCCGGCCAGCGGCTTCTCTCAGCTGGAGCGCAATTCGCGCGGCTGGCTGCTGCCCACTGACAGCTACCTGCGCCGGTTTCTGGCGCGCCCCGAGCTGGCGCTTGTAGAAGAGTCCTGCCCCGCAGAAATTGCCTTGCATGAGGCGCTGATGGCCCGCCCGCAGCGGGCATTCATTTGTACAGACCAGACCGCTGCACTGGCACATTTGGCAGACGCGGATGTGCGCGCCAACTACACGCATTTCTTTAACTTTCGCGATGGCCTGCTGGCCGCAGGCACGCTGGAAAACTACTATTTGGCTACCATCCGCTCAGGCAACATCACCGTGCCGCCCTTGTTCATCGACCTGGTGGCCCAGGCCTGCCTGCGCAATGTGCTCAATGATGCGAGCGACGCGTTTGAAGTGCGTGCAGGTGAGATGCTGTTTCGGCCCCAGCGCATCACCACGCAGGACGGGCAAGTCCTCAGCGGCGACCTGGCCGTGCTGGACCTGCTCAACGAGACGGGTGGCCTGGGCGACATGGGCCGCCTGCTGGCCCAAAACAACGCACCCATGCGCGCTGTCAACCTGGCCGTGTTGACCGATTCCAGCGCACAGGCCTATTGGGATTCAGGCGAGCGCCACAACTATCTGCTGGACCTGACGCACGAGGTCACCAACGACCTGAGCCATGGCCTGACCTTCACGTTGACGCGTGCCCGATCGGGCCTGACGGCGCTGGCCCGCGTGCTGGAGAAATGGATTGCGCATTTTCTGGGGGTCCAGGTCAGCATCAAGCCCGAGCAAAAGATTGAAGATGCCAACTGGCGCTGGCACGTGGGACTGGATGTTGAATCCACCGCCTTGCTCAACGACCTGTACGAAGATCGCCCGGTGGAATCTGCCCGCACGCAGCGCCTGCTGAGCCTGTTTCGCCTGACGTTTGTAAACCCGCTGGAGATGCGCGCCGATGTGGCGCGCAAGCCGGTGTACCTGGGTTTGTCGATGAACGCAGACAAGGTGGTCAAGCTCAAGCCGCAGAATCTGCTGTTGAACCTGCCGATTCGCGCCGTGATGTGAGCCTCCACTCACGGGCTTAGGGCACCGGGAAACCCACCTTGAAATCGTTGCGCCCGGTTTTGTCTTCACCGCGCAAAAGCCACAGGGGCCGTGTCGCAAATGCCACCGACACGCCAGATTTGCCGTCTGCCGGATTGAGATTGCGCTCAAACACCGAGGTACCGGGCATATAGCGCAGTGCCACACCGGCCCGGCGTTTTGTGGAATGGTTGACCTTGGCGCCGTGAATCATGTACACGTCATGCATGGACATTTCACCCGGTAGCAGTTGCAGATCCACAGCATCGGCCTCGTTGAATGCCTCGTCGGCCGTGCGCTGGCTCAAGACCAAGTCTTCCCGGTCTTCCATCAGGTGCGGATGGGTAGTTTTGGCTGCGTGCGAGGCGGGAATGACGCGCAGGCAGCCGTTTTCGGTTGTTGACTCGTCCAAAGCTACCCACACGGTGCAGGTGGCCAGCGGGCGCATCGGCCAATAGTGCCCGTCCTGGTGCCACGGCGTCTCGTGCCCATCACCGGCCGGTTTGCAAAACACATGGCAGCCCCACAAGATGATGTCCGGCCCGATAAGCTGCGCAACCATGTCCAGAATTTCGGGCTCCATCGCCAGATCAAGGAAATCCTTGCTGCCCTTGACGCCCTCGTCATTCTTGCCAGTGCTGCCTTGTCCCACCACATGGGCGCTGACGAGTTTTTCAGGCCGCACGCCCGGGTTGTCCCGAATAAGCTTGTCCAGGGTGGCGCGCAAATGGTCTATGCGTGCAGCGGGCAACCGAAACCCCGGAACCAGGTAGCCCTGGGCGTGGTACTGCCCGATTTCGGTCGCGTTCAGTGTTGCCATGTTTGGGATCTACCGTTGTGCAGGATAATCATAGGCTTTTCTAAATTTACCGGAGTCATCTTATGGCCAAAGCCCCCCGCACCGAAGCCGAGCGCAAAGCAACCCCCCGCCCCGTCGCACCCAATGGTGTGACCTTCACTGCCCCCAAAGGACAGTTGCGCAGCCTGGAACGCGGCGCGGCCACCAACAACAAGAAAAACCCTGGCAAGCGGCCTAAAAAGGGCGGTTGACAGGTTGGGTGATAGGTTTGGTTGACCTGGCGTTCAATATCCGCTACGGTTGTTCCATGATGCGAACCATTGGTGGCCGAATGCCGGTTGTCAGCATGTTTCCGTCGGCCGACGCCTTGCGTGTGGCTGATGTGCATCTTCGCACCGGCCAAGCGCTTGCAAGGTTTGCAAGCACAGGCCTGAAGCAAGGCGTATACCGCTTCAAATCCCATGAAGAAGCCTACGCCCAAAAGGTCGCTGGCGTGGTCTGGGTGCTTGCCCAAAATAGCCGTTTGCGGCGCTCGGCCGCATAAACTGTGATTGACGACCCCGACCCTGACGGCCCATTTCCAGGGTTGATCGGGGACTCCGGCAACGCCAAGATGGCGCGACCCGCCATGCTATAAAACCTCAAAACCGTTTTGGGCACATTTCACAAAGAGAAAGTGGATTACCTACTGATCGCAGGGTTTGCCCTGTTTGCCTTGAGATACCAGCGGGGCACCGTTGACATTGACGTGCATTTGCCATCCACCCTCGAACAGGGCATCCGTGCCCAGCGCGCCCTGATGCTGCTTCCCGACAAGGCTGCCAAAGACCTGGAGCCGGGCTGGTTTGCGGAGCGGCGCGTGCGCAAAGATCAAGCATTTGTTGGCTTTGGGCGTAAGCCTGAAGACGGCGATCGAGCATGGCGTCAGCAGCAAGAGCTATTGGCACATGGCCGGAACCTCGGCAGTGCAGCAGGCCCTATCCAATGCGTGGTTGAAGGCACAAGGATTGTTCAGCGTGAAAGACCTGTGGTGCCAGGCCCAGGGCTATACGGTGTAGGGAAGAGAGAAAAAGCTGGTCGTAGCCTTCATCGCGTGCGACCGCCACTTCAGCCCCGGCAGTGACCGACCACGTGGCGGATCAGCTGGGGCTGGTGCGTGAGTTCATAGAAATTGACAACCCAGCTTAAAAAGCTAAATGCGCACCAGTGCCTTGGGTCGAGTGCCCTGCATTTACGGAGGGAGCGTCGCCAAATAGGCCGCAATGTTGAGCATGTCGTTGCTGTCCAGCGCGCCGACGACCGGCTTCATAAGAACGGCCATCGCACCGTTACGTGCGCCCTGCTTGATATCCCACAACTGGCGCACGATGTAGCTCGGTGAGCGGCCCGCAATCGAGGGAATATTGCCCAAACCCTGCAGGTTTGCGCCATGACAGCTAGCGCATGCCAGCTCAGTCTTGCCGCCCGGTGCGCGCACCAGCAACTCGCCCTTCTTAATGCTGCCACTGGGCACATGGGCCACAAACTTCACACGCGCATCATGCAATAGTTCAAAGCGTCTATAGTCCTCTGGGTACTCGACGATGCGCTTACCTATAGGCTCTTGCGCGCCGTCATCGGTCGGCGAAAAGAAGAAGAGCCTTTGCTGCAACTTCGGCGCCATGTCACCTTCTTTTACGATCAGCATCTGTCGCGGTTTGAGGGAAGAAAAGTAGGCTGCTGCTGCTCGCAACTCATCGTCCGTGACAGCCTGAGAAATTGGTATCTTCGAAATATGCGGAACACGCTTGGGCAACGCTGTATTGCGAACCCCACTGGCTATATCTTTGACCTGCTGCACGATGTAGTCTGCGGGCAAGCCGGCAAGGCTGGCATTTTCAAGGCCACCTGAACCTGTGGGGCGATGGCAGTAGGCACACGCCCAAGCATCCGGCTTACGCCCATTTGACACACTTAGAGGCATGGCCGGGTGGTCACTGGGATGCCAGTCGGCCGCGGAAAAGCGATCAAGCGTCTGCGAGATCGTCAAGCCGACATCGCTCCCTGGCACTTTTTGGATGACCCCCTGTTCCATCTCGAGCTTGGGCGCTTGGGGGGTGAGCGGATAAGCCCAGGCAGGGAATTCAGATTGGGCAGTCACTGCCACTGTCACGCACAGCAGCGCGGCGGCTACACACCATTTTTGAAACAGCATTTATTTGTCCTATTCTTGCGAGTTGAAAAACAGTTAATGATGGTTGCGAGAAAGCGTTTCACCCAACCTAGCCACACCCTACAGCGAGCGTCACACGGTCGGTAACGCCGCCCTTAAATAGTTACAGATGCTGCTCGTATTCTCTTCGGCGTGTATTCTGACGCTAGAGCTATGACGGCCGGCACGGCGCCGCTCAGTCCAATCGAAAAGAGCACTCTATAGATCGTTAGCTCAATGCCAGAGGTTGCGGTAACCATGCATACTGAAAAGCAGCCGAGGATGGCAAGGCACACAAATAGCAGCGCCTTACGACCGTACATGTCCTCAAGATTTCCGAAGGTGATTGCGCCCATAAGCACCCCGGCTCCACCAAAGCCGAACACCAGTCCAAATTCCGCGAGGCTTAGTTGAAGGTCGCGCATGACCGCCGGCGTAATAGCGCCTAGCGCTTGCACGTCATAACGGTCAAGGAGAAGGATCAAGAAACATACTGCGAAGACAAATAGTCGAAGTGCTCCGAACTTGCCCTCATCCAGTACGCTTTGCAAACCTACTGATTTCTTGTACATTTTTGTCTCCGAAATGTTGCTTTTAGTAGTCTGCTTGCAGAAGGGCTTTAGGCGGTCCTGAAGCTTTTATGAGTAGTTGCGGACTTTAACTTCCATCGCCCCAATCAATTCAATTTCGGCACGAATGACATCCCCGCCGCGGATCGGACCAACACCCGACGGCGTTCCGGTGTAAATCATGTCTCCCGGATACAGTGAGTAAAACTGCGATGCGTAAGCAATCTGCTCCGCCGCATTGAACAACATGTCTGATAGGCTGACGGATTGACGCTCATCTCCATTTACGGACAATCGCATCTTCAGCAGCGATAGGTCCGGCACCTCGTCCACAGTGACCAGCCACGGCCCTAAGACGGAATACGAATCTATCGATTTGCGCTGGCTCCGTTCTTCTGGACCGCGAAGCGTGATATCCAGTCCGACGCTGTAGCCAGCGACATACTTCAGTGCATCAGACGCCGATACTGGTCCACGTACCACCTCGCCAATCACGACTACCGCTTCCACTTCGTAGTCAGTCCGGCGCCCCGGAAAGCGCACAGCGATGCCCTCTGATGGGCCGACGAGCGACGATGTTGTTTTAAAAAGAAGCCAACTTCATCCATAGATGCCATAAGGCTGCTCTTGACAGTGCCTGACGCGTTCATCTCCGCACTATGTTCCCGGAAATTGTTCGGCGCTGCCAGGATCTTCGTTGGGTTTCGGACCGGGCTTAGTAGGGCGACGTCCGACAACGGCAATCTGATGGAGCCGCTTTGTAGCTCGCGGTCTCGTCCACGAAGGCCTGGCAGAGCGCGGATTAACGCATCGCCATCGCCGGGTTTCTCAGCATTGTTGACGTGGGTGGTAATGTCGATGACTGTGTCACCGCACACCATCCCGTAGCTACTTCCAAATCGGCAGATTCTCACTGTTCGTACTCCTAAAATATTGTTTTTCTAAAGCGCCGTTTGTCAGCTCCCGCGCCTATTGCCGATCAATTGTTGGGATCTGCTCCGAAATGGCCGGCTTGACAAGGATTACGCCTACTCGTCGACGGATTTATGCAATCGTCACGCGTTCGTATTTGCGTTATTGGGACTTATCCGCGCTAGTTGCGTTGAGTTCCTTGACAGAAAACCCGGCAATTTGGCGGTAGCGTTCCTGCCAGTCTGCCAGCTCTTCTTTCGAGATCACGTCTTCAATTTTGTCGAAGCGTTTCCCGCCAGTGCGCGACTCGACAAGGCGCAACACTGCATCGGGCGAGATATCGCGATTAGCGAGAACCACGCGCTTTGTGGGTTCGAGCCTGGCGAGCTCATAAGCTTTGAAAGCGGACACCGGATCCGACTCGTTGTGCAAACACTTCGTAATGCACGCAACATCAAGAATCGCCTGCGATGCGCCATTGGAGCCGCGCGGCATCATGGGATGGGCAGCATCGCCTAGGAGCGTTACCCTGCCCTGGCTCCAGAACGGCAGCGGATCTTGGTCAACGAGCGGATATTGGTACACCTTGTCTCCAGCGCGCAGCACTGCCGGGATATCCAACCAGTCGTATTTGCAGTGCTCGAAGGCGCTTATAAACTCGCTGATATCGGCTTCACGGTTCCAGTCGCGTGACGTATCCTCTCCTGGGCGGGCGACTTCCACGACCCAGTTCAATAGCTGACGCCCTTCGGCGTCAACATTGTTGCGGACGGGATACATCACCAATTTGCCAGCTTCGCGCGTCCCCAAATAGAACATGGATGCGCCGCTTAAAAACGGCTTCCAGACCGTGGTTCCACGGTATGAGGTTGTTCCCTCATACCGAGGCACTGCTTCCCGAGGATGCATCGCCACTCGTGTTGGCGAATTCACCCCCTCACACGAAATGGCAAGGGATCCCCGGACTGACGGAAGCGGCATTCCTGTGGGATCGACGAAATGAGCCGTTACGGAGTCGCTATCCTGCTCGATCTTGACGCACTTGTGTCCGAGTTTGATGGCATCGTCCCCGGCTCTCTCCCGCACAGCCTCTAGAAGAACCTTGTGCAGGTCTCCGCGATGAATGGAGAGCTGCGGCCAGTTGTATCCCGCGGCCCTGCCACGCGCTTCAGTGAACACCTGCTGACCATGTCCGGTGAAGAAACATACTTCTTTGGTTTCAATGCCCCGCTGAATAAGGGCGGCGTCCAGGCCGAGGTTGGTCAGCTCCTTCATTGCATGAGGCAGCAAATTGAGGCCCACACCGAGCGGCTTCAGCTCCGTCACAGCCTCGAACACTGTGAAGGGAATGCCATGCTTATGAAGGGATAAAGCTAGTGTGAGACCTGCGATCCCCCCGCCAGCGATGATAATTTCTTTGGGGACTGTCATATCAATGCCTTTCAGATTTCATTGTCGTAAACTGGCCGTCTTTCGCGCTGCCCGAAAGCTCCGAACGAAGTAGACCGAGCGTTTTTAGCATGGCGCCGTTCGTCACTTTGATGAGATAGGCGTCCTTGTCGCTAGCGATATGGCTTACCCAGGTCCAATTCGGGACAGTGAACACATCGTTTTTAGACCAGGAGAATTCCTTATCTCCAACCGTGCTCGTACCCGACCCGCCCATTACATACACCAAGGTCGACGCTGTGCTTCTCATCCTCTCGGTCGGTCGTCCGGCCTCCAGCCGGCTCGCGTAAACATCAATGGTGGGCATGACAGGACCGCCATCCTCCGGATTTATGTAACGTATTTCGCGACTGCCATCTTCATTGGCGGGCATTGCGTCTAGCTGACGTTGCATGTCAGCCCACGAATAACGCAGCTTGCGCGAGTTGAAGCCTGCATCCGGCAGAGGATTACGATCCGACGGATGCTCAATGAAGACGGCATCCCAAGATGCGACAAGAGGGACATCAAGGACATCGATCCACATTGCGCGGCGGCCATCGTTGTTGAAATGCCCATGCCAAGACCACGCTGGAGTCAGGATTAGATCACCCGCAGCCATCGGGCAATTTACATCGTCAACCGTTGTTACCCCACCGTCCTCATCGGTGATTAGACGAAGAGCTGCCATGGAGTGCCGATGTGGCGCGGCGGTTTCGTCCGGATTTAAGACTTGGAGAGCAGCATTTAGCGTTCCAGTGGTGGCGAGTCGC
>JANYJD010000338.1 GCA_025358555.1 Rhodoferax sp.
GGTCAATGCCATCGTCGTGCCCATGGGCTGCCGGGCCGAGCATTACCCGGATTTTTTGCGCGCGGTGTTCAAGCTGGCCAACATCCGTGGCGCGCTGATCACCATGCCGCACAAGGTCACGACCATGGGCCTGCTGGACGACGTGCTCCCTACCGCTGCCATTGCCGGTGCTTGCAATGCGGTGCGCCTGGGGGCTAACGGGGAGTTGCAAGGCGACATGTTTGATGGCGAGGGTTTTGTGCGCGGCGTGCTGCGCAAGGGCTTCAGGCTCAACGGCGCCAGCGCGTTGGTGGTGGGCTCGGGCGGGGTGGGCTCGGCCATTGCCGCGTCGCTGGCAGCGGCCGGCGTGGCGCGCCTGGGCGTGTTTGACGTGAATGGCGCCTCGGCAAACTGCTTGGCAGAGCGCCTGCGCGCCCACTACCCGGCGCTGCAAGTCAACACCGGCTCCAATGACCCGGCCGGCTTTGACCTGGTGGTCAACGGCACGCCGCTGGGCATGAAGGCAGGCGACCCCATGCCCCTGGATGTGTCACGCATTGCAGCCAGCAGCTTTGTAGGCGAGGTGGTGATGAAGTCCGAGATGACGGCCTTTCTTGCAGCAGCCGAGGCGCGCGGTTGCGCGGTGCAGGTGGGCACCGACATGCTGTTTGAGCAAATTCCGGCGTACCTGGAATTTTTTGGCCTACCCAGCGTCACGCCGCAGGAATTGCGTGCGGTTGCGAAACTGGCCTACTGACATTGACTTACTGACACCGGCCTACTGACACAGACTGGCTGACACTCAAAATCCATTTGCTATATATTAAATAGCTGTTTATGAACTGTACACGGGGGCTACAGCCCTATTTTATCGGTAAAATTTGATAAAATAGCCTCACTATGACCTGTGGGACGACACAGGCCCGTGGGACCCGCGCAAACTTACGGCGCGCTAGCCCGCCATCGCCAACGCAGTAACACAAGGGCCAGCACAGCATGGGCCGCAGCAATAACAACGGACAGCTTGCTTTGGGTCAAAAGGGGTTGCACCAGACCTAGCAACGGGTTGCCGACGGTGGCTCCGACCAGCCACGGCAGTACGCCGTAAAGTACCAACATCAGCAATAAAAACGCGGCAACGGCACGCTTGTTTTTGACGGCAAACGCCAGGAAAAGCGCCAGCGCACAATCCCGCACCATCAGCAGCACGAAGGCCACGGGGTGCAGCGCAACCAGCGCCATGCCGGGCCACGGCGTCGCCTGCGGCTCACGCAGCGCAACAGTACAAATCACCGCGAAAGGCACCGCCAGCAGCAGCGTGGTGGGCCACCGGGGGACTTGCAATAGCGCAGCGCGCCACTGCCCGCTTGCAGTCCGGGTGGCGACCCGTTGCCACAGCGGGCGCAGCTGCGGTTCGCTCAACAGCGCAAGGTAGGTGAGCATGGCGCAGACTGCCAAGCCAACCAACCCCAAAGTCGCCATCCGGTGGGTTGCCGCGAAGCCCCCCAAGTAGCCTGTGCACAGCAACGCCAGGGCGGGCCAGCCCCAAGGCATTTGCCGCACCGCCAGCACCTCGGCCATGGAGCGCCACGCCGCCACCAGCGCGCACCCGGCGAACAGCGCCATGGAGGCCAGGCCAAAGTTGACATTGGCGAACGGTTGACCCCACCAGATGACCGTGCCGCCCTCGGCTCCCATGCCAAACAAAGGCGTGACGATTTGCAAAACCAGCACCACCAACACCCACACGCCCCCACGCCGCGCCACCGCCCCGCTGGTTTTGAGCAACTGCAAATTCACCGCGATCAGCAGAGCCTGCAGAAACAGGCCGCACAAAATGGCCGCCAGCGTAATTTGCAGCACGTTGCTTGCGTGCCCGCTTACAACGGCAGCGGGCACGGCAACCAGCAAACACAGCATGCCGCCATACCAGCCGTAGGCGCTGGCCCCGCCGAGCTTGCCCCATGTCATGGCCCAGGGCTGCATGGCGCTCATGCGCTGCTGGTCCCAGGTGCGGTCGGTCAGCTCTTCCATCACGCTGGTGCCCACGGCAAGCGTTCCCATGCCCCATGCCAGCACGGCAAACAGGGCCGCACCGGTATACGCCAGCGCCTGCGCGGTGTGGTCGCTGGCACTCATGAATGCCGCTGCAAAACAGGCCAGCAGCAGCAGCGGCAGCACCACCAGGCGCGTGGGTGAAAAACCTAGCCAGAGTTGGCGGCGGAACTCGGGGTTCATGTCGTAGCTCATGGCTGGGCCTTGTCTGCGGATTTGCTGTCGCGTCCTGAAGAACGTCCGGCTTCAAGCGATTTCAAATACGACTGCTGCAGGTTTTCCGTGACCGGCGCAACCACCGTCAGCGGGTAGCCTGCCGCCACGCAGGCGCTGACTAGCGCCGCTTGGGCAGCCGCATCGCCGCGCAAACTGATCTCCAGCCCGCTTGCGTCAATGTGGCGCAAAGTCACGTTCACCTGATTCGCAAGCCACGAGGCAACCGACTCTGCGCTGTGCACAAACTCCAGCCGCAGCAGCCGCTCGGCCGGGGCGCCCGCGCTGGCAGCGGTGGCCCCGCCCAGCGCCCGGTGCTCCAGCACGCGCCCCTGGTTCAGCGCCAGCATGTGGGTGGAATAGGCGTCCAGCTCGGCCAGAATGTGGCTGGATACCAGCAAGGTCATGCCCTGCGCCTGCAGCGCCTTGAACACGCCGGCCAGCGCGCCGCGTGCCTCCGGGTCCAGCCCGCTGGCCGGCTCGTCCAGCAGCAGCACTTGCGGCGAATGGATGATGGCCTGGCCAATCGCCAGCCGCTGGCGCTGCCCGCGTGACAGCGTGCTGGCGAGCTTTTGCAATTTGTCGCCCAAGCCCATGCGCTCGGCCGTAGTTTGCACCGCTTTGGCCACAGCTTCTGTGGCCAGGCCCTGCGAACGCGCGGCGTACTCCAGCCCCTGCGCTACCGTCAGTTCGCTGTACAGGCCAAAGCTGTCCGACAAATAGCCCATCAGCGCGTGCACCTCACGCGGCGACTCATAAACATCGTGGCCCGCCACGCGAACCGTGCCCGACAGCGGCGTGTCCAGCGCCGCAATGCAGCGCAGCAGGGTGGTCTTGCCAGCGCCGTTGGGCCCGACCAGCGCGGTGACGGTGCCGGGCTCAATGCGCAGGCTGACCTGCGCCAGCGCCCGAAAGCCGGGGTAGTCGAATGTGAGGTCGATGACTTCAATGATGGGTGTGTTCAAACGGGTTCCTCGCGGCGGGTGGCATGCCCGGCATTGTCTCGCAGCCGCAAAGCGTCAACGGCCGCTCGGGTTGGTCGCCACGCATAATCGGGCCGCATGGACCCCCAGCCCGCTAAGCCGCCTGAGCCCCCGCAGCCTCTGAAGCGGCTGATTCTGTGCGCCGACGATTTTGCAGTGCACCAGCCCGCGTCACAGGGCATTGCCCGGCTGGCAGAAGCGGGCCGCATCAGCGCCACCAGCGCCATGGTGCTGTCGCCGCGCTGGGCGCAGGACGCGCCGCTGCTGCACGACTTGCGTGCCCAGATCGATGTGGGCCTGCATCTGGACTGGACCAGCGGCTTTGCCGTGGCCGCCGGCCATGGGCTGTCGCTGGGCCGTGCGATGGCAAAAGCCGTGCTGGGCGGCTTCAACACGGATGCGGCGCGCGTCGTCATTGAACGCCAGCTCGACGCGTTTGAGACGCACTGGAAAGCGCAGCCTGACCATGTGGACGGGCACCAGCACGTGCAGCAGTTTGCCGGCATCCGGGAAGCGCTGGTGGGCGTCCTGGCAATGCGCTACCCAGACGCCAAGCCTTACCTGCGGGTCTCCCGCGCGCCCGCAGGCCAGGCAGATTTCAAAAGCCGCATCATTGCCATCCTGGGAGCAAATGCTATTGACAATATAGCTAACAATGCAATGTGGACGAGGGCTGCGGCTCTATCTGGCATCTATGATTTCACCGGAACGGTGCAAGGCTACGGCCAGCGCATGACCCACTGGTTGCAGACTTCGCCCGACCACACCATCATCATGTGCCACCCCGCACTCTCAGCAGAGCCGGGCGACAGCATTGGCGCAGCGCGGGCGCGGGAGTTTTCCTATTTGAGCGGCGAAGGCTTTCCCGCCGCGCTCAGACAAGCCCATGCCCGGCTGGCCAGGGGCTGCGATTGGTAAACTCCGCGCGGTGGACAACCCCCTTGATGAACGACGCGAGCGCCAGAAATCCTGGCTGGCCTTAAGCCTGCTCTGGGCGCTGCTGCTGGTGCTGGCGGCCCTGAGGCCGCTGGCCGTGCCGGATGAAGGGCGCTACGGCGAGGTCGGCCGCTGGATGCTGCAAAGCGGCGACTGGCTGACGCCCAGGCTCAATGGCATTCCCTTCTTCCACAAGCCACCCTTGCTCTACTGGCTGCAGGCCATGTCGCTGGCCACGTTTGGCGTCAACGCCTGGGCGCTGCGCTTGGTGCCTGCGCTGCACGCGGGCCTGATGCTGGCGGCCCTGTACCTGTCGGCCCGCACGGTGGCCACGGAGCAGATAGCGCGGCGCGCCGCCGTCATGCTGGGCACCAGCCTCACGCTGCTGATCGGCGGCCAGTACATCAACCACGACATGCTGGTGGCCACCTGGATTGGCGTGGCCATCTGGTGCTTTGGGTTTTCCTTCATGGCCGGCGACAGGCCGCACGCGGGGCTGGCCCGCTGGGGCTTTGTGGCGTGCGCGCTGGGCATGCTCAGCAAGGGGCTGATTGGCTTTGCCCTGCCCGGCCTGGTGCTGTTTGTCTGGCTGCTGTGGACGCGCCAGTTCAAAAAGGTCCCTTACCTGCCTTGGCTCAGCGGTGTGGCGCTGTTCGCCGCCATTGTGGTGCCCTGGTTTGCGCTGGCCGAGCACAAGTACCCAGAGTTTCTGGACTACATGTTTGTGCGCCACCAGTTCCAGCGCTACACCGACAGCACCTTCAACAACCCGCAGCCGTGGTGGCTTTACCTGCTGGCCATCGGGCTGCTGTTCTTCCCGTGGGTGCTGTTTGCGCTGGCGCAGATCCGCAAGCCCGCGCGGCTGGTCTTGAGCCACGGGGCAGTGGCGCGCGAATGGACCAGTCTGTGCTGGATTTGGGTCATCGCCATCACGGTGTTTTTCTCCATTCCCAGCTCCAAGCTGGTCGGCTACATCCTGCCGGTGATCCCGGCGCTCGCGTTGCTAGCGGCGCTGGGCTGGGAGCGGGTGATGTCCCACCGCGCTTACGCGGGCAAGCTGTTTGCCGGGTTGTGCGTGCTGGGGATTGGCATTGCCACGGCGATTGTCCTCAGCGTGGGCGGCGTTACAGAACGGTCGCGCACGCAAGACATTGCCCAGGTGCTGGCCTGCCAGGCGGGCCCCGCCGACACGGTCTATGTCCTGGGTGGCTACCCTTACGATCTGCCGTTTTACGCGCAACTGGCCAAGCCGATGGTCGCGCTCAACGACTGGAACTACCAGCGCGCCAACGCACGCGATGGCTGGGAGCGTGAGCTGTTTGAAGGGGCTGACTTTGACGCCCAAGCCGCCAAAGTGCTGCAACCTGCCAGCGTTCTGCGCCAGGCAAGTGGCGTGGCGGGGAGTTGGCTGGTCACGCCCAACGCCAAGAACTTGGTGGCAGACTTGCCTGGCTGGGGGCTTGTGACCACGGGCGCCGGATGGAGCCTATATAAATCGGGGGCCGGACCAGGTGTCAATTCAGCGCCTGAAAGCCCAAAACCGGCTCAGCAAAAAAGTTTGCCCGGCTGCAAACACTAGCGCGCAAAACAGCGCCACCAGACTGGGCCACCCCAGGCCGCGCAACAGCAACACAAATACCAGCTCGTTGGCGGCAAAACCCGCCAGGGCGGTGACCCCAAAGCGGCCAAAGCTGGTGCGCACGCTGGTGGCCGCATCACGAAAACTCAACAACCGGTGCCCGGCAAAGCTGACAAAAAAGGCCACACCAAAGCCCAGCGCATTGGCAAGCTCGGGCCACATATGGTGCTGCGCCAGCCCGAAAACACCCATGTGGGTGAGGGCTGCCAAACCACCCACCACGAGAAACCAGCGGGCAGAGGCGCTGACTGCATTGACAGATGCAGGATCGGGGGGCGCACTCAAAGCAGCGAAGCCTCTTGCCGGATTGATTTGAGCGACACCACGTTGCCGGCGTCCACCGTCGGAACCAGGCCCAGTCCACTGCGCTGGCTGATCAAATAGGCGGGCCGCTGTTTGACTTCTTCGTAAATCCGCCCCACGTACTCGGCCAGGATGCCAATCGACAGCAGCTGGATGCCGCTGAAAAACATCATGCCCACCACAATGGTCGCGTAGCCGGGCACCGCCATGCCCCAGATGAAAAACTCCATCACCACCCAGGCGCCATAGCCCAGCGCGACGATGGCCAGCGCCAGCCCGAGCCACGTCAACGCCCGCAGCGGCTTGGTGGAGAAAGCCACGATGCCCGTCAGCGCCAGCGAGATCGACCCGCTCAGCCCAAAATTGCTCACGCCACCCGCGCGCGGCAGCGGCACATAGTCAATCGCGGTGCTGTTAAAGCCAACCCAAGCATACAGGCCCTTCATGAAGCGGTTGCGCTCTGGCAGGCTTTTCAGGGCGTCCGCCACGGCGCGGTCCATCAGCCGGAAGTCGCCCGCGTTGGGCGGAATTTTCACCTTGCTGCCCCAATTGACCAGCTTGTAGAACACCGCCGTGAGGCTGGCGTGCAGGGGGGACTGGTCGTCGCGGGTCTTGCGCACGGCATACACCACGTCCGCACCATGAATCCATTTTTGTAGCATCTCAGGCAGCAGGGACGCCGGGTGTTGGCCATCCGCATCCATCAATACCACCACATCGCCGAGCGCCGCATCAAGCCCAGCGGTGAGTGCCGGCTCTTTGCCAAAGTTGCGGGAAAGCTTCAGGGACACCACTTCAGGGTGGCTGGCGCACAGCCGCTGCATCACCTGCGCGGTGTCGTCGCGGCTACCGTCGTCCACCACGATCAGCTCGATTCGCGGGGACAGCGTGGCGAGTATGGCCAGCGTCTGCGGCACGAACCTGGCGAGGTTTTGCGCTTCGTTGAACGCGGGCATGATGCAGGAAATGGACGGCGGCTTGGATCGGTTCATAGAGCCGCATCATGCCAAAAGAAAACCCCGCCGGAGACTTCCGGCGGGGTTTTTATGAAAAACCGATTGTCAGATCAGTAACTCAGGCGCTTTTGCTCAGGCACTCTTTCATGAAGCCTTTTCGCTCATCACCCTTGAGCTTTTTGGCACCCGCATCCGCATTGCAGGTTTTCATCTTGCCCTGCTGGGTGACTTTTTTGGCGCTCAGGCACTCCTTCATGAAGGATTTGCGCTCGTCGCCTTTCTTCTCGCCCGCGTCCTTGTTGCACATGCCCATTTTGCTTTGCTGCGCGGTTTTTTCACCATCGGCGGCGTGCACCGGGGCCGACAGCAGCCCAAAACTCAGGGTAAGACCTATGGCGATCACGCTGGCTAGTTTTTTCATGATGTTCCTTTGTGTAAGTGAGAGCGGTTGAAGCAGCCGCCGCCTTGGATTCCAGCACATAACGCGTGCAATTGCAATCGTGGTGACGCCATGGTGACCTGGGCTGCCAACTTGTTTACAAGCAGCGGGGCTTGGCGCTGCTGATGCTTGTCGATGCTTGTTGATGCTTGTTGATGCTTGTTGGCGCGGACCGGATTGTGATGGGCAGCGACTACCCCGTCGGTGAAAAAGACCCGGTGGGATGGTTGAAAAGCTGCGGGTTGGCAGGGCCCGAATTGGCAGATATCGCTGGCGGAAATGCGGCGCGCCGGTTGGGACTTGGCACGATGTGAAGAGCACAGCGCCAGAGGCAACGCGTACAGTGCCCATGCCCCCGTAAAATCCAGACATGCTGTCTGTAAAACTTGAATTGCTTGAAGCGCTGGCGCTGGCGCTGGAAAAACTGTCACCTGGCGCAGGCGTCAAAGCCGTGTTTGAGTCGCCCAAGGTCGCCGCGCATGGGGATTTGGCCACCACGGTGGCCATGCAACTGGCCAAGCCGCTCAAGCTCAACCCGCGCCAATTGGCTGAAAAACTGCGCCTGGAGCTGCTGGAGACGCCGCAATTCACGCGCTGGGTGCAAACCGTGGACATTGCTGGCCCGGGCTTCATCAACATCACGCTGAAGGCGTCCGCCAAGCAGCAAATCGTGCACGACATCCTGACCCAGGGCGCGCGCTTTGGCAGCCAGGCGGCCAATGGCAAACGCATCATGGTGGAATTTGTGTCGGCCAACCCAACCGGCCCGCTGCATGTGGGCCATGGGCGCCAGGCTGCATTGGGCGACGCCATTTGCAATTTGTTTCAAACGCAGGGCTGGCAGGTGTACCGCGAGTTTTACTACAACGACGCGGGCGTGCAGATTGCCACCCTGGCCACCAGCACCCAGTTGCGCGCCAAAGGCTTCAAACCGGGCGACGACTGTTGGCCCACCGACCCCGAAAACCCGGCCAGCAAGGGCTTTTACAACGGCGACTACATCCAGGACATTGCCTGCGACTACCTGGCCAAAAAGACGGTGCAGGCAGACGACCGCAGCTACACCGCCAGCGGCAACATTGAAGATTTGGACGACATGCGCCAGTTTGCCGTAGCCTATCTGCGCCATGAGCAAGACCTGGACCTGCAGGCGTTTGACGTCAAGTTTGACAACCATTTTCTCGAATCCAGCCTGTACACCAGCGGCAAGGTGGCAGACACCGTGAAGCGGCTCACCGATGCTGGCAAAACCTACGAGAAAGACGGCGCCTTGTGGCTCAAATCCACCGACTACGGCGACGACAAAGACCGGGTGATGCGCAAGAGCGATGGCACTTTCACCTATTTTGTGCCCGATGTGGCGTACCACATCAGCAAATTTGAGCGGGGGTTTGACAAGGTAGTCAACATCCAGGGCACCGACCACCACGGCACCATCTCGCGCGTGCGGGCCGGGCTGCAGGCGGCAGGCCTGGGTGTTCCGCAAGGTTTCCCGGATTACCTGCTGCACACCATGGTGCGCGTCATGCGCGGTGGCGAGGAGGTCAAAATCTCCAAGCGCGCAGGCAGTTATGTGACGCTGCGCGATTTGATCGAGTGGACCAGCACGGACGCCGTGCGCTTCTTTCTGCTCAGCCGCAAGCCCGATACCGAGTACGTATTCGACATCGACCTGGCGCTGGCCAAGAACAACGACAACCCGGTGTATTACGTGCAGTATGCCCACGCACGCATCTGCTCGGTGCTGGCGGCCTGGGGCGACGATGCGGCGACGCTTACAGACACTGACCTGTCGCCCTTGCAAAGCCCGCAGGCGCTGGGCCTGATGCTGGTGCTGGCGCGCTACCCGGACATGCTGTTGGCGGCGGCGGCAGATTTCTCGCCGCACGACGTGACGTTTTACCTGCGCGAACTCAGCAGCAGCTACCACAGCTACTATGATGTCGAGCGCATTCTGGTCGATGACGCCGCCGTGAAGCGCGCGCGGCTGGCGCTGGTGGCTGCAACAAAACAGGTGCTGCAAAATGGCCTGGCCGTGCTGGGCGTCAGCGCGCCGCAAAAAATGTGAGTTTGAGTCGGGCCATCGGCCAGGCCATCTGGAAAAAGTCAATAAGGCAGTGCATGAAACAGCAGTTGGGCGGAACAATTTTGGGCTTCATCATCGGCGTGGTGTTTGGCCTTGCGGCGGCGCTTGCAGTGGCAGTTTATGTGACCAAGGTGCCCGTTCCCTTCGTCAACAAAGGCCAAACCCGGTCAGCCGACCAAGACGCGGCGGAGGCTAAAAAGAACAAGGACTGGGACCCCAATGCGCCGCTGTATGGCAAGAACCCGGTAAAACCTTCTTTGCCCGCGTCCGCAGCCGCGCCCGTGCCACCGCCGTTTGTGGATGCGTCGGGCGCACCGGCGGTGGTTGGCCGGCCAGATGCCATCAAGCCGGGTGCCGTCAAACCCGAGGTCGCAAATTCCGACGCCGCGAAGCCTGATGCCGCGGGCCGCAAAAGTGACAACAAAACCGACACCAAGCCAGCCGCATCCGCTGACCCCTTGGGCGACCTTGCGCGGGCCAAGTCATCCGGTTCGGGGGCTGAACCGTTCTCTTATTTCGTGCAGGTGGGCGCGTACCGCACGCCAGAGGATGCCGAGGCGCAGCGTGCCAAGCTGTCGCTCAGTGGCGTGGAAGCCCGGGTGACCGAGCGGGAACAGGCGGGCCGGGTGGTGTTCAGGGTGCGGGCGGGGCCTTTTGAAAAGAAGGAAGACGCCGACAGAATCAAGGAAAAGCTGGAGTCATCAGGCCTTGAAACCGCTTTGGTGCGGGTGCAGCGCTGATTGGCCTGACGGCGGTGCGTCTGAACTTTTGCCGCAGTGCTGGCTCTATGTTGGGGTGGCGGTAAATGGATTTTCAATGGCCTCAAATGGCCAAATGATTTAAATGGAGAGTGTGAAGATGAAGCGTCGTGATTTTTCTCAATCGCTTGGAGTTGCGTTGGCAGTGCCCATGCTGGGCTTGCCCACCGCCCAGGCGCAGGCCAAAAAGCCGGAGGCCGGCAGTGACTACCTGGTGCTGGACAAACGCGCCGCTGTCGAGGCCCCGGCCGGCAAAGTGGAAGTGGTGGAGTTCTTCTGGTACAGCTGCCCGCACTGCAACGCGTTCGAACCTGCCCTTGACGCCTGGATCAAGCGTCTGCCCCAAGACGTTGCCGTCAGGCGCGTGCCGGTGGCGTTCCGGGATGATTTTGTGCCGCAGCAGCGCCTTTTCTATGCCCTGGAAGCCATGGGTCTGGTTGAGAAACTGCATGCCAAGGTGTTTGCTGCGATCCATGTCGAGAAGCAAGCCCTGGCCAAACCGGAGCTGATTGCCGATTGGGCGGCCAAGCAGGGCGTGGACAAAGCCAAGTTCCTGGAGCAGTTCAATTCTTTCTCGGTGGCGACCAAAGCCAGCCGTGCGGCCCAGTTGCAAAACGCGTACAAAGTGGAAGGCGTGCCCGCGCTGGGCATTGCCGGGCGGTATTACACGGACGGCACCCTGTCCAAAAGCATGGAGCGAGGCTTGCAGATTACAGAATTTTTGGTGGCCGAGATCCGCGCCGGACGCTGAGTTTTTGACAGGCAACGCCAAGCTGCGAAAGAAAAAGCCCGCATTTCGCGGGCTTTTTCTTTTGGCGCTGACGCATGACCGCTACAATGAAAAACATGTTTTCGAGCAAGATTCGTGCCCTTATGAAAATCCCCTCAGTTCGTCAAATTTCCCGCTCCCGGGCGGGCCAGGCGTCCATTCGTGTTTTGGGACTTTTGGTCTTGGCGGTGTGCACCGTGGGCAGTGGCGTGGCCAATGCCGAGAAGGCCGACCGCAACAAACCCATGAACGTGGAGGCGGATGCGCTGCGTTATGACGATCTCAAGCAAACCAGTGTGTTCACCGGGCGTGTGGTGCTGGCCAAAGGCAGCATCGTCATCCGGGGCGCGCAACTCGATGTCCGCCAGGACCCCGAGGGTTACCAGTTTGGGCTGGTGGTTGCAGAGGCGGGCAAACTGGCGTTTTTTCGGCAAAAGCGCGAAGGCGTGGATGAATTCATTGAAGGCGAGGGCGAGGTCATTGAATACGATGGCCGCGCCGACACGGTGAAATTCATCAAGAGGGCGCAGTTGCGCCGCTACCGGGGGGCGGTCTTGAATGACGAGATGACCGGCGGCGTGATTCTGTACGACAACACGACCGATGTTTTCACCATTGACGGCGGTGTTGCCCGCGGCACAGCCGGCGCGCCGGGGGGCCGCGTGCGGGCCATGCTGACGCCCAAGCCGGACCCATCCGCCACCGCACCGGCGCCTTCTGGGGCACCTGCGCAGCAACTGGCGCCAGTGCTTCGCCCGAGCACGACGCTGGGCGGCGAGAAAAAGTGAAGGGAGACATGGCCAACGCGCCTTCCGATGCCGCAACGAATCGCCCCGTCCATGGCTTCCTGAATGGCACCAATGCGGCGACTGCGCCTGACCAAAGCCGACTCGAAGCCACCCACCTGCAGAAGTTCTATGGCAGCCGCAAAGTGGTCAAAGACGTGTCGCTGGTGGTTCGCAAGGGCGAGATAGTCGGCTTGCTGGGCCCCAATGGCGCGGGCAAAACCACATCGTTTTACATGATCGTGGGCCTGGTGCGGTCCAGCGCGGGCGACATCACGATTGACGGCAACTCCATCGAGCACATGCCGATTCACCGCCGGGCGCGGCTGGGATTGAGCTATTTGCCGCAGGAAGCCTCGATTTTCCGCAAGCTCAATGTTGAGGACAACGTGCGCGCCGTGCTGGAGCTGCAGCGGTATTCAGACGGGCCGCGCGAGGGCAAGCCGCTGGACAAGGCCGAGATTGAGCTGCGTCTGACGGGCCTCCTGCAAGACCTGCGGGTGGACCATCTGCGGGGTTCGCCTGCGCTGGCGCTCTCAGGCGGGGAGCGCCGCCGGGTCGAGATTGCCCGTGCGCTGGCAACCCAGCCGCGCTTCATTTTGCTGGACGAGCCGTTTGCCGGCATCGACCCGATTGCCGTGATCGAGATCCAGCGCATCATTGGGTTCCTCAAAGAGCGCGGCATTGGCGTGCTCATCACCGATCACAACGTGCGCGAGACGCTGGGCATTTGCGACCACGCCTACATCATCAGCGACGGCAATGTGCTGGCCCAGGGAACGCCCTCCGAGATCGTCAACAACGCCGATGTGCGCCGGGTGTACCTGGGCGAGCATTTCAGGATGTAGTCCATGGCCCCCACGCTTTTCACTGCGTGTAATGCGCTGCCCCCCGAGGGGGCTAATTTTTCTAGGGGCGGCCCGTCGAAAAATTGCGGGGTGTTGCCCCCACGGTCGTTCACTTCGTGTAACTCGCTGCCCGCCGGGGGGGCCGCATTTTGCCCTGGGGCGGCCCGGCGGCAAAACCTGGCCTATTGCTCATGAAACAGGGGTTGTCACTACGCGTCTCGCAGCATCTGGCGCTGACGCCGCAGTTGCAGCAGTCGATCCGGCTGCTGCAACTGTCCACCTTGGAGCTCAGCCAGGAGGTGGACCAGATGCTGGACGACAATCCGTTTCTTGAGCGCCCGATGGATGACGCGCCGCGCGAGGACTTTGGCCTGTCCCACGCCGACACGCGCGTCCAGGAAGATGACCGCCAATCTGAATCCGCTACAAGTTCAATAGCTGAGTATGCAGGTGATTCGGGGGCTGGAGCCCAAAATGATGACGCTGCCACGCCCCTGGCGGCGGAAGACGCGCAAAGCTGGGACGGCGACGGCACGGTGGAGATGGCCCCTGACGACAACGAGTGGGGGGTAGACGCCAAAGCCCACGGCAACAATCTGGACGGCGAAGGGGACATGGACGCCACCGAGCTGGCGCGCCACCAGGAGTCGCTGCAGTCCTGGCTGCACCGCCAGGCCTTGGGCCTGCGGCTGAGCGAAGAAGATGCCGCTGCGTTGCGCTTCCTGATCGAGTCCCTGAATGACGATGGCTACCTGGAAGAGACTTTGCTCGCCTTGGCCGAGGGCCTTGCAGGCACAGACGATCTGGAACAGCTTGAGGCAGTGGTCCACCATTTCACGGTGGCGCTGGGTCTGTTGCAAACCCTGGAGCCGGCCGGTGTGGGCGCGCGCAACCTGGGTGAATGCCTGAGCCTGCAATTGCGCGCCATGCAGGCAGTGCTGCACCAGGGCAATGCTGAGCCTGGCGCGATCGTTGAGAGTGTTGAGCCAGACCCTGCGGCAGCGCAAAAGCTGTGCATTGCCGTGGCCTTGCGCATCTGCGCCCAGCCCATGGATCTGCTGGCCCGCCGCGACATCAAGCACCTCATCCAACTGTGCGGCAGCACCGACGCCGTGGTGCGTGACGCCATTGCCCTGATTGGCCGGCTGGAGCCCAAGCCCGGTCGCCGTTTTGTCAATGTCGAGCGCAATGTCGTGGTTCCGGATGTGCTGGTGATCCAGGTGGGCACGGGTACGCTGGCCAAATTCAGGGTGCAGCTCAATGCCGACGTCATGCCGCGGCTGCGGGTGCATGACATCTACGCCAACGCCCTCAAGGCGCATCGCGGCGGCGGGCGGGATTCATCCAACTACGCAGCGCTGCAGCAGCGCCTGCAGGAGGCGCGCTGGTTCATCAAGAACATCCAGCAGCGCTTTGACACCATCCTGCGCGTGAGCACGGCCATTGTGGACCGGCAGAAGAACTTTTTCATGCATGGCGCGCTGGCCATGCGCCCGCTGGTGCTGCGCGAAATTGCCGATGAGCTGGGCCTGCACGAGTCCACCATCAGCCGCGTGACCACGGCCAAGTACATGGCCACGCCGTTTGGCACGTTCGAGCTCAAGTACTTTTTTGGCTCCGGCCTGAACACGGAATCCGGCGGCAATGCGTCCAGCACGGCCGTGCGCGCGCTAATCAAGCAGTTTGTCGATGCCGAGACCCTCAAAAAACCACTGAGCGACAACCAGATTTCACTCATGCTCAAAGAGCAGGGCATCGAGTGCGCCCGCCGCACCGTGGCCAAATACCGTGAGGCGCTGAAGATCGCGCCCGCCAATCTTAGAAAGGCGCTGTAGACATGACCTTCACGCTTATCCCGGCGGTGCCATGAACCAGCTCCAGCTTTTCCTTCCTTGCGCCGCCGGCGTGGAAGACTACCTGCAGCCCGAGGTGCAGCACATCACGGGGCTGACTGGGGACGCGGTGCAAAAGCGCCGGGGCGGCGTGATGGCCATCGCGTCGTGGCGCGACGCCCTGCTGCTCAACCTGCACAGCCGCCTGGCCCAGCGCGTGCTGGTGCAACTGTCGAACACCCAATACCGCAGCGAGCAGGACCTGTACCGCGCGGCGTCTGAGGTGGCATGGGAGATCTGGTTCACGCCGCGCCAGAGCATCAAGGTGGAAGTGACCGCCCAGCACAGCCCGCTGACCAGCCTGAACTTTGCCGCGCTCAAAATCAAGGACGCCGTGTGCGACCGCTTTCGCGCCAAGGCCCATGGCGTGCGGCCCGATGTCAACACCCAATGGCCTGACATTCGCATCTATGCCCACCTGACAACCGACAGCCTGTCGCTTTACATTGACACCTCGGGCGAGCCGCTGTTCAAGCGCGGCTGGCGCGAAGACAAAGGCGACGCGCCTTTGAAAGAGACGCTGGCTGCGGCCATGATTGCGGCCAGCGGCTGGGCTGATGCTGCTGCGACGAGTGACGCTGCAGGTGACGCTGCAGGTGGCGCTGCAGGTGGCGATGCGGGTGCCAATGCCGCCGGTTCACCCGATTCGCATCCGAGCAGGCTCATGCCGCTCTACGACTCCTGCTGCGGCAGCGGCACCATTGCCATTGAAGCGGCGCAAATCGCCTGCAACATCGCGCCGGGCTCACTGCGCAACTTCGCTTTTGAGAAAATGCTGCCGTTTCAGGCGCATGTTTGGGATGCTATTAAAAACACAGCTACTCATGCAATCAGGACAAGGGCTAAAACCATATTTGGCAGTGATGTAGCGCACCGCATGGTGGATTTTGCGCAACGCAATGCAGAGCGTGCCGGCGTGGCCGATGTGATTGAGTTTCGCGGCGGCGACGCCCTGCAGCGCATGCCACCGTGCGATGCGCCGGGCGTCATGCTGCTCAACCCGCCGTATGGCGAGCGCATCGCGGTGGCGGGCATTGCTGGCGCGGGGGGCGCCCTGCACCGTGCCCCACGCAACCCGGCAAGAGGCTCCCACAGCGACGCAGACTACGAAGAAAGCATGCAACAACCTGAACAGACTCAGGGGCAGCAAGGCCGATTCGGCGCACGCGAATTGGCCCACACGGAAGACGGCGGCGAGTTCTTCAGCCAACTGGCAACCCATTGGAAGAAAAACTACGCTGGCTGGAGCGCCTGGGTGCTGACGCCCGACCTCAAGCTGCCCGGCAAAATGCGCCTCAAAGAGTCCCGCCGCGTCCCCATGTGGAACGGCCCCATCGAGTGCCGCCTGTTCAAGTTCGACATGGTCAAGGGCTCTGCTCGCGAGGGGAAACCCACCGCTGAGAAAATGGGCGCGGATGGCAAACCGCCAATGCGATGATGCCGGGAAAAAGGTGTCGGAGAAACGGGGAGAAATGGGGTCAGGAAATGGGGTCAGATTCCAATTCAGGACAACCCTGCGTCAGGACGATCCAATGGTGTACGAAATTGGGCTCTGACCCCGTTTCTCTGACTGCGCACGAAGGGCGCACAGCAGTCCTGGACACCAACATCGTCCTGGACCTCTTCGTCTTCAAAGACCCCGCCACCGCGGCGGTGCGCCAGCGAATTGAAGCCAAAGAAATCCGCTGGATCGCCACCACCGCCATGCGGGACGAGCTGGAACGCGTACTGAGCTACCTGCACATCGTCCCGCGCCTTGCTTTCTACCGACTCACGCCATCCGACGTGCTGGCGCAGTTCGACCGGTACGCCCAAACCGAGCCCACAGCGCCCCGGGCCAACGCAATCTGCAAAGACCCGGATGACCAGCCCTTCATAGACCTGGCTGTGGCGCACCGCGCCCTGCTGTTGAGCAAGGACAATGCCGTTCTTTGTATGCGAAAAAGGCTTCTGGTCCTTGGTGTGAATGCACAGGCAGCTATTTGATCCATAGCGAAGTCAGGTCTTGGCAAGTCCACCCAACTTTAACTATCATTGAGGGTTTCACTGACCTGAGCCCACGCCACTTTGAACTCACCCACCGACGGCATTTACCTTGCACTGGATCAGGACGGCAGACCCTCCGGCCAAGAGCGGGATGGCAAATCCCTTGCCATGGCGCTGCAGCAGCAGAACATCAGCATTCGCGGCGCGCGCACCCACAACCTCAAGAACATTGACCTTGACATACCGCGCAACAGGCTGGTGGTGATTACCGGGCTCTCGGGCTCTGGCAAGTCGTCCTTGGCGTTTGACACGCTGTACGCCGAGGGCCAGCGCCGCTATGTGGAAAGCCTGTCGACCTACGCGCGGCAGTTTTTGCAGCTCATGGACAAGCCTGATGTGGACGTGATTGAGGGCCTGTCGCCTGCCATCTCCATAGAACAAAAGGCCACCAGCCACAACCCCCGCTCCACCGTGGGCACGGTGACCGAAATCCACGACTACCTGCGCCTGCTATTTGCCCGCGCCGGCACGCCCCATTGCCCTGATCATGACTTGCCGCTGCAAGCGCAAACCGTGAGCCAGATGGTGGATGCCGTGCTGTCTCTGCCGGAAGACACCCGCCTGATGATTTTGGCCCCGCTGGCCCGCGAAAAAAAGGGCGAGTTTCTGGAGGTGTTTGCCGACATGCAGGCGCAGGGCTACGTGCGCTTTCGGGTCGATGGCGCGGCGCACGAGTTTGACAATTTGCCCAAGCTCAAGAAAACCGAGAAGCACGACATCGACGTGGTGGTGGACCGCATCAAGGTGCGGCATGCGCCCGCTGGCAACGTCCCGTCCGCAGAGGCCCGCACCGACTACGACAACACCAAACAACGCCTGGCAGAGAGTTTTGAGGCCGCGCTGCGCCTGGCTGACGGCCGCGCCATCGCGCTGGAGATGAATTCTAATACTGATAGCAAACTATTCAATCAGGACGAGGGCTACGGTCCAAAAGAACACTTGTTCAACGCCAAATTCGCTTGCCCGGTGTGCAGCTACTCGATATCAGAGCTGGAGCCACGCCTGTTCTCTTTCAACTCGCCAGTCGGCGCCTGCCCGGCCTGTGACGGCCTGGGCCACCAGGAGTTTTTTGACCCCGCGCGGGTGGTGGCGTTCCCCTCGCTGAGCCTGGCCAGCGGTGCGATCAAGGGCTGGGACAGGCGCAATGGCTATTATTTTTCGATGCTGGAGAGCCTGGCCAAGCATTACAAGTTTGACCTCGATCTGGCGTTTGAGTCCCTGCCGGAACCTGTCCGTAACGCCGTGCTGCAAGGCTCGGGCGACGAAGAAATCAAGTTCAGTTACGTGATGGACTCTGGCGCTTCCCAAGGCAAGAAGCTCACCAAAAAACACCCGTTTGAAGGCATCATCCCCAACATGCAGCGGCGCTACCGCGAGACCGATTCGGCGCTGGTTCGCGAAGACCTCTCGCGCTACCGCAGTACCCAGCCTTGCACGGAGTGCGGTGGCTCGCGGCTGCGGCGTGAAGCGCGGCACGTAAAGCTGGTGAGCAGCAACGCACTTGAGCCGGGCGGAAAACCGCAGCCTGCCAAGGCGATTTTCGAGATCAGCCACTCGACGTTGCGCGAGAGTTTTGCCTATTTCGCCACGCTGACCCTCCCCGGCGCCAAGGGCGACATTGCTGCCAAAGTGGTGCGCGAAATCAGCCTGCGCCTGAAGTTTCTCAACGACGTGGGCCTGAGCTATTTAAGCCTGGACCGCAGCGCCGAAACCTTAAGCGGCGGCGAGTCGCAGCGGATCCGACTGGCGTCGCAGATTGGCTCGGGCCTGACCGGTGTGATGTACGTGTTGGACGAGCCCAGCATCGGCCTGCACCAGCGCGACAACGACCGGCTGATTGCCACCCTCAAACACCTGCGCGACATTGGCAACAGCGTGATCGTGGTGGAGCACGATGAAGACATGATCCGCGCCGCCGACCATGTGATTGACATGGGGCCGGGCGCGGGCGTGCACGGCGGGCGCGTCATGGCAGAGGGCACATTCGACGAGGTCAAGGCCAATCCCGCCTCGCTCACTGGCAAATACCTGGCGCAGGTGTTGAAGATTGCCGTGCCCACGCGCCGTACGCCGTGGCTGCCTGCGGTCAAGTCAAAAGACTCGCCCGACAAATACAAGTCTTCGCGCTTCCCGCAAAGCCCGGCGGCCGAACGCCGTGCGGCGCGCGAGGTAATTCACCAGGCCACGCTGGGCAACATGCAGGCGCTGCGGGTGATTGGCGCCACTGGTCACAACCTCAAAAACGTGAGCATTGAAGTCCCGGTGGGCCTGCTGACCTGCGTGACGGGTGTCTCCGGCTCGGGCAAGTCCACACTCGTCAACGACACGCTCTATGCCGCAGTGGCACGCACCTTGTACCGCGCGCACGACGAACCCGCCGCGCACGAAGCCATCGAAGGCATTGAGCATTTCGACAAAGTCATCAATGTGGACCAGTCCCCGATTGGCCGTACGCCGCGCTCCAACCCGGCGACCTACACCGGGCTGTTCACGCCCATCCGCGAGCTGATGGCCGAAGTGCCCACCGCGCGCGAACGCGGCTATGGCCCGGGGCGCTTCAGCTTCAACGTGGCCGGTGGCCGCTGCGAGGCCTGCCAAGGCGACGGCATGGTTAAGGTGGAGATGCATTTTTTGCCCGACGTGTACGTGCCGTGCGACGTATGCAAAGGCATGCGCTACAACCGCGAGACGCTGGAGGTGCAGTACAAGGGCAAGAACATCGCGCAAATTCTGGACCTCACGGTCGAGGCTGCCTACGCATTCTTGAGCGCCGTGCCTACCATCGCGCGCAAGCTGCACACCCTGCTGGACGTGGGCTTGTCGTACATCCGTCTGGGCCAGGCGGCCACAACGCTCTCAGGCGGGGAAGCGCAGCGCGTCAAGCTGGCGCTTGAATTGTCCAAACGTGACACCGGCCGCACGCTCTACATTCTTGACGAGCCCACCACCGGCCTGCACTTTGCCGACATTGATTTGCTGCTCAAAGTGCTGCACCAGCTGCGCGACGCAGGCAACACGATTGTGGTGATCGAGCACAACCTGGACGTCATCAAAACCGCCGACTGGATCATCGACATGGGCCCCGAGGGCGGCTCTGGCGGCGGCGAGGTGGTGGGTGTGGGCACGCCGGAAGACATTGCGGCGAATGCGGCGAGCCATACGGGGCGGTATTTGGCGAGACTGCTGGTGCCGTAGCGGGGTGGCGTGGCGTCCGCCTGCCATCACCAAGCTTCACCTCACCACCATCACCCCCAAATGCGCAAAGTGCTTGTCCACGGTCAGTACCGGCAAGCTGCTTCGAATGGCGACAGCGGCAATCAGCGCGTCAGTCAGCGGGATTTGAAAACCTTTGCTTCGCAGCGCCTGTAGCGCCAGGCCCGCGCTGAGCCAGTCTGCGGGCTCAACGTTCAACAGGGGCACGCTGTCAAACAGCATCTCTAGCTGGCGTTTTTCTTTTTGGCCTTTGACGCCCTGTAGCAACTCGGCCACGCTGACGCTGCACAGGCAGGCACGGTCTTCGACCATGGCGTGCTGAACCTGATCGCCCAGCATGCCGCTGCCTGACCGCAAAAAATCGACCCAGCCGCAGGTGTCGATGAGCAGGCTTCCTTTGTCCGCTCCGGTTTTCTGTCCGACTGAGGTGGTGCTCACGCGCCGTTGCCCTTGCGCGTATCCTTTGCCATCTCAAGCGCACGCAGGTCCCGCCAGTTGTCCTCAACCTGCACCTGGCCGCGCAGTGCCAGTACCTTTTTCTTGCGCGCTTGCCGTAAGTAATCATCAAGCGCCTGCCTGATGGCGGCTACTGCGCTGCTTTGTCCCGTGGCTTGCATCAAGTCTTCTGCCTGCACGTCATCAATGGTGAGTGTTGTCCGCATCAAAATCTTCCTCTAAACGCATCATTCAATTGTAATTGATGCGACCCGGGCATTCAATGCCGGTTTAACCTGCTGGTTTGCAGGCCCGCGCCCCACCTGAATCTCCGCAATCGTGCTGGTGATCAAATGCGTGAGTTCGCTGCGGCAGGTGATGCCCAGCTTTGCAAAAATGCTCTTGATGTGGGTGCGCACTGTCCAGATGCTTAGCAGCGCATGCTCGGCAATCTGCTGGTCGCTCAGGCCGCGCATGATCCACAGGCAGATGTCGGACTCTTTGGCGGTGATCTTGAAGCGTTGCAATATCCACTGGCGGTCAATCACCAGGCGCGATCTTGGGTTGATCTGCACCATGCAACAGGGCTGCCCCGGCTGGCCGGGCTGCAGGGGCTGCGTGCCTTTGGCCACAGACAGCCGGTAGCCTTCCCAGATTTCTGCGCCCGGCACGCCCTTCACCTGACGGGTGATCTGGTTCAGCAGCGACTGCTGCTCCCACGGCAGCAACGTTTGGTACAGCGCGCGTGCGGCTTCATTCTGGTGGGTTTGCAGCAGGTCGCCGCCCAATATGAAGCAGGCGTTGGGGTGGTGCTCCCACATGTCGTGCCAGCCCGAGACCTTGCCGCGCAGGTCGGCGAGGCTTCTCGCGTTGACCAGCGAGTTGGTGAAATGCGGCGAGAGCATGTCCAGCAAGGCCACTTCACGCTCACCAAACGGCGGGCGCGCCGTGCCACGCCAGATGCGCAGGTCGCCAATGTTCAGGCTGCCCTCGTAGGCATACAGGTTGATGCCCCATTTGAGGCCATCCACCCGCAGGAAATCGTTGTAAAACTCGGTCTTCTCCAGCTCCGGCTGCGCCATGATTTCATTCACCAGCGTGGCAGTGCGGCGCGCCTGGAGCAGCGACGTGATCGGGTCGCAATACTGGAAATGCGCCTGGTAGTGGTCCAGATTGGAAGCCGACATGTTGACAAACGCCACGTCTTCAAACTGGTGCAGGTGGTCGTTCCACACAAAAGACGCCAGCATGTCGGCCTGCAAGAGCTGCAGCAGGTCGTCTGCAATCGACTGGCGCAACGGCCGCGAGTCGGTGCTGCG
Organism: Rhodoferax sp.; assembly: GCA_025358555.1. Classification (GTDB taxonomy): domain Bacteria; phylum Pseudomonadota; class Gammaproteobacteria; order Burkholderiales; family Burkholderiaceae_C; genus JANYCG01. The sequence goes on from JANYJD010000338.1 coordinate 21,655, forward strand.
CCCCAGCTTCTCAATGATGCTGAGAAGCTGCCTGAGTTCGCGGTCATTGGCGCGGTACATGGGCGCTGTGCGTGGTTTTTTGCTATTTTGTGCGTTTCGCCAAGGGCTGGCAATCGCTATTTTTAGCGATCCAAAACCACTATTTCTAGCGATGCCTGACTTGGGGCTGTGCTCTACGATGGCGTTCGCCCGCCTGTTCATCACATTCACCCTGGAGACAAATTCAATGACTGCAACTTTCAAATATCTGCCCAATAACAACGACCGTGTTCAAGTCTCACGCCGCAGCGCCCTGAAAACCGTTGCAGCTACGGTGGCCGTGGCCAGCGGCCTGCCGGCGTGCGGCGGCGGCGATGGCCGGGTGGCGCTGACTACGGCCGAGCAGCTTGCGCTCACGGCATCCAGCGCCGTAGCTGCGATACGCGATGGCAACATCACGGCCGAGGCCTACGCCACCACCCTGCTGGCGCGCGCTAAACAACTCACGTCCTTGAATGCCATCATCACGCTCAACGAAGCCGGTGCACTTGCCGCTGCCCGCGCGGTCGATGCCAGACGCGCCAGCGGCCAGCCCCTGGGTGCGCTGGCCGGGCTGCCGCTCTTGGTGAAGGACAACATTGACACGCGGGATCTGCCCACGTCTGGCGGCACCCCGGCACTCAAAAACTTCCAGCCCAAAACCAATGCGCCGGTGCTGCAGGCCTTGCTGGACGCAGGCGCCATCGTGCTGGGCAAGGCCAACATGCACGAGCTGGCCTTTGGCATCACCAGCACCAATGCGGCTACCGGGTTTGTGAAAAACCCCTATGACGTGTCGCGCATTCCGGGCGGCTCATCCGGCGGCACGGCGGCTGGCATTGCGGCGCGCATTGCGCCAGCGGGCCTGGGCAGCGACACCGGCGGCTCAACCCGGGTTCCATCCGCGCTGTGCGGCACGGTGGGCATGCGGCCTTCGGTGGGCAATGGCGGCGCGGACCGGCGCTATAGCGGTGCGGGCGTGATTCCCATTTCGCACACGCGCGACACAGTGGGTGCCATGGCCCGCACCGTGGCCGACGTGGCGCTGCTGGACTCAGTGGTGGCAGGCAAACCCGCGCCCGCTGCCGCCACCTTGAGCGGCCTGCGTATCGGCTTGCCGCGCGCCTACTTTTGGGAGAACCTCGACACCGAGCTGGCCGCCATCATGAACACCGCTGTGCAGCGACTCACTGCGGCAGGCGTGGTTTTTGTGAACGCCGATCTGCCTGGCATTGGCACGCTGAACGACAACATTTCGTTCCCGGTGGCGCTGTATGAAACCTATGTTGATCTGCCCAAATACCTGCTGGCCGAAGGTTCCACGTTGACCATCGACCAGGTGGCCGCGCAGATCAGCAGCCCGGACGTGCAGGGCGCGTTTGGCGCGGCCAAGACCTTTCCCAAAGCGGCTTATGACGCGGCGATTGGCACCTTCCGCCCGCAACTGCAGCAACTGTATGCCAGCTACTTTGCAACCAACCGCGTGGATGCGATCCTGTTCCCCACCACGGCGCTGCCCGCAGTGGCGATTGACGGCACGTTTTCGGGCGCGGTATCCATCAATGGCGTGGCCCAGCCGGGCGGGCCGAATGCCGAATTCGGCGCCTACATCCGCAACACCGACCCCGGCAGCAACGCTGGCATTCCGGGCCTGGCGCTGCCGGCCGGCATGACCAAAGGCGGGCTGCCGGTAGGGCTGGAAATTGATGGGCCGCTCGGTAGTGACAGCCGGCTGCTGGCGATTGGGCTGGCGATTGAAGCGCTGCTGGGGCCACTGCCAGCGCCGACCTTGTAGGTCAGGCAGGCCGATTGGTAGTTTTATCTATTTAGGCCTGAAGCCCTCATGTAGTGTGCATGAGAAGCTACGTTTTACGAAGCATATTCGCCAGTTCAACGGCCGACTTGGCCTGCATTTTGTCGAACACCCGGGCGCGGTGGACTTCGACCGTGCGCACGCTGATGTCCAGGCTGTCGGCGATCAGCTTGTTGGGCTGGCCTTCGACCACCAGGCGCATCACGTCGCGCTCGCGTTCGGTCAGCTCGGCCAGGCGATTGCGCAGCAGCGTTGTCTCTTTGCGCGCGCTGGCCACAGCGGCCGAGAGCGCCAGCGCCTGCTCGATGCGGTCTACCAGCGCGTTGTCTGAAAAAGGTTTCTCGCAAAAGTCAAACGCGCCGCGCTTGACGGCGTCCACGGCGGTGGGCACATCTGCGTGGCCGGTCAAAAAAATCACCGGCATGGCGGCATGCAGGCCGCGCATCACCAGCCAGTCAAACAGCGCCAGCCCGCTGATGCCGGGCATGCGCACGTCCAGCAGCAGGCAGCACGGCTGGTTTGGCAGGGCGTCGGCTTCGACCATCCTCTGGAATGCATCGGCGCCCCCAAACAGCTGGCTGGGCAGGCGGCGCGTGCGCAGCAGCCAGGCCAGGGCCTCGCGCACGCCTGCATCGTCATCCACGATGAAAACGCAGGCATCAATCGAGGGTTGCATGGCGCAATGTTATTCCACGCCGATGGCGGGCAACGTAAAGGTAAACACTGTGCCGTGGGGCTGGTTGGGCTCATCGATCAATACGCCCCCGTGCTGCTCCACCACGGTGCGGCACAGGCTCAGGCCCAAGCCCATGCCTTCGGCCTTGGTGGTGAAGAATGGCGTGAACAGCCGCTGGCGCACCTCAGGCGCGATGCCCGGGCCGAAGTCTGCCACCGAGAAAGCCAGCCAGCGCTTTTGCCCCATGCCTGCGCCCTCTTTGCCCGAGCCCGCAGTTGTGCCTTCATCGGTGAATCTGCGGGGCATGCGGCTTATGCGCATCAGCAACAGCCGATGCGCCATGTCGGGCTGGTCCATCGCCTGCATGGCGTTGCGGGCCAGATTAAGCAGCACCTGCTCCACCATGGTGCGATCACAGAGCACCAGCGGCAAATCGGCTTGCACCTGCGTTTGCACCTGTACCGCCAGTTTTCGGGCCTGCAGGCTGACCAGCGGCAACACGGCATCCAGCAAGGCCTGCGGCGCCACGGCTTCGCGCGCCTGGTCGCGCCGGCGCACAAAGTCATGCACGCTTTTGATTACCTTGCCGGCGCGCTCGGCCTGCTCGCCGATGCGGGCCATGGCCAGCGCCAGATCGGACTCCAGCGCGCTGAGCGGGGCGGCTGCGGCATGCCGGTCACTCAGCAGATTGACCGACCCCGTGGCGTAGCTTGATATGGCTGCCAGCGGCTGGTTCAGCTCGTGGCTGAGCAGGGACGCCATCTCGCCCACAGTGGCCAGCCGGGCCGTGGCCTGCAGGCGCTCCTGGCTGGCGCGCGACAGCTCTTGCACGCGGCGCTGCTCGCTGATGTCCAGAAACGCGCTCATCCAGCCGGTTTGCACGCCTTGGGCGTTGATCAGCGGCGCCTCGAAGATGAGCACGGGGAAAAGCGAGCCATCCTTGCGCATGAAGACCGACTCAAACCCTTCACGCGGCGGCACGTTGCCCGCCAGCCGGATCGCCTGGCGCTGCTGGTACTCGTCAACCAGGGCAGGCGGCCAGTAGGGTACGGGCAGATTGGGCCGCGTCAGTTCTTCGGCGTCGAAGCCGACCATGTCGCAAAACGCCGGGTTGACGTAAGTGGTTTGGCCGTCAAGGCCGCGCGCGCGCAGGCCGGTGACCAAAGAGTCTTCCATGGCCTTGCGGAACGCCAGCGCGTCAGCCAGGTCGCTCTCGGCCTTCAGGCGCCGGCGGATGTCCTTGCCCAGCAGGGCCAGCACAGCAATCAGCGCGATCGACATGGCCGTCACCAGCGCGCTGAGGACGTTGGGGAATATATCGGGCGCGCCACGCCAGCTGCTGATCCGAAGCACCAGAGTGGCCCCCGGCAGGTCCAGCAGCTGCTGCGCAGTAAACACCCGGTTGCCGCGTGATGCCGCGCCGCGAACGGCGAGCCGCGTGCCATCGGCCTCGGTGAAAGAGACTTCCTGGCTGCGCGTCAGCTGGGGGCCCAGCACATCGTCCAGAATGTCCTGCAATGAATAGGTGGCCAGCAAATGGCCCGTCAGCCTGCCTTGCACCACCAGTGGCAGGCACAGGTCCATCACCTCCATGCCCAGCCCATCGGCAAGCGACACAAAGTAGCTGCTGGAATAGGCCGGCCCGCTGAAGCGGCGGGCCGTGCTGCAGGCCTGGGCAATGTCAGACTGCGCATTGTCACGGCCCAGTTTGGCGAAAACCGGCGCGCGAAAGGGGGTGTCAACATGCGAGCGCAGGCCCAGCGCGGCGTCGCGCCACTCGATGCGCACCAGTTCGCGGCGCTCGCGCAGCACGCCAGCAGCGTCCATGGCCCACGCATCCGGCGTGGGCTGGTTGAACTGCAAGGCTTGCAGGCTTTGCACGTTGCGGGTGAGCGCGGCCCGCACATCGCCCACGGCGTCATTGGTGTCGCGCTCCAGCCGGTCCTGCACCTGGCTGGCCTCATAGCGCCCGGCCAGCCACACCAGCATAGCCAGCAACACCGCCACCAGGCCCATCAGCATCAGCCACAGCCAGCGCCTGCGTGGCGCAAACGGCGTGCGCTCCTGGGTCACAGCACGCGGTGTGTCTGCGCAGGCAGCTTGTCCCGGCTTTCCTCCAGCATGGCAGGCGGCAGATCCTTGCAGACAACACCCGCACCCTCTGGCATTTGTGCCACCACTGCGCCCCATGGGTCAACCAGCATTGAATGCCCCCAGGTTCGCCTGCCGTTCCCATGCAAGCCGCCTTGGGCGGCGGCCACGACAAATGACTGGTTCTCGATGGCGCGCGCGCGCAGCAGCACCTCCCAGTGGGCCTGGCCAGTGGTGTACGTGAATGCGCTGGGAACCAGCAGCATGTCAACGCCTGTTTGGGCATAGCCACGGTACAGCTCAGGGAACCGCAGGTCGTAGCAAATGCTCATGCCGATGCGCCAGACGTGCCCATCGCGCGAGGCCAGCTCAAACGTCACCGGCTGGCACCCCGCCTGCAAGACGCGTGATTCGTCATAGCGCTCTTGCCCATTGTCAAACTTGAACAGGTGAATTTTGTCGTAGCGGGCCACGCACGCCCCTGCGGGCGAGAAAACCAGCGAGCTGTTGTGGACGCGCGGGGTGAGCGCCGCTGCCGCCTCCAAGCTCTCAGCCTGGGCCTGGCTGATCGACAGCGGCAGCGTCCCGCCCACAATCCAAAGGCCCAGCGTGCGCGCGGCATCCGCCAGAAACTGCTGGATCGGGCCTTGGCCATAAACCTCCTGAATGCCGAGCTTGTCGGTATCGCGGTTGCCAAGAAGGCAAAAGTATTCTGGCAACACGGCCAGTTCAGCGCCGTCTTGTGCGGCCTGCTTCAACAGGGCCAGGGCGCTGTCAAGGTTGGCGCCAAGTGTTGGGCTTGAGACCATCTGGATGGCTGCGGTTTTCATGGTGCGGGCTCCATTTTGCTGTCGCTTCTGGCGTTCGGCCGGGCGTCTGGTTTGTTGTCAGGTTTCGGGTCAGCGCCCGTGGCAGCGCCAGGCGTGCGCGCCACTTTCGTGATTTGGGGGTCTACCCAGCTGCCATCAATATGGAACTCCTGGGTGGACGCTTCAATCAAGGGACGGCGCAGCAGCAGTTGCGCCAGAAATGTGCCCAGTCCGACGGCCGGGTTGATGACGGTGGCGATCAGCGACGCCGTGCCGGCATTGATTTCGGGCACAACAATCACGCGCAGGTCCTGCGTCTCTTTGGCAATATTGGCGCGGCCATCCATCAGCACGGCGGCATTGACGCCTTTCATCTGCAAGTTGTTGGTGCTGGCCATGCCCTGCTCAATGCGCACGTCGCCACGCACAAAGTCAAACGAAAAACCGTCGGTGAACACGTCGCGGAAATCAAGCGCCAGGCGGCGCGGCAGCGACTGCAGGCTCAATACCCCCAACAGTTTGGCGATGCCGGGATCGGCCTTCAAAAACTGGCCCGAATCCACATTCACCGTGAACGCGCCACCCATGCTGGGGTAGTCCACGCTCAAAGGTGAGCCGACCCACGCGACCTGGCCTTCGAGCTTGCCTTTGCCACGGCGGACCACGTCTTTCATGCCGTAGCGCGCCAGCAACCCACCGGCATCATTGATGTCCAGCCTGAAATTCATCACAGTTCGACGGCGTTCTAGCGCCGTCCTTGCTGGGACACTTCCGGCAGCGCCCCCCGCAGGCTCGTTTTGCGCATTGACGCTGGCCCAGTTGCCGGTCGCGGTGAACACCGCCTCGGGCGCAATCACGTTGAGCTTGTTCAAGCGCCATTCGCGCACGCCGCCATCCCGCGCCACAGCACCTGCGCCACGGTTGACAGCCTCGATCTCCACGCGCCCCAAATGCTTGCCGCGCAGCTCAAGGTCATCCACCACAATGTCCAGCGCAGGAATCGCGACGGGCTGTTCGTCCAGCAACGTCTCTACCTCTTTGGCTGATGCCTGAGCCAGCGTCAAGCGCGCCAGACGGGCGTACACGCGGCCCGCCCCAGCCCCCGAGGGCTGGCGGTATTCGACATAGCCATTGAGTTCCTGGGCATCCAGGTTGGCGCGCCAAGTCAGACCCTCGCGCGACCCCCCCACCACGACATTGGCGAGTTTTCTGCCGCCAAAGGTCAATTCACGCGAGCGCACGGCCAGGCTGGTCGGCAGGTAGGTCAGCGCTGCACTCCCGCTAGCACCAGCACCAGCACTGGCATTCCCGCCCGCAGCCGGCGCTTCAGCTGTCAACGGGGTTCCTGCGGCCTGTGTCAGCACGTTGCTCCAGGCGTCCATGTCCAGGCTGGTCATATTAATGTTGGCCACCACGCCTTCGCCGGGCATGGGCGCAGATTCGTCGCTGGACAAGCCCACCGCGATGCTGCCGCGCAGCACCCGCGGCTCGGCTCCGGACACGTCACGCACATAGACGATTGAGGCAATGCGCCCGATATCCAGCTGAAATTGGTCCAACTGCCGTGTCGACGGCGTTGCAAGCCCTGCCAAAGACTCGCGGGGGACTGTCGTTTCCAACCGCAATGGCATTGCCACATCGGCTGATTTGCCCAACGGTGCGGGAAGATTCAATGCCAGGCCTACCAGATTGCTGGTGACCAGAAGCTCGGGGGCACCCAGCCTGATGCCCAGCACGGCGGAATAGCCGGTGCTGCCAGTGGCGTGCTGCGCCATGCGCGAGACAAAGCCCAGGTCTTTGGCTTGGCGCATTGCCTCGGCGCTTAAACTGCCCTGTGCACGCAACACAATGCCCGGTGCGCCGGGTGCTGGAGCTGGTGCCACGGTGCCTCCTGCCAGCGTCGCATCGCCTCCATACAGCCGGGCCTGCAAGCCGGCGATGGCAAAACCGTTTTCGGAAAAATTAACCATGCCGCGAGCTCGCTCCAACCGCGGCGTTGCTGGCGATATCTGGACATCGTTGCCCGCCAGCACCACACTTCCCTGCACGGCAGTTTTGTCCAGCGCGCCCAGGGGAATGTTCAACTTCAACCGCAGGTCTGCATCACCGCTGGTATGCGCGTCAGCCAGGGCCTTGCCCGTCATCTCGCTGACCGGGCTGCCATTGACCGCATCCAGCATCGCGGCCAGGGCACCGCGTGCCTCGGCGCTGACCATCACGGTGGCGCCGTGCAGCAAATCGGGTATCTGCCCTTCGGCAGTGGTGATTTGCAGGCCGGCGATGCGGCCCTTGACGCCTTTGACCTGGAGCATCAGGCGGTCAATCAAAAACTCGCCCGACACCTGGGTCAGCTCGGGCCAGGGCAATGTGTCAGGGGCCGCAATGCTGCGCGGCACGTAGGCCAGAGTCACATCAGCCATGTTGGCTGATATGCGGAATTCGCCCTGTTTTGCGTCGGCAAAAGGCAGGTCATGCAGATCGCCCTTGACCTTGAATTTGACGCCCGTGGCAGTGCCTTTCACCACCGCATCGCGCACGTAGTCACGCACCTTTGGCAGCATGACTTTGGGCAGGTAACGGTGCACGCGCGCGCATTGAAAACGGCTCATGCTGCCCTGCAGGTCGAGCACGCCAGGATAGCGGCTGCGGCCCCTGGCCGGGTCGGCCACGGCGCTGTGCCACTTGATCTGGGCTTCGCCCTGCGCATCGGCGTTGCTGAACTTGAGGTTGGTGCTTTGAACCGATATCCGGTCGCCTTCAATTTGCCACTGCGCATCGGCCGAGAGCTGAGTGAGCGGTATCAGCGGGTCGTCAAAAAAATCGGGCAACGCCACGGTGCCGTTGTCCAGCGCCAGCTTGGCCCGCCCGCCTGAATCGGTTAGATCAAAATCAATTGCGGCACCGCTGATTCCGGGCCCGGTGGCAGCTTTCGACGCAAGCGCCAGTTGCACCACCCGCCCGCGCGCTTCATATTTCTGCGGCGCACCCAGCGGGCCTTGCCAGCTTGCCTTGATGTTCTCAACCAGGCCTTTGGGCGCCCAGCCTGCCAGGGCTGCATGCGCCTGCGGGCCCAACGGAAGCCGGTCGGCAATTTGCCACAACGCTGCCAGATCAAGCCTGTCAGCCACCAGTTCGCCATGGGCCGCCATCTGTGGTGGAGCGCCTGTCTGCGCGCCGGTCGGCGCACCGTCAGGCCCGGCCACTGCACCGCCCACCTGCATCAGGCGGAAATTGCCACCAGGCCAGCGCGGACCATCGCGCGTCTGGAACTGCAGCCCTTTGGAGAGAAACTCAAAGCCACCGGGCAGCATGCGGCCCTCAAGGCGCCCGGCCACCGATCGCAGCTCAAGCGGTGCCAGGCGTGCACCGAGCGTTGTGTTGACATCCGCCAGAGCCAGGTCGGCCGTGGCCCCGGTGACCTCGGCCCGGCTGACATCAACCCAGGCCCTCAGCGCACCGCGCCCCTGCACCACTTCAAAACCCAGATCGGCATAGCGTCGTAGGCGGGCCACATCGACCCGCTCAAACGTGCCGTAGAGCTGGCCCGTCCAGTCGCGCCAGCGGCCGTTGCGCAGCGATAGCAGCGGCTGCTTGAAGACGCCCATGGCCGTGAAGCGCTCGCCCAGCGCGGGCGGGGGCGTGGCGTCCAGGCGCAACGCGTGGTTGTGGAAGCTGTTGCGCATGACCAGGTCCACCTGGCGCAGGGAAAGCACCGGCACGCCGCGCATCTCATCTGTCCATTGCAAAGTGCCGTTGCGGATGACAAACTCGGGTTGCGAGAAGAGCCAGTCTGCCGCCCCGCCATCGCTGCCGCCGCCGCTTGAAAAGTCCAGCCCGGCCACGGTGATTTTCCCGCTGGGCGCGCGCCGGATGTCCAGCTCGGGCTGGTCAATATACAGTTGCTCAAACTTCAGGCCCAGGGCTGATTGCGGCGACAGCGCTGCCAGCACGCGCGGCAGGCGTAGGGCCTCGCGCCCCATGGCGTCAAACAGTTTCACATCGGTCAGTTCAAACGAGGGAATCAGGCCGCTGGACTGCGCAGTGATGGCGCCAATGGTGACCGGCACGCCAAGCACGCGCGAAGCGACGGCTTCAAGCTGCGGGCGCAGATCGCCAATTCGCGGCACAATCAGCAAATGGATTGCGCCCCAGACAACGGCGAACACAAACCACGCTGACAGCATCAGCCACAATGACCAGCGGGCGATGGCGCCTGTGGCCTTCAGCAGCGGCGATGGGACTGGTGGCAGGTCATTCATTATGAAGTTGGGAATGTGGCAAGAATTATGACCCGCAACGGTCCTGTGGATTTGATGCAAATCGACAAGCCCCCACGGCTGGGTGCAGGTGACTTCAAAAACGGCAGTTCGGTGCCGGGCCAGGTTCCCGACCCATCTGGCTATTCCCGTTTCGCGCAGCGCATCAGGCGCCGTTATGCAGCGCAACTGCCGCTGCTGCGCCCCGGCGTGCCGGACCAGGCGGCCATCGGACTCCTGTTCAACGCGCTGCTGCGCATGGGTGAAGACACTGGGGCCGCCTTGCGGATTACACGCCAGCTGGTGCTGGAGCGGCTGCTGTGCCTTGACTGCGCGGCCCAGGCGCCGCTTGAAGCGGTGACCGCCAGCATGACATGGCTGGCAGAGTTTGCACTTGACGTTGCCTGCACCCTGGCGCACAAAATGCTTGATGCCAGCCACGGCGCACCGCTTGGCCCTCAGGGCCAGCGAGCACGGCTGTGGGTGGTGGGTATGGGCAAACTCGGTGCGCGCGAACTCAACGTCTCAAGCGACATCGACCTCATCTACGTCTACGACCATGATGGCGAGACCGCCGGCAACGCTGAGGGCCGCAGCCGGTGCTCAAATCAGGAATACTTTGCCAAATGCGTGCGCGCGATTTACAGCCTGGTTGGCGACACTACCGAGCACGGCTTTGTGTTCCGCATCGATCTGGCGCTGCGACCCAACGGCAACTCTGGGCCGCCGGCCATAGCATTCAGCGCGCTGGAAGAATACTTTCATGTCCAGGGCCGCGAATGGGAGCGGTTTGCCTGGCTCAAAAGCCGCATCATTGCGCCGCTGGCCTGCGTCAGCGATGGCACGGCGCAGGGGCTTCGCAGCGCGGTGCTGCCTTTTGTTTTCCGCCGTTACCTTGACTACAGCGTGTTCGATTCCCTGCGCGTGCTGCACCGCCAGATCCGCGAGCACGCGGCCCGCCGCAGCGCCGGCCGGCCGGAGCGCACCAATGACGTCAAGCTGTCACGCGGCGGCATCCGTGAGATCGAATTCATCGTGCAACTGCTGCAGGTCGTGCGCGGCGGCCAGTTCCCCGAGCTGCGCACCCGGCCCACCCGGGCGGCGCTGCAACGGATTGCAAAAGCCGGCCTGATGCCGCAGGCCACCGCTGACGCCCTGTCTGAAGCCTATGTTTTCCTGCGCTGTGTGGAGCACCGCATCCAGTACCTGGACGACCAGCAAACCCACGTGCTGCCAACGCAGGACGACGATCTGGGCTGGATTGCCCAGACCATGGGGTGTGTGGACCCATGCGCCTTTCTGGGCCTGCTGGACACCCACCGCGAGCTGGTCGCACAGGAATTTGACTTGCTGCTGGGCGGCGCGCACGGCAGCTGCAAAACCGGCGGTTGCCACAAAAACGCGGCACCCGCAGAGACGCCTGATTTTGACGAGCTGCTGGCCCAGTTGCCCGAGCAGTTCCGTGAGCGCGTCACCGCCTGGCGCGAACACCCGCGCGTGCTGGCCTTGCGCGAAGACTCGCGCGCGCGCCTGATCCGGCTGGTGGAGCGCACCGCGCAGTGGCTGCGCGAAGGCCGTGTGAGCGAACAGGCGGCGGTGCGCATCGCCGACTGGATCGAGCCGCTGCTGCGCCGGGAAAGCTACCTGGCCCTGCTGCTGGAGCGCCCCATGGTGCATGAGCGGCTGCTGCGCCTGCTCGGGGCGGCCCGCTGGCCGGCGCGCTATCTGCTCCAGCACCCCGGCGTGATTGATGAGCTGGCCAGCAATGAAATGATCAACGAGCGTTTTGCCGCCGCCGGCTTTGAGCATGACCTCGAACAGCGCCGCCTGTCCCTTGAAGTCACCGGCGAGGACGATGACGAGGCCCTGCTCAACCTGCTGCGCCGCGCCCACCATGCGGAGATTTTCCGCACGCTGGCACGCGACATTGAAGAAAAGCTGACGGTCGAGCAAGTGGCTGACGACCTGAGCGCGCTGGCTGAATCCGTGTTGCGCATCACCACGCGCTGGTGCTGGGCGCGCCTGAAAACCCGGCACCGCGAAATCCCGCAGATTGCCATCATTGCCTACGGAAAACTGGGCGGCAAGGAGCTCGGCTATGGCAGCGACCTGGACATTGTCTTTGTCTACCAGGACGGCGATGAACGGGCGGGCGAGGCCTACGCAGGCCTGGTGCGCAAGCTCATCAACTGGCTGACCGTCAAAACCAGCGAGGGCGACCTGTACGAGATCGACACCGCCCTGCGGCCCAATGGCAATTCGGGCCTGCTGGTCACCACCTTCGATGCGTATGCCAACTACCAGCAGCAGCGTGGCAGCAACACCGCGTGGACCTGGGAGCACCAGGCCATGACGCGGGCGCGTTTTGTGCTGGGCGATGACAGCCTGCGCCAGCGATTTGACGCCATCCGCCAGGCGGTGATCGTGGCGCCGCGCGATGCGGGCGGCCTGCGCACGGAAATTGTGGCCATGCGGGACAAGGTGCGCGCCGCGCATCCGGTGCACGCAACGCATGTGGCGCACTCGGGCCAGTTGCCGGGCAGCGGGCCGTTTGACGTCAAGCACTGCCCCGGCGGCATGGTGGATGTGGAATTTGCGGTGCAGTATCTGGTGCTGTCTCAGGCCGGCGCGCATCCTGAACTCATCGCCAATGTGGGCAACATTGCGTTGCTGGAGCGTGCGCAGGCGTGCGGGCTGCTGGCGGATGCCTCTGGCCTTTGGCCTGGCGGCATTGGGCATGCGGCTGCCAATGCATACCGGCAATTGCGCCGCGTGCAGCACCGCGCACGCCTGAATGAAGAGCCGACCCAGGTGAATGCAGCAGCGCTCCAGGTCGAGCGCAGCGCCGTGCTGGCTCTTTGGCGCCTTGTTTTTGGCGTGCCGGCCGCCTCAGCCTGACAAAATTTCTTCCCCATGCGGCCCCACGGCCGGCGCCGTGAAACACGCCGGCCCAATTTTTACGTTGCGTTGCACGCAGGCGTGCACTGAGGCAACCCTGAATTCCGTGTGACTTAAATCAATCGATTGATTGATTTGTGGTGTAATCCCGGCGATGCACAGCGCAACACTGAAATCCCCGACCGCTCCGGCCCGTCCACACCCCCAGCCGCCGGGCGGCAAGGCCCAGCGCAGCGATGGCGCCGGCGCAAAACGCCGCCTGCTGCTTTGCGCATTGAAACTGTTCGCTGAAAAAGGTTTTGCCAAAACCTCCACCCGCGAGATCGCACTGGCAACCGGTGCCAACATTGCGGCCATCAGCTACTACTTTGGCGACAAGGCCGGGCTGTACCGGGCCGTGTTCACCGAGCCCTTGGGCAGCCCGAAAGACGACATCGCGCGCTATGTGCAGCCGCAATTCACGTTGCGCCAGTCGCTTGACGGTTTTTATTCAAGCTTCCTGGCACCCATGAAACAGGGCGAGCTGGTGCAGCAATGCATGCGGCTGCATTTTCGCGAGATGGTTGAGCCCACCGGACTCTGGGCGCAGGAGCTTGAGCAGGGCATCAAGCCCGCGCATGAAGCGCTGGTGGGAGTGCTGTGCCGCCACATGGGTTTGCGCCGCGCCGATGTCGAGGTGCAGCGGCTGGCCTTTGCCGTTGCCGCACTGGCCCTGCAGATGTTCATGTGCCGCGATGTGGTGGATGCAATTGCGCCCAAGCTCGTCAAATCTGCACGGGCCATTGACAACACTGCCGCGCGCCTGGCGGATTTTGCCGAGGCCATGGTCGCCGCTGAGCAGGTCCGGCGCTCAGGCGCGCGCGCCAGTGCTGGCACACCCGCAAAGAGAAAGAAAACATGACCGCCTTGCTGACCGTGAAAACCTTGCCCCGATTGGGAACGAAGGCAGCCTCGAAAGCAGTTCGGCTTGCCGCGCTGTGCTTGCCCCTGTTAGCCGTGGGCTGCGCCAATCTGTCTGCTTCGCGCAGTCAATTTGCCCAGCAGACGCTGGCTGCGACGCAGCCGTTGCAGGCACCGCCGCAATGGCAGGCTCCGCTACCGCACAACGGCACGCTGACCGACCTGTCCCGGTGGTGGCAAAGCATGGGTGACCCGCTGCTGGTTGATCTTATTGAAGCAGGGCAAAACGTCAGCCCGACACTGGCCAGCGCCAAATCGCGCATTGCCCTGGCACGCGCGGCGCGCGTTGCCGCAGGCGCTGCGCTGCTGCCCACGCTGGATGGCAGCCTGGCTGCCAGTCGGGGCGCAACGCAGCCACCCGCGCCTGTAGCCACGACGCTGCAGGGCGGCCTGCAGGCGGCATGGGAGATTGACCTTTTTGGTGGCAACCGCAGCGCCAATGAAGCCGCCCTGGCGCGCTACGAGAGCGCCCAGGCGCAGTGGCACGACGCCCGCGTGTCGGTGGCCGCGGAGGTGGCCAACCAGTACCTCAACCTGCGCGCCTGCGAACAGCAGCTTGCCCTGACCCGCTCGGACGCCAGCTCCCGCCAGGAGACAGCCCGCCTGTCGGCCCTGACCACCCGAGCCGGCTTTACCGCACCGGCGCAAGACGCACTGGCGCGCGCCAGCGCAGCAGAGGCTGGCAGCCGCGTGACTCAGCAGCGCGGGCAATGCGACCTGGACTTGAAGGTGCTGGTGGCGCTGACCGCCCTGCCAGAGCCGGAATTGAGGAAAAAACTGGCTGTAGCCCTTGTCCCTGTTGCACAAGAAGCTGCTAAATTAATAGCGTCAATCCCTGCTGATGCGCTGATGCAGCGGCCCGACATCTTCAGCGCCGCGCGCGATGTGTTGGCAGCCAGCCTGGACGTGCGCAGCACCCAGGCACAGGCATACCCGCGCCTGAGCCTGAACGGCTCCATCGGTGCGTTGAACCTGCGGGCGGGTGGCAGCAGCGATGGCTACACCACCTGGTCGATTGGCCCGCTGGCGCTCTCGATGCCGCTGTTTGACGGCGGACGCCGCGCCGCCAATACAGACGCAGCCCAGGCGCGGTTTGAAGCGTCGCAAGCGCTGTACCGGGCCCGCGTGCTGCTGGCCGTGCGCGAAGTGGAGCAGGCTCTGGTCAACCTGCAAAGCACAGCGGCCCGCAGCGACGACACGCAAGCGGCCGCAGAGGGCTACCGCGCCGCGTTTGACGCCACCCAAGCCAGCTTCAAGGCCGGTTTGAGCAGCCTGCCCCAACTCGAAGACGCACGGCGCACGGCGCTGGCGGCAGATACCGTGCAGCTCACGCTGCAACGCGACCGCATGCTGGCCTGGGTCGCCCTGTACCGGGCTGCCGGTGGCGGCTGGCAAGCTTCCGCACCGGCCGCGCCAGCGCATGCTGGCTCGCAGCAGTGATTCCCAATTCAATGCAGGCATCCGATGAACATCTTCAAAAACAAGTCGGCTACTATTACATCAATAGCTACTTATGCAATACTGACGGGGGCTATGGGCCTTTTTTATTCCAAATTACAGGCTGCGGATGCGCCCAGGGCCTCACCCAAGCCCGCGCTGACGGTCACCACCGTCGCGCCCCAACAGGGCAGCCTGGCCATCAAGCTCACGGCCAACGGCAACATTGCCGCCTGGCAGGAAGCCATTGTTGGAAGTGAAGCCAGCGGCTTGCGCCTGCTGACGGTGCGGGCCAACGTGGGCGATGTGGTGCGTGCAGGCCAGGTGCTGGCAAGCTTTGCGCCCGAGAGCGTGCAGGCCGACCTGGCGCAAGCCCGTGCCGGCCTGGCGGAGGCCCAGGCCAATGCGTCTGATGCCAGCGGCAACGCCGAGCGTGCGCGCACATTGCAAACAACGGGGGCCTTGAGCACCCAGCAGATCAACCAGTACCTGACTTCCGAGCAGACCGCAAAAGCCAGGGTGGACGCAGCCCGGGCGATGCTGGCCGTGCAGCAGCAACGCCTCAAGCACACTCAGGTGCTGGCGCCTGACAGCGGCATCATCTCGGCACGCAGCGCCACCGTGGGCGCGGTGCTGCAAAGCGGCACCGAGCTGTTTCGAATGATCCGCCAGGGCCGGCTGGAGTGGCGTGCCGAAGTCACCTCAGCCGAACTGGGCCGCATTGCCATAGGCACTGCCGCCACCGTCACGGCTGCCAGCGGGGCGCAGGTCAAAGGCCGTGTGCGCATGGTGGCGCCTACCGTGGACCCGGTGACGCGCTCGGCTCTGGTGTATGTTGACTTGCCAGCTTCGCCTGGCGGCACCTCGCCGAAGCAATCTTCCGACGGGCCGCCCCCAGGCTCTGGAACAGCGGCGGAGCCAAAATTAGTCCCCTCGGGGCTGAGTGCTGCGGCTCCAATCCTGCCTTCGCAGGATGGGACAGCGCGAAGAGCCGTTGCCTCTGGCATCGGCCTGTCCAGCGCAGTACGCGCAGCGACAAGCGTGGGGGCCTTTCTCCCAGGGATGTTCGCCAAAGGCGAGTTTGAGTTGGGCAATTTAAACGCGCTGACGATTCCGCAAACGGCACTGATCATCCGCGATGGCTTCAGCTATGTCTACCGGGTGGGTGCTGACAACCGAGTGGCCCAGGTCAAGGTCCAGACCGGGCGCATGGCCGGCGACAGGGTGGAGATCACCGGCGGGCTGGCGGCGGATGCGCGGCTGGTGGCCAGCGGCGCAGGCTTCCTGAACGACGGCGACCTGGTACGGGTGGTGGAGGCTAAAAAATGAACGTCTCTTCCTGGTCCATCAAGAATCCGATTCCGGCAGTGATGCTGTTTGTGCTGCTCACGTTTGCCGGGCTGATTTCGTTCAATGCGATGAAGGTGCAGAACTTTCCCGACATCGACCTGCCCACGGTCACGGTGACCGCGTCACTGCCCGGCGCCGCACCTGCCCAGCTTGAAACCGAAGTCGCCCGTAAGATAGAGAATTCCATCGCCGCCGTGCAGGGCCTCAAACACATCTACACCAAGGTGCAGGACGGCGGCGTCACCATCACTGCAGAGTTCCGGCTGGAGAAACCGGTGCAGGAGGCGGTGGACGACGTGCGCTCGGCTGTGGCGCGCGTGCGCAGCGAGTTGCCCGGCGACGTGCGTGACCCGATTGTCAGCAAGCTCGACATGGCGGCCCAGCCGGTGCTGGCATTCACCATCAGCACCGCGCCTTCGAGCGGCCTGGCCTCACCTAAACTGGACAACGAAGCCCTGTCCTGGTTTGTCGACAACGACGTCACGCGCGCACTGCTCGCTGTGCGCGGCGTGGGCGCCGTGAACCGGGTGGGCGGCGTGACGCGTGAAGTGCGCGTGGCGCTGGACCCGCTCAAACTCCAGGCGCTGGGCGCGACCGCTGCCGACATCTCCCGCCAGTTGCGCCAGGTGCAGTTGGACAGCGCCGGTGGCCGCACCGATGTAGGTGGCGGCGAGCAGCCGGTGCGTACCCTGGCCACCGTCAAGTCAGCGCAGGAACTGAGCCAGCTTCAATTGAGCCTGACGACAGGCAACCTGGATGCCTCGGGCGCCAGCGGGGCCAGGCGCATCCGCCTCGATCAGGTGGCCACGGTGAGCGATACCACCGCCGAGCAGCGCTCTGCAGCCTTGCTCAACGGCAATCCGGTTGTGGGCTTTGAAGTGTCCCGCAGCAAGGGCGAAAGCGAGGTGGCGGTGGGCGCGGCGGTGCAAAAGGCGCTGGCCGAACTCAAGGCCCAGCACCCTGAGATCGTGCTCACCGAGGCCTTCAACTTTGTCAAGCCGGTGCAAGAGGAATACACCGGATCGATGCATCTGCTGTACGAAGGCGCAATTTTGGCGGTGCTGGTCGTGTGGCTGTTTTTGCGCGACTGGCGGGCCACGTTTGTGTCGGCTGTGGCGCTGCCGCTGTCGGTCATCCCGGCGTTTATCGGCATGTATCTGCTGGGCTTTTCCGTCAACGTGATCACGCTGCTGGCGCTGTCTTTGGTGGTAGGCATTCTGGTGGACGATGCCATTGTGGAGGTGGAAAACATCGTGCGCCATCTGCGCATGGGCAAGTCGCCGTACCAGGCCGCCATGGAAGCCGCTGACGAGATTGGCCTGGCGGTGATTGCCACAACCTTCACCCTGGTGGCGGTGTTTTTGCCCACGGCCTTCATGAGCGGTATTGCCGGCAAATTCTTCAAGCAGTTTGGCTGGACCGCATCATTGGCCGTGGTCGCTTCGCTGCTGGTGGCGCGGGTGCTGACGCCCATGATGGCCGCCTATGTTCTCAAACCGATTGTGGGAACCCAGGCAGACCCGCGCTGGATGCGCATCTACCTGCGCTGGGCTGCGTGGTGCCTGAAGCACCGCGTGCTGACCATGGTCGGCGCCACGCTGTTTTTCTTTGGCTCGGTGGCGCTGATCCCGCTGCTGCCCACCGGCTTCATCCCGCCTGATGACAACTCCCAGACGCAGGTGTACCTGGAACTGCCGCCCGGCTCCACGCTCGCGCAGACCGCCACGGCGGCCGAGGCTGCGCGCCTGATGATTGCCAAAGTGGCGCACGTCAAAAGCATCTACACCACGATTGGCGGCGGCAGCGTGGGCGGCGACCCGTTTGCGCCGCAGGGCGCGGCCGAGGCACGCAAAGCCTCGCTCACGATTTTGCTGACTGACAGGGGCGACCGCCCGCGCAAGCAGGGCATCGAGAACAACATCCGCGCCGCGCTGGAGCCGCTGCCCGGCGTGCGCAGCAAGGTCGGCCTGGGCGGCTCCGGCGAGAAGTATGTGCTGGTGCTCACCGGCGAAGACCCGGTGGCATTGCAGGCCGCCGCACTAGCGGTGGAGAAAGACCTGCGCACCATCCCCGGCCTGGGCAGCGTGGCGTCCAGCGCCAGCCTGATCCGGCCCGAGATTGCGGTGCGGCCCGACTTTGCAAAAGCCGCAGACATGGGCGTGACCAGCGCCGCAATTGGCGAAACGCTGCGCATTGCCACAGCGGGCGATTACGACATTTCGCTGCCCAAGCTCAACCTGTCGCAGCGCCAGGTGCCCATGGTGGTGAAGCTGGACGATGAAGCCCGCAAAGACTTGAGCGTGCTGGAACGCCTGGCCGTACCCAGCAGCAAACCCGGTGCAGGCCCTGTGATGCTCGGCCAGGTGGCCACGCTGGAGATGACCGGCGGCCCGGCGGTGATTGACCGCTACGACCGCTCCCGCAACGTCAACTTTGAGATTGAGCTGTCGGGCCTGCCGCTGGGCGACGTCACCGCAGCAGTGGCGCAGTTGCCCGCCATCAAACAGTTGCCGCCCGGCGTGAGGGTGCGCGAGGTGGGCGACGCCGAGGTGATGGGCGAGCTGTTTGCCAGCTTTGGCCTGGCCATGCTGACGGGCGTGCTGTGCATCTACATCGTGCTGGTGCTGCTGTTCAAGGATTTTCTGCACCCGGTGACGATTTTGTGTGCCCTGCCGCTGTCGCTGGGCGGCGCCTTTGTCGGCTTGCTGATTGCGCAGAAAAGCTTCTCGATGCCGTCGCTGATCGGCCTCATCATGCTGATGGGCATTGCCACCAAAAACTCGATTTTGCTGGTGGAATACGCGATCGTCGCGCGCCGCGGCCATGATGGCAGCGATGGCCGCCCCGCCGTGCCAGGCATGAGCCGGCTGGATGCGCTGCTGGACGCCTGCCACAAGCGCGCCCGGCCCATCATCATGACCACCCTGGCCATGGGCGCCGGCATGCTGCCCATCGCCATCGGGTTTGGCGTGGCCGACCCGAGCTTCCGCAGCCCGATGTCGGTCGCCGTGATCGGCGGGCTGATCACGTCAACGGTGCTGAGCCTGCTGGTGGTGCCCGCGGTGTTTACCTACATCGACGACATTGAGCACTGGCTCAGGCGCATCGCGGCAAAATTGCGCGGCAAAAGCGCCCCGGCGAAACATCCGCCTCTAGTGGCCAGCGAGGCTTGACGTGCCAACTTGCCGGCCCATGTGTCGCCGGTTGCAGGCCAAGGTACGATAGCCGCAACAACGCCATCACAACCCGCAGCCTGTCACACCACACACCCGTATGGAGGAAACCGCGCCCAGCACCCTGGACAATTCGCCGCCCCGCATTGCAGAGGCACGCACGCCTGAGGGGCTGCGTGCGCAGCAGGTGCTTGGCCACTGGACCGCAGCCCGGCTGGCCGAGCCTGACTCTTGGGCGCGTGTGACAGCCGGGCTGACGGCAGCCGGCCCGGCTTCGGCGGGCTCACCGGGTGCCGCAGCGTGGGACCTGCAGGGCGTGCAGCGCCTGGACCACACCGGCGCGCAACTGCTGTGGAATACCTGGGGCCGCCAGTGGCCGCAGACGCTGCTTGCCCTGCCCGCGCAGCGCGCCATGCTGGAGCGCGTCGCGCGCTACACCGTGGGCACGCCTGCGGCTGCGCGGCAAACGCCCGTGCAGTGGGTCTGGCAAAGGTTGGTGAAGCGGTTTCTGAACCTGGGCAATCTGGTGCTGCACGCGCTGGACCACACGCGCGACCTGATCCGCCTGGTGGGCCAGTTGCTGCTGGACCTGATGCGCCTGGCGCGCAGGCCGGGCGACGGCCCGTGGCGCGACCTGTCGGGACACCTCTACAGCATTGGTGCCACGGCCATGCCCATCACCGCGCTGGTGGGCTTTTTGATTGGCGTGGTGCTGGCCTACCTGGTGTCGCAGCAATTGCGCCAGTTTGGGGCTGACGCATTTATCGTCGATCTGCTGGGCATCTCGCTCATCCGCGAGCTGGGGCCGGTGCTGGCGGCCATTCTGATTGCCGGGCGCAGTGGCTCGGCCATCACCGCGCAGATTGGCGTGATGCGCGTCACCGAAGAGCTGGACGCGATGCAGGTGATGGGCATCCGCCAGGGCTACCGCCTGGTGATGCCGCGCGCCATGGCGATGGCGATTGCCATGCCGCTGATCACGGTGTGGACCACGGTGGCGGCGCTGTTGGGCGGCATGCTGGCGGCGGATCTGGTGATTGGCATCACACCGGCGTTTTTTGCCAGCGCGCTGCCCAAGGCCGTGCAGGTGTCCAACCTGGGGCTGGCGGTGGGCAAGTCGGTGGTGTTTGGCCTGCTGATTGCCATCATCGGCTGCCACTATGGCCTGCGCGTCAAGCCCAATACCGAGAGCCTGGGCCAGGGCACCACGGCCTCAGTGGTGACGTCGATCACGCTGGTGATTCTGGTGGACGCGCTGTTTGCGGTGGTGTTCAAGGATCTCGGGATATGACGAAACCCGCGACGGATCCCGTGGTGGACATCCAGGGCCTGTGGTCGATCTTCCGCACCGCAGGCATTGAGGCAATCATCCATAAAGACCTGAACCTGCGCATTGAAGCGGGTGAAATGCTGTCCATCGTGGGCGGCTCGGGCAGCGGCAAGACCGTGCTGCTGCGCAAGATGCTGGGGCTGGAGCTGCCCTCGCGCGGTCATGTCACGGTGCTGGGCAACCCGGCCCACGAGCAGGGCGAAAAGGGTGCGGCCAGCCGCGTCGGCATGCTGTTCCAGCACGGCGCGCTGTTCTCGGCCTTCAGCGTGCTGGAGAACATTGCCTTCCCGCTGCGCGAGCTTAAGTTTTTGCCCGACGCGCTGGTGCGCGATGCTGCGCTGGTCAAGCTGCAAATGGTCGGGCTGGAGGCATCGCAGGCCGACAAAATGCCCTCGGATTTGTCGGGCGGCATGGTCAAGCGCGTGGCCCTGGCGCGCGCCCTCATCATGGACCCGCCATTGCTGCTGCTGGACGAGCCCACGGCCGGGCTGGACCCCGACAGCGCCGACGCGTTTTGCGCGCTCTTGCGCTCTTTGCACCGCGAGCTGGGCCTGACGGTGGTGATGGTGACGCATGACCTTGACACGCTGTTTGAGCTGTCCACCCGCATCGCCGTGCTGGCCGACAAACGCGTGGTGGTGAGCGGCCCGCCACGTGATGTGATCGCCTTCCCGCACCCGTTTATCCACGACTTTTTTCTGGGAGAACGCGGCCAGCGTGCGATGGAGTTGCTGCGCGAGTATCCTTTCGCCGTATAGGACCCATTTATGGAAAACAAATCCCATGCCTTTGCCGCCGGCGCCTTTGTGCTGGTGGTGTCTGCCCTGCTGGTGGCATTTGCCATCTGGCTGACGCGCGACACCAAGATGCACCGCGAATACGAACTTTCAAGCCGCGAGGGCGTCACCGGTTTGCAGCCGCAGGCGGGCGTGCGCTTCAAGGGTGTGGCGGTGGGCAAGGTGACCAAGATCGGGTTTGACCCGGTCACGCGCGGCAACGTGCTGATCCGCATTTCAACGGATGAGGGTGCCCCCATCACGCGCTCCACCTTTGCCACGCTGGGCTTCCAGGGCGTGACGGGCCTGGCCTTCATCCAGCTCGATGACTCCGGTGAATCCAAAGAGCCGCTGGCCGCGCCGCAGGACACGGTGGCGCGCATTCCCATGCGGCCCGGTTTGCTCTCAAAACTGACCGACCAGGGCGCCAACATCCTGGCGCAGGTGGAAGAAACCAGCCGCCGGCTCAATCTGCTGCTGACGCCCGAGAACCAGAAAACCCTGTTCAGCGCAGTGCAGGGCATGGGCCAGGCGGCACAGGGCATTGGCCAGGCGGCATCCAGCATCCAGCAGCTTTCAGTCAATGCCGACAGGATTCTGGACGCGCAGTTTGGCCCGCAGAAGATGAACCTGCCCAAGCTGGTGCAGGAGATGAACGTCACGCTCAAGACAATGCAGGCCACGTCCGACAGCGTAGGCTCCAGTGCTGACGAGGCCAAGGCCTCGGCACGCGAATTCAAGCAGGTGTCGCAAACCTTGAGCAAGCCCGGCGGCACGCTGGACAAGCTGGCCGAGGGCGTTGACGCATTGGCCAGCACTGGCCAGACGCTGGCTGCCACCACCCTGCCGCGCTTGAACCGGACGTCAGAAGAAGCCACCCGCACCGTGCGCCAGGTGGGCCGCGTGGTGGGCGTGGTGAACGATAACCCGCAGGCGCTGATATTTGGCAACGGCGCGCAGGCACCGGGCCC